>DAIOGQ010000091.1:0-13145 GCA_036745175.1 Kineosporiaceae bacterium
CGGCTCGGGCAGCGGCCGGGTCGACCAGTCGACGGCGGAGTGCTCCTTGGCCAGGGACAGCCCGAGGAGCTGCTCGACGACGGCGGCGAGCCCGACCCGCTGGAACCCCGCGAGCCGGGAGCCCAGCTCGGTGTCGAAGATCCGCCGCGGGCGCAGCCCCACCTCGGCCAGGCACGGCAGGTCCTGGCTCGCGGCGTGGAGCACCCACTCGGTGTCGGCGATGGCCTCGCCGAGCGAGCTGAGGTCGGGCAGAGCGGCAGGGTCGACGAGCGCGGTGCCCGCGCCCTCGCGGCGCAGCTGGACGAGGAACGCGCGCTGCCCGTACCGGTGGCCCGACGCCCGTTCGGCGTCGACGGCGACAGGGCCGGTGCCGGCGGCGAACGCGGCGACGACCGCGGCGAGCCCTGCGGCGTCCGCGACGACGGCCGGGACGCCGTCGCGCGGAGTGTCGAGCTTGACCAGTGCCGGCTCAGGGTCCGGACCGTCGTCGCCCACCGTCACGGGGACGTCGTCTGAGGCCGGCACGAGGACCACCGTAGGACAGTCCGTGCTGGCAGGGTCCACCGGCTCGCGGGCGACCGCGCCCCGGCCGCGGGTCGACGCCCTGCCGAACCGCATCAGGCGATGGCGCCGGACCGCATCGCGGTGGCGACCATCTCGGCGCGGTCGCCGGTGCCGAGCTTGCGGGCGATCCGCGCGAGGTGGCTCTTGACGGTGAGCGCCGACAGCCCGAGCTCCAGGCCGATGTCCTTGTTCGACTTGCCCTCGGCCACGAGCTGGAGAACCTGGATCTCCCGGGCGGACAGGCTGTCGACGCCGTCGCCGCGCTCGCCGGTCGGCCGCAGGGCCACCGCCGAGACGGCCGAGACGAGGTAGCTGCGGACGCCGGCGCTGATCGCGGCGCGCACGCTGTACGGGTCGTCGTTCGTCGTCAGCACCATGCCGCGCTGCCAGCCGGCGGCGCGCAGCTCGCGGATGAGCGCGATCCCGCTGCCGTCAGGCAGACCGGCCTCGGCGACGCAGAGGTCGGCGATCCCGACCCCGGCCTTGATCCGGGCCTCGCTCACCGTGCCGACCTCGAGGACGTGCCGGGCCCCGATGGCGCGCAGGGTGTGGGCGACCGCCTCACGCAGGTTGGGGTTCGCCACGACGACCATGGCCGCGAAGCGACCCGGGCGTGGAACGGGGATCCCGGTTCGCTCGACCATCGTCGTCACGCTGACCTCCTGCCGGTGGCCGCGAGGGCCAGGGTGGTGAACTTCTCACCCTGTCGATCGGCAGTGCCGCGAGCGGACTTGAGGTGCCGGCCCGCGAGGCGGCCTGCGACGGCCCGGACGTCAGCGGCGGCGGGGCAGCGTCGCGACGCCGCTCGGCAGCGGCGGCAGCCCCGCGACGGTGCAGAGCAGCCCGGCCCACGCCTGCAGGTGCAGGCTCACGTCGTCCCGCGGGGTCCACGACGCCCGCACCTCGATCTCGACCGTCGCCGGACGGTCGCCGAGCGCACCGAAGCTCTCGGAGACCACGCGCGTCACGGTGCCGCCGGCCGCGCCGTACTCGGCACCGACCGACTCGAGGGACTCCTGGAGCCACGTCCACCCGACCTGGCCGAGCATCGGGTCGCTGCCGAGCTCGGACTCCAGCGCGGCACGGACGAAGGTGACGGCGCGGAAGGTGCCCTCCCAGGCGTCCTGCCCGGCGGGGTCGTAGAGCAGGACGAACCGACCGGTCGCGAGCTCCTCGTCGTCCGCGACGACGTCCGCGCTCACCGCGACCGCGTGCGGCGCGATCCGTTGCGGGGCCGGGACCTCCTCGAGGACGACCTCGGGGCGCAGCCGTGCCGAGCGCAGCCGTTCGATGGCCGCGAGGAACTCCTCGGGGGCCTCGTCGGGCATCCTGCGCACGGCCACACCGGAAATGTACGCATCCTTGTGACGCAGCGGACGTCGCGACGCGCGGGTTTGCGCCCGGGCGCGCGGCGAGCGCCTCCCCGAGGGGCGGTCGGCGTCGTCGCTAGGGTGCGACGATGGCCGCCGTCCTCGCACTCCTGTCGAGCCTGCTGTGGGGCACGGCCGACTTCGCCGGTGGCCTCGTGGCCCGCCGGCTGCCCGCGGTCGCGGTCGTCGCGTGGAGCCAGCTCGCGGGGCTGGGCCTGGTCACCGTGGTCATGCTGGCGACCGGGGCCTGGGACGCGCCGACCGGCTGGCTCTGGTGGGCGGTCGTGGCAGGGGTCTTCGGACCGCTCGGGCTCGTCGCGTTCTACACGGCGCTGGCCACCGGGACGATGGGCGTGGTCTCGCCGATCGCGGCCCTGGGCGCGGTCGTCCCGGTCGCCGCCGGCCTCCTCGCCGGTGAGCGGCCGAGCCTGCTCCAGTCGGTCGGCATGGTCGTGGCCCTGGCCGGGGCGGTCCTCGCGAGCGGGCCGGAGCTCGGCGGCGGCACCCGGGCCCGGGCGGTCGTGCTCGCCGCCCTGGCCGGGGTCTTCTTCGGGCTCGCCCTGCTGGGCATCGCGCGCGGCGCCGAGTACGACGCGGTCATGACGCTGTTCGGCATGCGGGTCACGAGCGTCGTTCTCTTCGGCTGCGTGGCGGTCGCACTGCGGACGACGGGCGGGGTCCGGCCGTCGGACGCCCGCGCGCTCGTGCCCGTGGGCCTGGCCGACTCGGGGGCGAACATCCTCTTCGGGTTCGCCGCGGCGTCCGGGCTGGTCAGCGTCGTGTCCGTGCTCGGCGCGCTGTACCCGGTGGCCACCGTGCTCCTCGCGCGCTACGTGCTGCGCGAGCGGATGATCCCCGTCCAACGGGTCGGGGTCGCGGTCGCCCTCGGCGGGGTGGTCCTGCTCGCCGCGGGCTGACGCGTGCGAGGATCGACAGTCGTGACGACGACCGACCCGACGACCGACCGGCCGAGGGACCCTCGGCTCGCGAGCTCGGCCTTCCTCGCGGCGTGCCGCGGGAGCCGTCCGGCACGGACCCCGGTGTGGTTCATGCGCCAGGCGGGTCGCTCGCTCCCCGAGTACCGCCGGGTCCGCGAGGGCGTGCCGATGCTCGAGTCGTGCCGCCGGCCCGAGCTCGTCGCCGAGATCACCCTGCAGCCGGTCCGCCGCTACGGCGTCGACGCGGCGATCCTCTACTCCGACATCGTCGTGCCGCTCAAGGCGGCCGGGGTCGACCTCGAGATCGTGCCCGGCGTCGGGCCCGTCATCGCCGAGCCGGTCCGCACCTGGGCCGACCTCGAGCGGGTCCCCGAGCTCGCACCGGACGCGGTCGGCTTCGTCTCCGAGGCCGTCCGGCTCCTCGTCGCCGAGCTCGGCGGCACCCCGCTCATCGGGTTCGCCGGCGCGCCCTTCACCCTCGCGAGCTACCTCGTCGAGGGCGGCCCGAGCCGGGATCTGCACCGCACCAAGGCGCTCATGTACGGCCGGCCCGACCTCTTCGCCGCCCTCCTGTCCCGGCTCGCCCAGGTCTCGGGGGAGTTCCTCCGGGTCCAGGTCGCGGCCGGTGCGAGCGCCGTCCAGCTGTTCGACTCCTGGGTCGGTGCCCTGTCCGAGGCCGACTACCGGGCGAGGGTGCTGCCGGCGTCGGCGTCCGCCCTCGCGGCTGTCGCCGGTCTCGACCCGACGGTGCCGCGGATCCACTTCGGCGTCGGCACCGGCGAGCTGCTCCCCGCGATGGCCGAGGCCGGCACGGAGGTCGTCGGCGTGGACTTCCGGCTGCCGCTCGACGTCGCCGCCCGCCGGGTGCCGGGCACGGTGCTCCAGGGCAACCTCGACCCGGCTGTCCTCTTCGCACCGGCGGACGTCGTCGAGCAGCGCGTCCGGGCGACCCTGGCCGCCGGGCGGGCCGCGCCGGGGCACGTGTTCAACCTCGGGCACGGCGTCCCGCCGGACGCCGACCCCGGCGTGCTCGGCCGGGTCGTGGACCTCGTCCACGAGGGACTGCCGGCCGACCCGGCCTGAGAGCCTGTCTCGGACAGGTCGGGAGTGCGCCCGGTCGCCCGGGCCGTCAACCGGTCGGGCCGGTCCCGCCCGTGCCCGTTCCCGGGGCGGCCGGCGACGCGGGTCCGGCCGGGGCCGGGCCTGCCATCGCCGGCACCCGCGCCGGCGGCGCGGCCGGCTGCACCTGCTGGGCGGCCCAGCGGGCGGCCGCCGCCTCGCGCTCGGCAGCCTGCCGCCGCGACCGGCGGCGCAGCAGGACGCTCGCCGGGTAACCGACGACGGTGAGGACCACGGCGACCGGGAGCAGCGCGCCGAGGACGGTCAGGACGACGTTCGTGCTCGCGACGAGTGCGGCCCAGCCCTCGCGCAGCCCGGCGAGGAAGCCGGTCGTCGGCTCGTCGTCGGCCGCCGGCGTTCCCGGCACCTGGAGCACGGTGGTGAGCGTCGCGAAGTCGGCGCGGTCGGACAACGACTTCAGGCGGGCCTGGAGCGCCTCGAGCTCCGCCTCACGCTTGGTGAGCTCGCCCTCGATGAAGACGATGTCCTGCACCGACGCGGCCTTCGCGAGCAGCTGCCGGGTCCGGGCGACGCTCTGCTTCTGGGTCTCGATCCGGCTCGCCACGTCGGCGATCTCGCCGGTGACGTCCTGGTCGGACTGGCTGCGGCTCAGCTCGGTGCCGATCGCGGCGACCTTGGCGATCGCGGCGTCGAGGTCGGGCTCGGGCACCCGCAGGACGACGACGCCCTCGCCCGCCTCGACGGTGCGGGTCTTGTCGTCGCCCGTCGACGTTCCTGTCACCGACTGAGACAGGCCGGTCGTCTCGGACGACACGTAGCCGCCCGCGCTCTCGGCGACCTGGCGCACCCGGGCCGCGGCCGGCGCGAGTGCCGACACCTGCAGCGTGATCTCGGCGACCCGGATCCGGCGCTGTCCGGCCTGCGCGGCGGAGACGAGAACGCCGGACGCCGCGGCCTTGTCCGGGCCCGCGTCGGCGCCCGTCGCGGCGCCGCCGTCGGACTGCTCGGCGCTTGCGGCGCTCGCGCCGTCCCCGGCCGCACGCTCGGCAGGCGCGGCGGCCCCGCCGCCGCTGCTCGTGGAGTCGGCGCCCCCGCCGCAGGCCGTGAGGGTCAGGATCGCCGCGAGCGCAGCGGCCGCACCGGTGCCGCGGCGTCCTGGCTTCGGTCGGGTCGCGCGGGGCACAGGGATCGGCATCGTCTGCGGCGCACGGTTCATCGAGGCCTCCGGAGGCTGGGTCGAGCGGGAACCGGCCCTGTGACTGTGATCGACACGGTGAGGTTCCCAGCCGTTGGTCACGATCGCGTAGCGGTCCCGGCTCGGTCGCGTCCCGGGCGGGTGACAGGCTGGTCACGTCGACCGCCACGATCGGAAGGAACCGGGACACCTCGTGACACGCCAGCTCGACGGGCGCCGCCCACGCGTCGCCGTCGTCGGCGGCGGGATCAGCGGCCTGGCCGCCGCATGGCAGCTGTCCGGCACGGTGCCCGCGCCCGACGTCGTCGTCCTCGAGGGCTCCTCGGACGTGGGCGGGCTGCTGCGGACGGGCGTCGTCGGTGACGTCGAGGTCGACCTCGGCGCCGAGTCCGTCCTCGCCCGGCGTCCCGAGGCGGTCGGACTCATCGGCGAGGTGGGGCTCGGCGACGACCTCGTCCACCCGGCGACGACCGCGGCGAACGTGGTCCGGGGCGGCGTCCTGCTCCCGCTGCCCGCGGGCACGGTGATGGGCGTGCCCGGCGAGCCGGAGCGTCTTCGCGGCGTCCTCACCGACTCCGAGGTCGACCGGGTCGCCGCCGAGCCGGACCTGGCCGCGGACCGGCTCGCCGACGACGTCGACGTCGCCACCTACGTCGCCGGCCGGGTCGGCCAGGCCGTCGTCGACCGACTCGTCGAGCCGCTGCTCGGCGGGGTGTACGCGGGCCACGCGGACCGGCTCTCGCTGCGCGCGACCGTGCCCCAGCTGTGGTCGGCCGCCGGTGCCGGCGGGTCGTTGCTCGCCGCGGTCCGGGCGGTCCGCGGCGCGTCGCTCGCGGGAGCCAGGCCCGGCCCGGTGGCGGCCGGACGCGACGCCGGGCCGGACGTCGTCCCCGCCGGGACGGACCCCGGCGCGGCGCCGCCCGTCTTCGCGGGCCTGCGCGGCGGTGTCGGTCGGCTCCCTCTCGCGCTCGCGGCGGCCCTCGCCGACCGCGGGGTGACCGTCCGCACCGGCGCCGTCGTCCGCGGCCTCGCGCGCACGCCGACCGGCTGGCGGCTGACGGTCGGCTCGGCCGCCGACCCGGAGGTCCTCGACGTGGACGGCGTCGTGCTCGCCATCCCGGCCGCGCCGGCGGCCCGGCTCCTGCGCGGCGTGGCGCCCGACGCCTCGGCCCGGCTCGGGTCGGTGGAGGCCGCCAGCGTCGGCGTCGTCGCGCTCGTCCTGCCGCGCAGCGACGTCGGCGGGCTGCCGGGGTCGGGTGTCCTCGTGCCGCCGGTCGAGGGCCGCGCCGTCAAGGCGATGACGTTCTCGTCCGCCAAGTGGGCGTGGGTCGACGCGCTCGACCCCGAGACCGTCGTCGTCCGGCTCTCGCTCGGCCGGCACGGCGAGGAGACCGTCCTCCAGCGCGACGACGCCGACCTCACCGCCCTCGCCCTCGCCGACGCGGGCGACGTCCTCGGCCGGCCGCTGCACCCGCGGGCGACCCGGGTCGTCCGCTGGGGCGGGGCCCTGCCGCAGTACCGCGTCGGGCACGTCGACCTCGTGGCGGCGGTCCGCTCGGCCGTGGCCGCACTGCCCGGGCTCGCCGTCTGCGGCGCCGCGCTCGACGGCGTCGGCGTCCCCGCCTGCGTCGCGGCCGCCCGCCGCGCGGCCGACGAGGTCGTGACCGGTCTCGCGTCCCGCGGCACGACCCCGGCCGCCTCACGGCCGTCCGCGCTGGGAGGATGACGCCATGAGCGACGAGCAGGGGCAGCGGGTCAGCACCCGCGAGATCAACGACACGATCCGGTACACGATGTGGTCGGTGTTCGCGGCCGACCCGGTGACCGGCGACCGCCAGGCGCTCGTCGCCGAGCTGGAGGCCGAGGTGGCGTCCCTGGCGGGCAAGGGCCTCGTCGTGCGCGGCTGGTACGACGTCGCCGGCCTGCGGGCCGACGCCGACGTCATGGTCTGGTGGCACGCGCCCGAGGTGGAGACCGTGCAGGAGGCGTACCACGCGCTGCGCCGGACGGCGCTCGGCGCGCACCTGCGCCCGGTGTGGTCGGTGGTCGGGCTGCACCGCCCCGCCGAGTTCAACAAGGGGCACGTGCCGGCGTTCATGGCGGGGGAGGAGCCGCGGGGCTACCTGTGCCTCTACCCGTTCGTCCGCTCCTACGACTGGTACCTGCTCCCCGAGGAGGAGCGGCGCGCCATGCTCGTCGAGCACGGGATCGCGGCGCGCGGCTACGCCGACGTCCGGGCGAACACCGTCTCGTCGTTCGCGCTCGGCGACTACGAGTGGCTGCTCGCCTTCGAGGCCGACGAGCTGCACCGGATCGTCGACCTGATGCGCGACCTGCGCGCGGTCGACGCCCGCCGGCACGTCCGTGAAGAGGTGCCGTTCTACACCGGTCCTCGGATGCCGCTCGCGGAGCTCGTCGCGACGCTGCGCTGAGCCCGGCCGTCGTCCCGGCCGTCGGGCGCCGTCGGGCCGCGGGTCACGACTCGCGCCAGGGAGCGTCTGGGGCGCGGCGCAGCCGCGTCAGCGGAACGCCCGGCGGCGTGGCGTCCAGGACGGTCGCGACGGCCACGAACCCGAACCGGGTGAACGCGTCCGTGGCCTCGGCCGGGACGTCGGCGACCAGGGTCGACCCGCCGTGGCGGGCGACGACGTCCGCGACGAGCGCGCTGCCCAGCCCGAGCTGGCGGACGTCGGCGCGCACGCACCATCGCTCCACGACCGCACCCGGTCCGTCCGTGCCCCGGTCCGCCGGCGGCCGCGCGCGCAGGCGAAGGTAGGCGACCGGACCGCTGTCGTCAGGGATCCACAGGTGCTCCGTACCGTCGTCGAGGTCGACCGGCTCGGTGGCCGGAACGACGTTCGCACCGGAACCGCCGCCGACGGAGGTCGGCGTCGCCCGCAGCCGGAGCAGCGCGTCGGCGGTTGCCGGGTCCAGGTCGGCCCACCGGGACCAGGCCAGCTCCGGCTCGAGGCCGAGGTCGTCGCCGTGGGCCGGGCGCGGCGCCGTCCCAGGATGCGGTGGCGCCCCCGCCGCGGTCCGCCGTCCCGACGCCGCGTCGGAACCGCGCGTGCTCACGGCGTCGGTCCGCGACGGATGCTGATCGAGTTGATGCAGTACCGCTGGTCGGTCGGGGTGTCGTACCCCTCGCCCTCGAAGACGTGGCCGAGGTGCGAGCCGCAGCTGGCGCATCGGACCTCGGTCCGTCGCATCCCGAGCGACGAGTCGTCGACGTACTCGACCCGGTCGCCGGCCAGCGGTGCCCAGAACGACGGCCACCCGCAGTGGCTGTCGAACTTCTCGCCGCTGCGGAACAGCTCGGTGTCGCACGCACGGCAGGAGTAGACGCCCTCGCTGTGGTCGTCCCAGTACTCGCCGGAGAACGCGCGCTCGGTCCCGCCACGGCGCAGCACGTCGTACTCGGCGCTCGACAGCCGCGCCCGCCACTGCTCCTCGGTGAGCGTCACCGGGTACTCGCGTCCGCTGTCGGCCATGCCACCTCCCGGGTGTCGTTGCTCGTGCGCGGCGCACGACCGCCAGGGCCAGCATGCCCGGTCGTCCCGCGACCGGGTCAACCGCATGGCCGGCCGGGGCGTTCCCGACCGCACTGCGCGGATCCTCCGATTGCCGTTACCGTTGGGGATGACGATGTCCTGCATCATCGCCGGCGGCTGACAAGGGGACGAGATGGCCGACACCCAATCCCCGCGCATGACTCCGCGCGGTGACCGGATCCCGCCCAAGTCTGCCCGCGACGACATCACGGAGAAGGCCGTCGCGGTCTTCGTCCTCGTGCTCGGTGTCGTGCTCGGACTCGTCGACCAGCGCTCGGGCGCCGACGTCGGCCTGCGCGTACCGGCCCTCATCGCCTCCCTGTTCCTCGTGGCGAACGCGCTCAACGTCGTCCTGCCGATCGGAGCCAAGGGCCACGTCGAGGACGACGCCGAGGCCGAGGTCCTCGACCCGGGCCGCGCCGTCCAGCGCGGTCAGGCCCCGGCGCCGGCGGCCCCGCCGGGGAAGCCGTCCCCGATCGTCTCGGTGCTCCTCATGGGGCTGGCGATCTGGCTCGGCCTGGCGACGCTGTGGTACCAGGACGCCGAGACCCAGCTCACCGGGCTGTCGCTGCTCGCGGCGTTCCTCATCTTCAGCCGGGGTCTGGCCGAGCTGCCCGGCCGCTGAGCCGGCTGAGCGGAGCTGCCGTCAGCCGACCCAGCTGGAGCCGGCGTAGACGTGGAGCACCGGCACCCCGAGGCTCTCACGGGCTCGGGAGGCCCAGTCGGTGTGGAAGGTGTCCTCCACGGCGTGCGGGCGGGTGACGATGATCACCTCGGTGGCGCCGGTGGCCGCGATCTGGGCAGCGAGCATGTCGACGGGGTCGCCGGAGACGACCTCCCCGTCGGCCACCGCACCCACGGCGCGCAGCTCGGTGAGGCTCGCGGCGAGGGCCAGGTCGGCCTCTGCGCGCGTCGGCTCGTCGTGCCCGCGGACGGCGTCGAGCGCCTCGCGGAGCTCGAGCAGGCTCAGGTGGTTGAGCACGTCGACGAGCAGGCTGCGATCGGTGTCGGCCGGGACGACGACGTGGTAGGCCGGCGACTCGTCGGCGTGGAACGCGGTGATCCGCTCGGCGTCGCCCGGGGTCAGGGCCTGCTCGGTGAGCAGGACGATCATCGGCGAGGCGTCGGGCACCTGGTGCTCCTGAAGGGTCTCGGGCGCCGGTCCGGCCGGCTTGCCGTCCTCCGGGCACGGCCCGGGCGCCGCCCGCAGCGGCGCCGGTCCAGCCTACGCACCTGCACCCTGTCGTGTGCGTCCGCCCGTCCCGGGTGCGCGCCCGCTCGGCGTGCTGGGCAGAATGCACGTCATGAGCGGGTCTCCCGGACGCCCCAGGGCGCGGAACACGATCGTCCGGGGTGCCCTCCTGGGTGCCGGCACGGCCCTCGCGGCCGGCGCCGCGGTCTCGGCGGCGGCGGCGTACTTCGCGCGCCGCGTCGTGTCGCCGGACGGCGAGCGGCCGGACGACGTCGAGGTGCTCGGCATCGGCGCGGCCACCGTGACGCTGCGGGCCACCGACGAGACGGTTGCCCCGGGCCGCTACGGGCTCTGGCTCGACGGCGGCGGCGGGCACGCCCGGCTCGGCGAGGTCATCGACCACGACGCGGCAGCCCGGACCGTGACCCGACGGCTGCTCGGGATCGACGGGGGCCGGCTCCGCGAGGGTGCGGCCCGGTGGAACCAGTACTTCTACGCCGGCACGCCGCGGACGGCGCTCGACCTGGCGTTCGAGGAGGTCGACGTCGCCACCGCGCTCGGCGCGATGCCCGCCTGGGCGGTACCGCCGGCGAAGGGCGTGCCGCAGCGGCGCACCTGGGTGGTCCTCGTCCACGGCCGTGGCGCGACCCGCGAGGAATGCCTGCGTGCGCTGCCGGTGCTGCACCGCCTCGGCTTCCCCGCGCTCGTCGTCTCCTACCGCAACGACGAGGGCGCCGCGCGGTCCCCGGGCGGGCGCTACCACCTCGGTGAGGCCGAGTGGCTCGACGTCGAGGCAGCCGCCGTCCACGCGTTCGGCGCCGGCGCGCAGGACGTCGTCCTCGTCGGCTGGTCGATGGGCGGGGCGATCGCGCTGCAGACGCTGTCGCGGTCGTGGGTCGCCGACCGGATCCGCGCCGTGGTCCTCGACGCACCGGTGCTCGACTGGCGCGACGTGCTCGACCACCACGCCCGGCTCGTGCGGCTGCCCACGCCGATCGGCAAGCTGTCGCAGGCGGTCCTGGAGCACTCGCAGGCCCGCCGGCTGGCCGGCGTCGAGACACCGCTGTCGCTCGACCGGCTCGACTGGGTCACGCGGGCCCGCGAGCTGCGGGTACCGATCCTGCTCATCCACAGCGACGACGACGAGTTCGTCCCGTCCGGACCGTCGCGCCGGCTCGCCGAGTCGCGGCCCGACGTCGTGACGTTCGTGCCCAGCCGGGGCGCGCGGCACACCAAGGAGTGGAACGTCGATCCCGACGGCTGGGACACCGCCGTCGCGCGGTTCCTGCTGTCGCTGTAGGCGTCCGGTGTCGCTGTAGGCGTCCGGCCGCGGTCAGCCGTGCTGGACGTACCACCGGCCGAGCAGCGTCCCGTCGCACTCGACGAGATGCGCCGGCCGCAGCCGGACACCGGACGGCGGACCGTGGGCGACGCGTGACGCGTCGCCGCCGACGAGCAGAGGCGTCGTCGTGAGGCACAGCTCGT
Source organism: Kineosporiaceae bacterium (assembly GCA_036745175.1). Lineage (GTDB taxonomy): Bacteria > Actinomycetota > Actinomycetes > Actinomycetales > Kineosporiaceae > R-H-3. Next base: position 11,376 of record DAIOGQ010000091.1, read on the forward strand.
CGACCCGGCCCGCCGCGACGGCGCGCGCGAGGAGCGTCGGGCCGCCCTCGAGGAGCACGCGGCGCATCCCGCGCGCGGCGAGCTGCGCCACCGCGACCGCGGGGTCGACGTCGCTCTCGCCCGCCACGAGCACCCGGTCACCGGCCCGGGCCCGCAGCGCGTCGACGTCGGCCGCCGCGCAGGTGACGACCCAGGCGGCGTCCGGCCCGGTGAACAGGGCCGGGTCCTGGGGCAGCCGGCCGGACCGGGTGACGAACGCGAGCGCGGGGGCCGGCCACTGGCCGGCGGCCAGCCGGCGCTCGGCGAACGCCGGCGCGGCCGCCAGAGGACCGTAGCCCTCGGCCCGGGCCGTGCCCGCCCCCACCAGGACGACGTCCGCGAGGCCGCGCAGGATGGCGAACACGACGCGGTCGACGGGCGAGCTCACCGACCGCGACAGGCCGTCGGCGCCGGCCACCGCACCGTCGAGGCTCGAGGCCATGTTCGCCCGCACCCAGCCGGTCTGCGGGACGGGGTCGGGATAGGCGTAGAGGTCGGCGAGCGCCTGGACGGCCTCGGCCCGGACCTTCGCTGCGCCGCTGCCCGAGGCCGGGTCCGGGAGCCGGCCGACGAGCGCCGGCCCGGGCAGCAGCATCCGCAGGTCGCCGTCCCGGACGGTCGTCACCCGCCGCTCTTCTCGCGCACCTGACGCTTGATCCGGGCGAGCATCCCGGCCATCCCGCGCAGCCGCAGCGGGCTCACGGCCCGGGTCAGCCCGAGCCGGTCGGGGACGTCGTCCGGGATCGCCAGCACGACGGCCGCGGGCAGGCCGTCGAGCCCGGCCGCGAGGATGCCCGCGAAGCCGCGGGTCGTCGGGGCCTCGGCGGGGGCGGCGAAGAACAGCCGGACCGTGTCGTCCCGGTCCGCGCCGTCGCTGCCGCCGACCTCGACGGTGACGAAGATCGGGGACTGGCACTCGGCGACCGGTTCCATCAGCTCGGGGTGGCCGGCCAGCCGTTCCGGCAGCGCGGGCAGCTCCTGGCTGAACTCCAGGAGCAGCTGGAGGCGGTCGTTCGCGCCCATCTCCTGGAAGTCCGCCACGATCTGCGCCAGCTGGTCCGGCAGGTCGTCGGTGCGGACGTCGGCAGCCGGCACCGGCTCAGCCCCCGACCGAACCGGGCTCCTCGCCCTGCACGATCGGCACCCGGACGGCGTTGCCCCACTCGGTCCACGAGCCGTCGTAGTTGCGCACGGTCGGGAACCCGAGCAGGTGGTGCAGGACGAACCAGGTGTGGCTCGACCGCTCGCCGATGCGGCAGTACGCGATGACGTCGTCAGTCGGCCGCAGCCCCTTCTCGCCCTGGTAGATCGCCTCGAGCTCGGCGCGGCTCTTGAAGGTGGCGTCGTCGTCGGCGGCCCGCGCCCACGGCACCGACTGGGCGCCGGGGATGTGGCCGCCGCGCAGCGCACCTTCCTGCGGGTAGTCCGGCATGTGCAGCTTCTCGCCGGTGTACTCCTGCGGGGAGCGGACGTCGACGAGCGGCTTGCCGAGGTGGCCGAGCACGTCGTCCTTGAACGCCCGGATCCCCGCGTCCTCCCGCTCGACGACCGGGTACTGGGTCGCGGGCCGGTTCGGGACGTCGGTCGTCGTCGGCCGGCCCTCTGCGATCCACTTGGCCCGGCCGCCGTCGAGCAGCCGGACGTCCTCGTGGCCGAACAGCGAGAACACCCACAGGGCGTAGGCGGCCCACCAGTTGTTCTTGTCGCCGTAGATGACGACGGTGTCGTCGC
>DAIOGQ010000092.1:0-13055 GCA_036745175.1 Kineosporiaceae bacterium
CGGCGTCCCGCAGGGACCGGCCGGTGAGGGTGAGGAAGACGTCGTCGAGCGTCGGGCGATGCACCTCGATCGCGTCGAGCACGACGTCGGCCTCGTGGAGTGCCGCGAGCAGCCCGGGGAGCGCCCGGCCGGCGCGCTGCACCCGGCCGCGCACGTGGGTGCCCTCGATCTCGACGCCGGGCAACCCGTGCCGTGGTTGCTCGGCGACCGTTTCGAGCCGCTCCGCCGCGGCGGTCCGGTGCGCCGGGTCGGCCACCTCGAGGTCGACGAGGTCGCCCGCGACGGCGTTCTTGAGGTTGTCCGCCGTGTCGGCCGCGACGATCCGGCCGCGGTCGATGATGACGATCCGGTCGCTCAGGGTGTCGGCCTCGTCGAGGTAGTGCGTCGTGATGAAGACCGTCGCGCCGCGGCGGCGGCGCAGGTCCGCGATGTGCTCCCAGAGGTTCGCCCGGGCCTGCGGGTCGAGGCCCGTCGTCGGCTCGTCGAGGAACACCAGGGTCGGGTCGTGGATGAGGCCCATCGCGATGTCGAGCCTTCGCTTCTGGCCGCCGGACATGTTCTTCGGCATCCGCTCCCAGAGGCCGTCGAGCTGGAGCTCGGCGAAGAGCTCCTTGCCGCGCTTGTCGACCTGGGCGCGGGTGCGGCCGTACAGCATCCCGTGGTCCATGACCTCCTCGCCGGCCCGGGCGGCGCTGAACGTCGACCCGGTCTGGGAGACGTAGCCGATGCGGCGCCGGACCTCGACGGAGTCCTTGACGACGTCGAACCCTGCGACCGTCGCCGTCCCTGCCGTCGGCGTCAGAAGGGTCGTGAGCATCCGCAGCGTCGTCGTCTTGCCGGCCCCGTTCGGCCCGAGGAAGCCGACGACCTCGCCTTCCGCGACGTCCAGGTCGACGCCGTCGACGGCGCGCACGTCGGTCTTCTTCTTGCCCTGGCGGGTGGTGAACGTCTGCACGAGACCTCGTGCGTGGATCATCTGCGCGGTCCTCCCGCTGGTTGTCGGCTGGGCGGGTCCCAGCCTCGTGGCACGCCGGTCGAGGTGTCGACCGGTTTCGCCTGCTGTGGTGTGACCCGCCCGGCGAGGTGAACTCATCGGCCGCGCGCGCTCGTCCCGCCCGTGATCGTCGCGACGCAGGGTTTCTGCCCGCCCGCGCGGGCAGGAACCCTGCGTCGTCAACCCTGCCTCGTCCCGATCATGGGCATGGCGGTGGAGGAGACTGCCGGGATGCAACCGCGTGACGTCGAGCAGGCCGCCCGCCGCTTCGGTCTGGGCCCGGTCGTCACCGAGCCGCACGTCGCGGGCCGCGGGAAGCAGGGCGTCCTGTGGCTGGTCGTCACGCCCGCGGGACCGTTCGCCGTCAAGGAGGTCCTCGACGCGCTGTCGGAGGTCGAGGCCGCAGCCGACGCCGCGTTCGTCACGCAGATGGCCGATCGCGGCGTCCACGCGCCGCAGCCGCTGCGGACCGCCGAGGGAACCGTGCTGGCGGACGTCGACGGTGCGACGGTCCGGGTGTCGACGTGGGTCGACCTCGACCCGCCCCGCGTGGACGTCGACCCGGCTGCGGTCGGCGCGCTCTTCGCCACGCTGCACCGAGACCCGCCGGCATCCGCGGCGACCGCGGCGACCGCGGCGACCGCGGCGACCGCGGCGAGGTCGACCGCTGCCGCCGCGGAGGTGGATCCCTGGTACACCGAGCCGGTCCCGGAGCAGGAGTGGGACGACCTCACCCGCGCGCTGCTCGCCGAGCGGGCCCCGTTCGCGGACGGGTTCGCCGCCACCGCACCCGTGCTGCTCGGGCTGCAGGACCACTTCCGGCCACCTGCCGACCTGCGGACCTGCCACCGCGACCTGTGGGCCGACAACGTGCGCGGGACGCCGGAGGGCAGGCTGTGCGTCATCGACTGGGACAACTGCGGCCCGCAGGACCCGACCCAGGAGGTGTGCGTCGCCCTCGTCGAGTACTGCCTGGGCGACGCCGGCCGGGCCGCCGCGCTGTGGCGGGCCTACCGGGCCGGCGGCGGGACGGGGCGGCCCGTGGACCGCGGCGACTTCACCATGGTCCTCGCGCAGTTCGGCCACTTCGCCGTCAGTGCGGCCCAGGACTGGCTGGAGGCCGCAGACGACCCGGCCCGGGACGACGCCGAGGCCTGGTTCCGCGAGCTGCTCGACCGCCCGCTCGACGTCGCGGGCATCGACCTGCTGCTGGCCGCCGTCCGCGACGCCTGAGCGGAACGTGCCTGCGGGCCCGTCAGCCCGATCCTGTGCCGTCCCACCGGGCCAGGCGCAGGTCGACCCGGCGGCCGCCGGCACGCAGCGGCGTCCGCTCGGCGCGGTAGTGCCGCAGCGCCTCGGCCTCGTGGCCGGGCGGCGGCGACCCGTCGGCCCTGAGCACGCGCCACCAGGCGACCGAGGCGCCGTACCGGGCCATGACCGAGCCGACGCCGCGCGGACCGCCGCGGCCGAGGTACTCCGCGACGTCGCCGTACGTCATGACCTTGCCGGCCGGCACCTGCTCGACGACGTCGAGCACCGAGTGCGCGAACTCCGACGGCTCCAGGCTGACATCCACCGGGCCACGGTAGAGGTCATGCTCGGCCGACGGTGTACGTGACGACGAGGCGGGCACCGTTCGACGTCTCCCGGCTCGACAGGTAACCCGGGGAACAGCCCGCGGTGCCGCGGACCGCGAACGACACGCTCGACCCGGGCGGCACCGCGGACGGCGGCAGCGACACCGGCATCCGCTGCCTCGACAGCAGCGGCGCCGACGTGCCGAGGACCGTCGACCCGACGGCCGGCAGCGTCGCCGCCGTAACGGTGCTCTCCGCCCAGCCGTCCGCGGCGGGATGCACCTCGTAGCGGCAGTCTGCGGCCGCCGACGGCGAGTGCAGCTCCAGGGTCGCCGACGTCACCGTGACACCCGGTGGCAGCGTGGACGTGTCGAACCGCAGCAGGGCCCAGAACACGACCTGCGACACCTTGAGCTTCGTCGCCGTGCTGTAGTTCGACGTCCTCGACGTCGACCGCGTGTGCGCGTCGGCCACGACGGGCAGCGTGACGGTCCGGCTGTCCTGACCCGCGACGATGGCCTCGAGCGGGACGTACTTGAGGTTGCTCGTCGTCCCGCCGGTGTTGGAGGCGTCGTGCACGACGACGAGGCCGCCGGAGAACGCGCCGCCGAAGTCGCCCGCGTGCACGGCGACGCCGTCGGTCGACGTCACGGCGTCGATCCCGCCGTTCGCGGCCACGGAGAAGCTCGTGACGAACGGGTTCGCACCCGCCCGGTCGTAGACGGCGACGGTCGAGTCCCCCTGGCTCGAGGCGAACAGGTACCCGGACCCGTCCGGGCCGTAAGCGAGCGACAGGCCCTCGATGTCGGCGACGAGACGTCCGGCACCGACCCGGTCGACCGCCACCCGCGCCGGCCCGGCGTCCGGCTCGGCGCCGTACCGCCAGATCGCGACGTCCTCCTCCGCGAGGTAGACGAGCCCGCGCTCGTCGTCCGCGACGCAGCCCTCGGTCTGCCGGCCGGTGACGAAGGAGCGCACGAGCGTCGCGTCGACCCCGCCGCCGGACTCGGAGAGCTCGTACTGCTCGACGAGGCCGCCGCCGTCCTGGTCGACGAACGCGTAGAACCGCCCCGAGACCGGGCTGCGGTAGAGGCAGAAGCCGTAGTTCGGCGTGAGCGTCGGCAGGGCCCGGGCGGTGACCGGGGTGAGCGAGCGCGTCGCCGGGTCGAGCGTCCAGAAGACCATCGTGTCCGACGTCCGGTCGTTCGCGCCGACGAGGACGACGGACCGCCCGCCGAGCGGGAAGCCGTCACGCAGGTCGACGTTGCCGACCATCCCTCCGGGCAGGAACTGCAGCAGCCGGCCGGCGAGGTCGTAGACGGCGACGCCGCCGTCGGAGCTGCTCTTGCTGTCGGCGACGACGAGGCTCGAGGCGGGGTCGGCGGCGTCGAACCAGATCGCGCTGTCGTCGGCGACGTCGCCGCGGCCGGTCGGGAACGCCTGCGTCTCGACGAGGGGCTGCACCGTCCGCAGCGCCGCGGCCTGCGTCCCCGTCGCGGCGGCCACCGACGCCGCGAGCACGGTCGCCGCCACCGCGACGACGCCGACCAGCGCCCTGCCCCGGGTGCGCCTCATCGCCTGCACCGCTCTCGTCGGTGCCGCCCCCACGGCAGGCTGGATCCTCGTCGCCGACCGTACCGAGACCGCCTTCGCCGGGCCGCGACCGACGCGCCGCGTGGTGGGACGCCGTGCGGCCGGCCGCGGCGGTTCCCGCGGCCGGCCGGCGTCCGTGCGACAGGGACCGGTTCAGTGATGGATCACGGGCAGCCAGCTCGGCCCGGTGTGGGCCCGGCGGCCGAGCAGCGCGAGCACCGCCGGCAGCAGGACGCCCCGGACGAGGGTCGCGTCGAGCAGCACCGCGGTGGCCAGGCCGACACCGAGCTGCTTCATCTCCAACGACGACAGCGTCCCGAAGATCGCGAAGACCGCGACCATGACGGCCGCCGCGCTCGTGACGACCCCGGCGGAGCGGGCCACGCCGAGCCGGACCGCGTCGCGCGGACCGACGCCGCTGTCCCACGCCTCGCGCACCCGGCTCACGACGAACACGTGGTAGTCCATCGAGAGCCCGAAGAGCACGACGAACATGAGCAGCGGCAGCCACGCCGCGATCGACCCGATCGACGTGAAGCCGAGCAGCCCCTCCGCCCAGGTGTTCTGGAAGACCAGGGTGATGACGCCGTAGGCCGCCCCGACCGACAGCACGTTGAGCGCGACGGTCGCGACCGCGAGCCACGGCGAGCCGAAGGAGATCGCCATGACGACGAGGGTCAGCACGAGGACGAAACCGACGACCCAGGGCAGCCGGTCGTCGAGCCACCGGGTGAGGTCGGTGACCGCGGCCGAGCCCCCGACGTGCACGGCGACGTCCGCCTGGCCGGCGAGCGCCGACCGGATCTGCGGCACGACGTCAGCGCGGATCTCGTCGACGGCGTCACCGAGGCGCTCGTCCGACACCTGCAGCGGCACCGCGAGGGACAGCACGTGCACGGTCCGGTCGGTCGAGACCCGGACGGCGGGCTCGGTGCCGACGACCTTCCCCGTCGCCACGGCGGTCGAGAACCCTTGCACCAGAGCGGCATCGACGTCCGCCGCCGCGACGGCGGGCGCCTCGACGACGACGTCGACCGTCGTGCCGTCCTGCGGGAACGCGGCGGTGAGCCGGTCGTAGGCCTCGACGGACGCGAAGGACTTCGGCAGCGACTCGGCACCCGGCAGCGCGGTGCGCATCCCGAGCGCCGGCAGGGCCAGGGCGACGAGCGCGCCACCTGCGGCCACGGTCCAGACGACCGGACGGCGCGTCACGAGCCCGGCGAGCCGGCCCCAGAAGGTGTCGACGCCGCCGCGCCGGGCGGCCCGCCGCCTCGAGAACGGCAGCCGCAGCGCCTCGACCCGGTCGCCGAGCACGACGAGCATGGCGGGCAGCACGGTGGCGGAGGCGAGCACCGCGACGGCGACGACGAGCATGGTCCCGATCGCGAGCGAGGTGAACATGCCCCCGGCGACGAGCATGCCGGACATCGCGACGACAACGGTGATCCCGGAGATGACGACGGCGCGGCCCGCCGTCCGGCCGGCGATCGTCACGGACTCGACGACCGTGGCCCCGGCAGCCCGTTCCTCGCGGGCCCGGCGGATGACGAAGAGCGCGTAGTCGACACCGACGGCCAGGCCGATGAGGAGCACGAGGCTCTGGGTGTTCTGGTCGACCGGGGTGATGCTGCGTGACGCCCACGCGGTGAGGCCGAGCGCGGCGACGACCGAGCCGACGGCGAGCAGCACGGGCACGCCGGCCGCGACCACCGCGCCGAAGGCGATGAGCAGGACGCCGAGGGTCACCGGGAGGCTGACGACCTCGGCGCGCCGGAAGTCCTTCTCCAGGGCCTCGCCGACCTCGGCGTCGATCGACCCGGGGCCGACCTGGCCGACGACCAGCTCGGGGTGCGCGGCACGGAGCCGGTCGGTGGCCGCGAGCATCGGGACGACGGCCTCGGACGGCGTCCGGGCCCCATCGGGCGCGGTCGCGCCGTCGGCGACGGCGTCGAGCGCGACGGGCACGACGACGGAGCGGCCGTCGGCCGACAGCAGCGGCTCTGCGACCCCGCTCACGCCGTCCAGCCCGGTGTAGGCGGCGGACAGCTCGCGGCCGAGCGCCGTGACCGCGGCCTCGTCGAAGCTGCCCGAGCGGCGGGTCAGGACGACGTTCTCCGTCGGCCGGCCGCCGAAGTCGGCGCCGAGGGTGACCTTCTCGGCGATCGCGGAGTCGCCGACGAGCTGCTCCTCGGCCTTCGTCGTCTCCAGCCCGCCGGTGAGCAGCACGACAGTGCCGGCGAGGACGAGGAGCGAGGCGAAGAGCGTGCGCCAGCGGTGCCGGGCGCACCAGCCGGCGATGCCGCCGCGTGGCGCGGGGTCCGACGGGTCGAGAGGGATGCCCTCGACAGGCGTGGTCTGCAGGGCGGGAGGCGATGTCGTCATGGTCATCGAGAGTGGCCTCGGACGACCCGTGCGGCACTGGGGCGACCGGCCCGAACCGGGGTGGGGGTGTCCCCACCCAGGCTCACCGGGTCGCCGCAGTCCGCCGACGGCGCGCAGTGCATACCGTGGTGTGGTGACGTCCCCGACCCTGCCGACCAGCGCGTCGCCGTCCCTCGCCCCCGCCTCCCCGGTCGTCGGGGTGGGCGACCGGCCGAACGGTGTCGTCGTCCTCCTGCGCACCTGGGCCTGGGGCTGGCTGGCGGCGGCCCAGCTCGTCGGCGACCTCCTGCTCGCCGGGCCGTACCTGGCGATCGCGGGCCTGCTCGTCGGCGGTGTCTCCTCCATCGCGGCACTCGGCGTCGGTATCCCGATCACCGCCGTCGCCCTCGTCGCCGCGTTCGCGGTCGGCAGGTTCGAGCGGATGCGGGTGCACGCCTTCACCGGCGTCGCCGTCGTGCCGCCGCCCGCCCCGCCCGGCGACCGGCCGTGGTGGCGGCGCTACCTGCTCGACGGCCGGCCCTGGCGGGCGATGGCGCACCTGACGCTCGTCGCCCTGTGGGGTCTGGTCGTCGGGTCCCTGACGCTCGTCCTGCTGTCGGTCTCGCTGGCCTTCGCAGCGCTGCCGCTCTACGGCGACGCGTTGCCGAACGGTCGCCTGACCCTGCCGTGGGGCGGCGCGACGGACGCGAACCTCGGCCTGTTCGCGGTCGGTGTGTTCGGCGTCCTCGTGCTGCCGCTCGTCGCCCGCGGCGTCGTCGGCGTCGACGTCCACCTCGCGACGGCGCTGCTCGGCCGCAGCCGGCGCGAGGAGGTCCAGGTGCTCAGCCGGCGCGTCGAGACGCTCACGCAGACCCGGGTCGACACCGTCGACTCGGTGGAGCTGGAACGTCGCCGGATCGAGCGCGACCTCCACGACGGGCCCCAGCAGCGGCTCGTCGCGATCGCGATGGATCTCGGGATGGCGCGCGAGAAGCTCGACGCCGACCCGGCCGGCGCGCGCGAGTTGCTCGACAAGGCCCACACCTCGGCGAAGGAGGCCATCACGGAGATGCGCCAGGTCGCCCGCGGCATCCACCCGCCGATCCTCACCGACCGCGGGCTCGACGCCGCGCTGTCGGCGCTCGCCGCGCGCTCCCCCGTCCCGGTCGTCGTGCGCGTCGAGCCCGGCGCGCGGCCGGGTGCGACGATCGAGGCGATCGCGTACTTCTGCGTGTCCGAGCTGCTGACGAACATCGCCAAGCACTCGCGGGCGCGTCAGGCGTCCGTCGACGTGACCCGGCACGGCGGCTCGCTCGTCGTGCGCGTCACCGACGACGGGATCGGCGGCGTCGACGCGACCCGCGGCACCGGGCTCGTCGGGCTCCGGCAGCGCGTCGCCGCCGTCGACGGCACCATCGACGTCGCCTCACCGGACGGCGGGCCCACCGTCGTCACCGTCCTTCTTCCCGAGCACAGGAGCACCCCGTGAGCACCGCACCGACCATCTCGTCCGACGCGACCGGCACCGCGCCGACGGTCCGCGTCGTCCTCGCCGAGGACTCGGTGCTCCTGCGCGAGGGGCTGCTGCGTCTGCTGGGGGACAACGGGTTCGAGGTCGTCGACGCCGTCGGGGACGCCGAGGCGTTCCTGCGGTCGGTCGAGCAGCACCGGCCCGACCTCGTCGTCGTCGACGTCCGGATGCCGCCGACGTTCACCGACGAGGGGGTGCGGGCCGCGCTCGTCGTGCGACAGCAGTACCCGGACATCGCGGTGCTCGTCCTGAGCCAGTACGTCGAGGAGAACTACGCGACCGAGCTCGTCGCGGCGCGGTCCAAGGGCGTCGGCTACCTGCTCAAGGACCGGGTCGCAGACGTCCGCGAGTTCGTCGAAGCGCTGCGCCGGGTGGCGGGCGGCGGGACGGCCCTCGACCCCGAGGTCGTCACCCAGCTGCTGTCCCGCTCGCGCCGCCGGGACCCCCTCGAGCGCCTCACCCCGCGCGAGACCGAGGTGCTCGGGCTGATGGCCGAGGGCCGGTCGAACACGGCGATCGCCGCTGCCCTCGTCGTCACCGAGGGCGCCGTCGAGAAGCACGTGTCGAGCATCTTCGCCAAGCTCGACCTGCCGCCGACCGAGCACGACCACCGACGCGTGCTCGCCGTCCTGCGCTGGCTCGAGCACGAGGACGAGGTCTGAGATGAGCGCACCCACCGTCGAGACCCCCGGCCCCGCAACGCGTTCCGACGGGTCTGACCGGGCCGCGATGCGGCCCGCCCGGACGCCCGCCGGCGTCTTCGTGCTGCGCCTGCTCGGGCTCGTCGGCGTGCTCGTGCTCGTGGGCGGCGGTGCCTCGAGCCTCGTCGTCGGCTTCTTCGAGACCGGCCGCGAGCAGACCGGCTCGTTCACCGCGCGGGTCGAGGTCGTCGACGTCGACTCCGACGTCGGCCGGGTGGCCGTCCGCGTCGGCGACCCCGGCTCGGCGACGACCGTCACGACGCGGCAGCGGTGGTCCGTCACCGAGCCGCGGGTCTCGTCGTCCGTGGCGGGGAAGACCGCCACGCTGCGCGGTCGCTGCGACGGCGGCTGGTTCCTCCTCGGCCGCTGCTCGGTGTCGTACGACCTCACCGTCCCGCCCGGGACCGTGCTGCGGCTGACGACGACGACCGGGTCGATCGACGTCGTCGGCGCCGATGCCGACATCACCGCCCGGACGGCGACCGGCAGCATCGAGATGTCCGCCCTGCGGGCCGGGCGGGTCACGGCCGACGCGGCGACCGGCTCGGTCGTCCTGCGCTTCGCGACGGCGCCGACCGAGGTGCGCGCCCGCGCCGCGACCGGCTCGGTCGAGGTCCGGGTGCCGGACGACGGCGCCACGTACCGGCTCACGGCGTCGTCCGCGGTCGGCGGCCGACAGGTCCTCGTCCCGCAGGACCCCCGGTCGAGCCGGGTGATCGACGCGACGACGGCGGTGGGGTCCGTCGTCGTGGCGACGACGGGCGCACAGGTCCCTGGGTGAAGATGTGCCCATGACGTTCCCGATCCGGTCCCTGCCCGCCGCCCGTGCCGCCGTCGCGGCGTCCGCCCTCGCCGCCCTGCTGCTCACCGGCTGCTCGGCCGCCGGGGACGCCGTCCAGGGCGCTCAGGACGCGGCGTCCGCCCAGGCGTCGGACGCCGTCGACGGCGCCAAAGCCAAGGCGTCGGCGAAGGCGTCCGAGGTCGCGGTCGCCGCGGTCCGGACCCAGCTGTGCAACCTCGTCAAGGACGGCGCCCTGTCCGACGCCGACGCGAAGGCGCTCGACGGGCTCGTCACCGTCGGCGCGCAGGCGGGGATCCCGGCCGAGGTGCTCAGCGCGGCCCGGACCGTCGCGGACGCCGGCACGGACGCCTCCGGCCCGCAGGTCGCCACGCTCAAGGCGAAGGCTTGCGCGGGCGCCGACGCGGCGGGCACGACGGGCTGAGCACGGACGGCTAGCCTGGCGCCGGACGCCCCGTCGACCGTCGGCGGGGCGACGGAACCTGGAGCCGACATGACGAGCAGTCCCGAACAGACGCCCGCGGCCACCGCTGTCGTCACCGTGAGCGCCGACGGCCCGTACCTGGTCAGCGGGCAGGTCGAGATCCGCAACGCCGAGGGTGCCCTCGTGAAGTCGGTGACGAAGACGGCCCTGTGCCGCTGCGGCAACTCGGAGAACAAGCCGTTCTGCGACGGCAGCCACCGCCGTGTCGGCTTCACCGACCCCGGCCCGGCGGCCGCCGAGGCCTGACCCGGCCGGACGCCCGGGCGGGGTCGACGACGCGCGAACGACCGGCTCGGGGGGAAAGTTCCCCCGCCGTGGAACGCCAGGTGTGGCGACGGCGTCACAGGGTCACCCGGCCGCACTACCGGGCCCGATCCGAGGAGGACCGCCGTGCAGAACGACCCGACGCAGCCCGACGGCACGCCCGAGCTGACGACGTCGTCCGGGGCGCCGGACGCGGCGGTCGGCCCCGCCGGCCCGGACCAGCCCGCGCACCCCGGCCACCCCGGACGCCCCGGGCACCCCGGGCGCTCCGGGCGACGCCGTGGCATCGCCGCCGGGCTCACCCTGGCCCTCGTCGGTGGCGGGCTGCTCGCGGGCGGCATCACCCGGACGGGTCCCTTCGGCGGCGGTGGGACGGGGGCCGGCGACGGTGGCGGCGAGCCCGGACCGCGCACGTCCGCCGTCGCCTACTCGACCTTCTCGGACTGCTCGGCGCTGCTCGGCTACCTGACGAAGCACGGGCGCGACCTCGTCGGCCCGTACGGGCTGCCCGGCACGGGCTACGGCATGGGCGTGGGCGGCGGGATCGCCTTCGCCGAGCGCTCGGCCACGGACGGCGCGCCGGCGCCGGCCGCCGGCGGCGCCGACACCTCTGCAGCGGGGGCACCGGACACCCGCTCCGGGACGGGCACCAACGTCCAGGTCGCGGGCGTCGACGAGGCCGACCTCGCCAAGCGGGTCGGCGACCTCGTCTACTCCGCCGCGCCGTCCGACAAGGCGACGTTCGCCGACCCGAGCGGCACGAAGCTCGCCGGCGTCCCCGCGCTGACCGTCGTGCGCACGCGGGACGGCCGCTCGACCCTGCTCGGCCGGCTGACGCTCGAGGGCTGGCAGCCCACCGGCCTGCTCGTCGACGGCGCCACGGTGCTCCTCGTCGGGTACGCGCCGACCACGGGCGGCATCGACCCGAGGGCGGCGGACGCGTCCCCGCGCTCCATGCCCTACTGGGGCTGGCTGCAGCGGACCCGGATCGTCCAGGTCGACGTCTCCGACCCCGCGTCACCGCGCGTCGTGCGCTCGCTCGACGTGGACGGCTCGAGTGTCGGCGTCCGGCTCGTCGACGGCGTCGCGCGGATCGCCGTGAGCGGGGCGACGCACCGGCTCGTCTTCCGGCAGCCGCAGGTCGACCAGGGCGTCGTTCCCGGCCCCGACACCCCGGTCGCACCCGGCCCCGTCGTCGCCCCGCCGTACGACGAGGCCGCCGTGAAGAAGGCCGAGCGGACGGCGACGGCTGACAACCGCCGCATCGTCGCGGCGTCCCGCATCGAGGACTGGCTGCCGACGTACGAGCTCACCGAGGGCACCGCGACGAAGCCCACGAAGAAGGGCACGCTCCTGTCGTGCTCCGACATCGCGGCGCCCTCCCGGTTCTCCGGACTCGAGACGATGTCGCTGCTGACCTTCGACCTGCGCGACCCCGCCGGCATCTCGCGCTGGGACGGCGCGGGCGTCGTCGCGACCGGGGCCCAGCTCTACGCGACGGCCGACCACACCTACATCGCGACGACCCCGTGGCAGAACTGGGCCGGGATGCCGATCACGCAGGCGGTCGCGGCCATGCGGGCGCAGCGCAGCCAGATCCACCTCTTCGACACCACCGGCGGCGCGTCGCCCGTCTACGTCGGCTCGGGCGAGGTCGCCGGCTTCCTGCTCAACCAGTTCTCGATGGACGAGTTCGAGGGGCACCTGCGGGTGGCCTCGACGAGCACGCCCGAGTGGTGGAGCGGCGACGCCGACCGGACGCCGAGCAGCAGCCAGGTGACGGTGCTGCGGGTCGGGGACGACGGGCTCACGGTGACCGGCAAGGTCGCGGGGCTCGGGAAGACCGAGACGATCCGCGCGGTCCGGTTCATCGGCCACGTGGGCTACGTGGTGACCTTCCGGCAGACCGACCCGCTCTACACCGTCGACCTCACCGACCCGGCCGCACCGCGGGTCGCCGGCGAGCTGAAGATCCTCGGCTACTCGGCGTACCTGCACCCGGTCGGTGACGGGCTCGTCCTCGGCGTCGGCCAGGACGCCGACCCCGACGGCCGCGTCAAGGGCCTGCAGATGGCGCTCTTCGACGTGTCCGACCCGGCGTCGCCGCGCCGCGTCGACCGGGTGACGATGCCCGGCGCCTGGAGCGACGTCGAGGGCGACCACCACGCGTTCACGTTCGCCGACGGCCTCGCGCTCGTACCGTTCACCCGGTACGTCGACCCGGGGACGGACGTCGAGGGCGGGGTCGTCCCGCCGGACAGCGGCTCGACGGAGCCCGCGACCGGTGCTTCGACGCAGCCCGATGCCGGCTCGGGCAGCGCGCCGGCCGCCGGCACGAGCGTCCTGCCCGTGCAGACGTTCGACGCGGGCGTCGTCGCCGTCCGGCTCGGCAGCGACCGCCGGTTCGGCTCCCCTGTGGTCCTGCGGGCCACGGGCGACGGCCCGCAGGCCGTCGACCAGCGGACCGGATACCCCGGCCCCACACCGCTGCGGACGTTCGTCGGCGACGGCTCGATCTGGACCGTGACCACCGGCGGGATCGCCGCCCACGACACGGACACGTTGCGGCGCACCGACTTCACCGTCCTCTGAGCGCCCGTCCCACGTGTCGCCGCAGCGCCCGCGGTCCCACGCCGGGCCGGCCGACCCACCCTCCCGCGGCCGGCCCGGCGTGCCGCACGAGGACGCCGGCGCGTCGCGGCCGGGCACCCCGCGTGCCGGCGGCCGGCGCTACTTCGCGCGGAGCTGGCG
>DAIOGQ010000093.1:0-12992 GCA_036745175.1 Kineosporiaceae bacterium
CGGCGATCTGGGCGTTCACCTCGGGCGAGACGACGTGGTCGAGCCACTTGTAGGCGCAGTTGATGTTCTTCGTGTCCTTGGCGACCATCCATGTGTCGGACCAGCCGGTCGTGCCCTCCTTGGGCTTGACGGTGGCCACCTTCTCGCCGTCCGCGTTCGCGATGTTCGCCGTGAGCTGCCATCCCTGCGACTGAAGGACGGTGCCGCTCGCGATCGCGGTCCCCTGCTTGACGACATCGCCCCAGTACTCGGCGACGAGGCCCTTCTGCTGCTGCACCAGGGCGACGGCGGCGTCGAACTGTGCCCGGTCGAGCGCATAGGGGTTCTTGATGCCGAGGGCGGGCTTCGTCGCCATCAGGTAGACCGCGGCGTCCGCGATGTAGATCGCGTCGTCGTACGGGCTGATCTTGCCCTTGGCCGGCGAGGTCGCGTCCCACATGTCCTTCCACGAGTCCGGCGCCGTGGGGTACTCGGACTTCGTGTAGAGCAGCAGGTTCGCGCCGCGGCCGTGCGGGATGCCGTAGTTCGTCGTGCCGACGGTGTTCCACGGCTTGTTCTTCAGCTCGTCGATGACGTCGGCGTAGTTCGGCACGAGGTTGACGTCGACCGGCTGGACCCGCTCACCGTAGACCAGCCGCAGCGACGCGTCGCCGGACGCCGACACGACGTCGTACTGGCCGGTGTTGAACAGCTGGACGGCCTCGTTCGACGTGGCGAAGACCTTCACGTTGACCTGGCAACCGGTCGCCTGCTCGAACGGCGTGACCCAGTCGACCGCCTTGTCCGTCGAGCCGTCCTCGGCGTAACCGGGCCACGCGAGGACGTTGAGTGCGCCCTCGCCGTCGCCGACCGGCCCCTTGTACGCCGGTCCGCCGAGCGCGGCGGTGGTCGCCGAACCACCCGGTTCGGCGGTGTCGCTACCGCCGCCGCAGCCGGCGAGCGCGAGCCCGGCGACTCCGGCGACGGCGACGAGCCGCAGTCGCGGACGTGGGTGACCTGTGCGTGTGAGCACCTCATGACCTCCTTGCCGGACCATCGCTCCGGACGGCGTCCGGGGCGTCGTTGCTCGGGTGGCGGCGCGAGCGCCGTGGCGTGTCACCCGATGCGGGACTCGTGCTCCCTGCGCCAGAGGAGCAGGACGCGCCGGCCCCGGTAGGCCAGGACGTCCATCGAGGACGTCTCGAGGTTCTGCTGGAGCGCGACGAGCGTGCCACCGGCCTCGAGGTCGACGACGAACCGCGTCCCGGAGCCCACGTAGACCACCTCGCGGACGGCGCCGAGGGCACCGTGGTGACCGTCCGGGACGACAGGGCCGTCCGCCGCCGGCTCGCCATCTGCACCCGTGGACGAGGCGAGGACGAGCCGGATCTTCTCCGGGCGGATGCTGTAGAGCCCGTCATGCCCGAGGACGGCGCGGGCGGCGTCCGGGCGCAGGAGGTTCGACGTGCCGACGAACCCGGCGACGAACTCGGTCGACGGCCGTTCGTAGACCTGCGCCGGCGTCCCGACCTGCTCGATCCGGCCGCGATCGAAGACCACGATCCGGTCCGACATCGTCAGCGCCTCCTCCTGGTCGTGGGTCACGAAGACGAACGTGATCCCGACCTCGCGCTGGATCTGCTTGAGCTCGACCTGCATCTGCTCGCGGAGCTTGAGGTCGAGGGCGCCGAGCGGCTCGTCGAGCAGCAGGACCGACGGCCGGTTGACCAGGGCCCGGGCGAGCGCGACGCGCTGGCGCTGACCGCCGGACAGCTGGGCCGGCGCGCGCTGCTCGAAGCCCTCGAGCCGGACGCCGCTCAGCGCCTGGAGCGCACGCTCGCGCCGCTTGGCCCGGGGCACCTTCTTGACCCGCAGGCCGTACTCGACGTTCGCGAGGACGTCCATGTGCGGGAACAGCGCGTAGTCCTGGAAGACGGTGTTGACGTCACGCTCGAACGGAGCGGTAGCGGTGACGTCCCGCCCGCGCAGGAGCACCCGGCCGGCCGTGGGGGTCTCGAACCCGGCGATCATCCGCAGGACGGTCGTCTTGCCCGAACCGGACGGCCCGAGCAAGGTGACGAACTCGCCCTCTGCGATGTCGAGGTCGACCCCGTCGACCGCCACGACCTTCCCGCCACCACCGCCGGGGCCGCCGAACTCCTTGCGCAGCCCGCGCAGGCTGACGACCGGCTCGGCGCCGGCAGGGCCGGGCTCCACCGCCGGTGCGCTCACGATGGCTCCTCGCACTCTCGTCGTCCGCTGGACTGACTCGCCGGACAGCAGACTCGCAAGATACGGCCCGCGCCCGGCCGCGCGCCCGGCGGGTCGGTCACGGTTGCGTTACGAGGCCGGGGCAGCGGTTGCCGCGTCGAGATGGGCGCCGAGCCGGTCGCGAAGCCAGGACGCCGGCGCCCGCTCCGGGTACCAGGTCCCCAGGACCGTCAGCCCGTCGACGGCGGCGTGGAGGGCGTCGACCGACCGCTCCCACGGCTGCGGGAGGCGGTCCCGTGGCCCGCTCGGCGGGGTCAGTCCGAGGACGTCGGCCACGGCGTGCCGGCAGACGAACCGCTCACCGTCCCAGGCGGTGAGCCGCAGCTCGTCGTACGACGGGTCGCCCTGCGCCTGCCCGAGGCACGCCAGCCACACGACGCACTCGACGCGACGTTCGTCGTCGAGGGGCACAAGCTCCTCGAGGAGCGCCATCGCGCGCGGCCGGCCGGGATCCATCCGCTCGAGGAGCGCGAGCAGCCGCTGCGGTACCCGCTGCATCATGACCTCGGCGGCGAAACGCAGCAGCTCGGCCTGCGTCGTGAAGTAGTAGCGGACGGCGCCCATCGACCAGCCGGACTCGGACGCCACCGCACGCACGGTGACGTCGCGGACCCCGCCGCGGGCGATCAGCCGCCACACCGCGCGGGTGATCTCCGCCCGGCGGGCCTCGTGGTCGACGATCTTCGGCACGGCGGGATTTTCGCACACTTGCATCAGGAAGGCTGCGGTGACACTGTTTCCGTACGGACGTGCGGAATCAGGGGACGGTGTGGACACGACGACGATGCTCGGCACCCTCGCCGTGCTGGCGCTCATCGACAGCACGAGCTTCGGGACGCTCGGCGTCCCCGCGTGGATGCTCGTCCAGCGGCAGATCCGCGTCCTGGCCGTCCTGGTGTACCTGTGCGTCATCAGCGGCTTCTACTGGGTCCTGGGGCTGGCGCTCCTCGGGGGGGCCGATGCCCTGCGCGACCTTCTGCACGACCTCGCCGGGAACCGCGGTCTCCTGCGGGCCCAGCTGGTCCTCGGCGTCGGGCTGGTCCTCGGGAGCTTCCTCCTCGGCGGGAAGCCCGCCGCCCGCCGTCGGGCGAGGCGCGGGGGCGTCCCGGGCCGCCACGAGCGGTGGAAGCAGCGCGTCGTCGGCGAGAAGGCCACGCTCGGCGGCGTCGCGGTCGTCGCGATGCTCGCCGGACTCGTCGAGGCGGCGTCGATGCTGCCGTACCTCGGCGCGGTCGGGCTGCTGTCCGGCTCGGAGCTCGCCGACGGGCCCCGGGTTGCCGTGCTGGCCGGCTACGTGGTCCTCATGGCCGTGCCCGCACTGGTGCTCCTCGGCGGCCGGCTCTACGGCGCGCGGGTCCTCGAGCCGTGGCTGGCCCGGATCGAACGCTGGATGGACCGCGGCAGCGGCGAGGTCCTCGGCTGGGTCGTCGGGATCGTCGGGTTCCTCGTCGCCGCCTCGGCGTGGCAGTCGCTCGCCACGGCCTGACCGGGGCAGCCCGGCCCGTGGAGGCGCTGCGTCCGGGTCAGCGGCGCTGCTCCGACCTCACCGCCGACCCTCACCGCCGCGCGCACCGCGATCCGCCCCGTCGGCAGCGGGCACCTCGCGGGACGGTCCACCGGACCCCCACCAGGCCACGACCCCGGCAGCCACCAGGAGCGTGACGCTCGCGACGGCTGCGCCGCCGGCCAGCTCGACGAGCGCGTCCCCCCGTGCCGGCGACGACGTGAGCATGGTGCCGACGGCGCCGGCGAGCGCCGCCCAGAACGCGACCCCGGACAGCAGGGCGAGCGTCCAGACGGCGACGGTCCGACGGGACGCTGCGACGCCGGCCAGGGCGACCGGTCGGTGACCGTGACCGCGCGCCCGCGACGAGGTGGGACCGACATAGGTGGTCATGGTCGTCGACGCTAGGCCACGCGGTGTGCGCCCGCGTCCCACCGAGGGGGTCTTCACCGTCCCTCCACGTACGCCCCACGTCGTACACAGGCCGCGGACACTCCTCGTCCACGCGCCGGGGCCGCTCTGTACGCTCACTGCCCGTGCGGATCCTCCAGGTCGTCGGCGGGCTCGACGTCGGCGGGGTCCAGCGCAGCGTCGCCCTGCTCGCCGTCGGGCTCCACGACGCCGGCCACGAGGTGACCGTCGTCAACCTCGCCGGCCGTGACGTCAACGCCGAGCCGCTCGAGGCGGCGGGGATCCCCGTCATCCACCTCGCGATGGGGTCGGCCGGCTCCCCGCGCGGGGCCGTCGCCGTCCTGACAGGGGTCGGCCGGCTGTGGCGGATCGTCCTGCGCGGCCGCTGGGACGTCGTCCAGACCCACCTGTTCAAGACCGCACTCGTCACGACCCCCGCGGCGCGGCTCACCCGGGCCAGGGTCGTGGGGACGATCCACGGCATCGACCCGTCCGGCCTCCAGCGGCGGCTGGCGGGGCTGCCCGCCCGCCTCCAGCACGCAGTCGTGGCCGTCTCGACCCCGCTCGCGGACGACGTGGCCGCCGCCACGTCGATCCCGCGCGGGCTGCTCAGCGTCGTGCCGGACGGCGTGGACGACCCGGGGCGGACCCTCGACGCGGCGGCGGCGCGCACGACGGCGGGGCTGCCCGCGGGAACCCTCGTGGGCTGCGTCGGCCGGCTCTGGGAGCGCAAGGGGCAGCGTGAGCTCGTCGCCGCCTGGCGCGACGTCGTCGCCGTCTGCCCGGACGCCCGGCTCGTCGTCGTCGGGGACGGTCCGCTGCGCGCCGAGCTGGGGGCGGCCGCTGCCGACCCGGACCTGCACGGCAGCGTGCTGCTCACCGGAGCCCGCGCGGACGTGCCGGTCATCCTCGACGGCCTCGACGCGGTCGCGGTGCCCTCGCACCACGAGGGGTTCAGCCTCGTGACCGTCGAGGCGATGCTCCACGGGCTGCCGGTCGTCGCGACGGCGTCCGGCGGGCCGGTCGAGCTCGTCGACGACGGCGTCACCGGGCTCCTGGTGCCACCTCGGGACGTGGGGGCGCTCGCCGCGGCGCTCGTGCGGCTCTGCTCGGACGCCGACCTGCGGGCCCGGCTCGGGGCGGCCGGGCTGGCGAAGGCGAAGGACCGCTACACCGTCGAGGCGATGACCCGCGGCTACCTCGACCTCTTCGGCCGGCTGCGGGACCGCTGACTGCGCGACCGGCCGGCCGGGCTCAGCGCAGGCGGCTGGACGCGAGGACCGACGCGAGGTGCCCGAGCACGGTGACGAGGGCCGCCGGGACGAGCAGGACGAGCAGCCACCGGGTGCCCGCGAGGTCGCCGGCCGCGGTGTCGACGACTGCGGCGACGAGCGCGAGGAGCGAGAACTCGATCGCGACGAACGCCCGGTTGAACGGCAGCGAGCGGGCTGTGCGGCGCAGGGTCGCCAGGGCACCGGCCCGGGGGGCGGCCGTCGCCGCGTCGTCGCTGACCAGCGGGCGTCCGGCGAACGCCCGGGCCACGTGGACCAGGTCGGTCTCGGCCTTGACCAGCAGCACGAGGACGGCGACGAGCGCGCCGACCGTCGTCCAGCCGCCGAACGAGCCGGGCCCGCCGTCCGCCCGGACGCCGAGGGCGATCGGCAGCGCCGCCTCGGTCGAGTAGTGGGCGACGCGGTCGAGGTAGACCCCCGCCGGGGAGAACCGCTGCCGCCAGCGCGCGACCTCGCCGTCGCTGCAGTCCAGCAGGATCTGCAGCTGCATCCCGAGCGCGGCGAGCACCGCGCCCCACAGCCCGGGCAGCATGAGTGCCGCGGCGCCGGCGAGCCCGACGACGATCATCACCCAGGTGACACCGTTGGCCGAGATCCCCGTCGGCAGCAGCCACCGGGTGACGTGGATCGACCCCTTGCGCAGGTACAGCGGTCCGGCCCAGTGCTCGGCGTTGCGCCGGCCGAGGGTCTCCGGCGGCTGGGCCACGGCACGCAGCGTCGCCATGTCCGGCCGGTTCTCCGCCGGGTCGTGGCGCAGGGACGCGCTCGTCACCCGTCCTCCTCCATCCGCGGTCGCGACCGCAGCCAGCGGCGCCAGGCCCGTGCGCTCTCGCCGCCGAACACGAGGACGAGCCACGCCGTGAGGACGAGCGTCCCGACGCGCAGCACCCCGTCCGGCAGCGGGACCGCCGTCACGGCGAGGGCGACGACGAGCAGCGCCCGCTTCAGGTGGCCCAGGCCCGCACGGACCGTGGCGTGCGGCGGGCCCGGGACGCGGTACTTCGCGCGGTAGACGGTGTCGTAGAGGTGGTAGGCGACGACGGCGAGCAGCACGTAGCCGGCCCACACCTCGCCAGGGCTCTGCAGCCAGAACGCGGCCGCGACGACGGCCCCCTCCCCGACCCACACGAGGGCCGGCACGAGCCAGCCGAACCGGTCGGTGCCGCCGCCCCAGCGCAGCGCGCGCAGCATCCGGCCGGTCGTCGTCCAGACGGCGCTCGCGAGCCCGAGCCAGCAGAAGGTCACCAGCGCGGTCCGCGGTCCGGCCACGGCGGCGACGACGGACAGCACGAGCCAGCGTTCGCCGACGGGGAACTGCAGCACACGCCGGAGCCAGACGACGACGGTCTCGCGCTGGGCGTCCCCGGCCGGGGCCAGACCGGCGGCCGGCGCCGGCCGGCCGGCGCGGTCGCGCTCGGTGAAGCCGTGGTCGGCGACGTGCCGGTAGGTCATGACGACCATGGCTGCCACGGCGAGCAGCCAGCCGCCGCTCGCGGTCGTGCCGCCCGAGGGGGCGTCGGCCGCCGCGCGGCCCGCGGCGACGGCGAGCGCGGCGAGGACGGCGTACTCCTTGACCCGGTCGCCGACCCCGTCGAGCCAGGCGCCGAGCGGGGTGAACCGGCGCGTGTACCGGGCGAGCTCGCCGTCCACGCAGTCGACGACGAGCGAGACCTGCAGGAGCAGCGCGCCGAGCACGCGGGGCACGACGCCGGGCGACGTGAGCAGCCCGGCGGCGGCCAGGCCGAGGACGAGCGAGACGAGCGTCACCGTGTTCGGCGACGCACCGAGCCGGACGGCGACCCCGGTGAGCGGCCGCGACAGCCGGCGCACGACGAACGTCGAGTACAGCCCGTCGGCGGGCCGGGCGACGCCCGCGAGCCGGTCGGTGTGCTCGCTCGTCGCCGTCAGCGCGTCGTAGGCGGCGGACCGGGCGTCGGCGGCGTCGCCGGGGCGACGGACCACGAGCCGGCCGGGGGTGACCCGCGCGACAGGGACGCCACCGGTCGCCACCGCGTCGAGCACAGTGTCGAGCAGGTCGGCCCGGACCGGGACGGCGGCCAGCCGCGCGGACGCCTTCCGCGCGGCGGCCGCGTCGAGCCGCAGGGCGCCGAGCCGGTCGTCGTCGAGGACGAGCGCGGCGACCGGGCGGCGCGGGTCGTCGAGCACGTCCCCGAGCAGGCTCGAGTGGGTCACGAGGTCGGCCGGGACGAGCCCCACGGCGTCCCCGGCCGACGCCGCGGCCGTGAGCGCGGCCCGGACGGCGGCGACGTCGGTGGCCGTGACGACCGGGCCGACCGGCACCCGGACGCCGCGGGCCTGCCGGGCGAAGCCGTCGGCGACGAGGTCCGTCGGGGTCCCCGTCCGCAGCGGGCGCGGCCGCGGCGGCGCAGCGACGTGCCGGCCGGTGGCGCCCGCGTCGGGGTCGGCGTGCTCGGCGTGGTCGCCCTCGACCGCCGGTTCCCCGACGACGACGAGCCGGATCACCTGCCGAGGCCCTTGTCGCTGTCCTTGACGTACTCCTTGAAGACGTCGTTGATGTCGCCGTCGGCCCGGACCTCGCCCTTGTGCAGGTAGATCCCGCGCTGGCAGAAGCGCTTGAGGTCGTTCTCGCTGTGGGAGACGAACATGAGCGTGCGGCCGCCGCCGACGAGCTGCTCCATCCGCCGGTAGCACTTCTCGCGGAAGGCCCGGTCGCCGACCGCGAGGACCTCGTCGACGAGGATGACCGGCTCGTCGAGCGTCGTCACGACGGAGAACCCGAGCCGCACCTGGTAGCCGCTGGAGAAGTGCCGGAACGGGGTGTCGACCCGGTCCTGGATCTCGGCGAAGTCGACGATCTCGTCGAAGCGCTCCGCCACCTGGGCGCGGGACAGACCGTGCAGCCCTGCGGTGAGCGTGATGTTGTCGCGCGCGGTGAGGTCGCCGAGGAAGCCGCCGGTCAGTTCGATGAGCGGCGCGACCCCGGCCCGGACCGTGACCCCGCCGGTGTCGGGGATGAGGACGCCCGCGACGAGCCGCAGCAGGGTGCTCTTGCCGCACCCGTTCGCGCCGATGAGGCCGACCGCCTCGCCGGGCAGGACGTCGAAGGTCACGTCCTTGAGGGCCCAGAACGTGCCCTGCGGGGACGTCGAGCGGCCGGTGAAGAGCATCTCGCGCAACGACAGCCGCCGCTTGCGATTCTGCTGGAACTCGATCCCCAGACCGCGGGCCTCGATGACCGGGACACCGCCGGCCGGTGCGGGGGCCGCGGACGGGGCGCTGCTCTGCGCGACCATCACAGCTCCTTGAGGACGGCGGGCTCGAGGCGGCGGAAGATCCACGCGCCGACGACGAAGATCACCAGGGTGACCACGGCGCCGATGGCCGGGACGTGCCAGGGCGTCTGGGTGTCCTCGAAGACGGCCCGGCGGTAGAGGTCGATGATCCCGGCCATCGGGTTGAGCGCGACGAGCTGGGTGATGTGCGGGACGTGGAACGACTTCTCGAGGATGTGGACGCTGTAGAGCACCGGTGTCAGGTAGAACATCACCCGCAGCAGGATCCTCACGACCCGCTGCAGGTCGGTGACGATGACCGTGAGCGAGGCCAGCGCCAGGCCGATCCCCGAGACGAGCAGCGCCTGCAGCACGATCGCCGCCGGCACCGACCACAGCCCCGTCCACGTCGGGGGGTGCCCGTAGGCGGCCATGAAGAGCGCGATGACGGGGATCGACAGGACGAACTCGACGCCCTTGGCGAGGACGATCTTGAACACCCAGATCTCCCGCGGCAGGCTCGTCGAGCGCACCAGCTTGGACTCCTGCTGCAGTGCGCGCGTCGTGTCCATCACCCCGGCGTTGAACCACTGCCAGGCGAGGACGCCGACGACGAGGAAGACGACGTACGGGGGCAGGCCCCGGCTCGCGCCGTTGAACACGAAACCGAAGACCAGCCAGTAGACGGCCGCCATCATCAACGGGTCGATGATCGTCCACAGGTACCCGAGGGCCGATGACGAGTACCGGACCTTGAGGTCGCGGACGACCAGGAGCCAGAGCACCTGACGGCGGTCCACGAGCTCCCGGCCGCGGTCGAGCATGAGCATCGAGGAGGAGTCCTGATCTGTCCGGCCGAGCGTCGTCGTCGCGGGGCGCGAGACGGCCCCGATGCTAGCATCGGCGAACCTTTCGACCCGCCTCCAGGCGGGTCCGCGGCGCCCGCCGGCCGGGGCGCGGAGGTGGTCCGGAGCACACACCGATCGGAGACCGTTCGTGGGGACCGTCCAGGCCGTCCTGCTCGCCGCCGGGATGGGCACGCGGCTCGGTCGGCCGCTGCCCAAGCCGCTCACCCGGCTCTCGGACGGGCGGACGATCATGCAGCAGCAGATGGACAACCTGCGGGCGGCGTTCGGTGACGACCACCGGGTGCTCGTCGTGGTCGGGTTCAAGCACGACATCGTCATGGAGTCGTTCCCCGACGTCGCGTACGCCTACAACGAGAGCTACGACCAGACGAACACCAACCGCAGCCTGCTCAAGGCGCTGCGGATCACGACCCCCGGTCAGGGCGTGCTGTGGATGAACGGTGACGTCGTTTTCGACCCGGCGATCCTCGGCGCCCTCGAACCCTCGATCGAGGCCGACCGGACGGCGGTCTGCGTCAACACCGCGGCGACCGCCGACGAGGAGGTCAAGTACACCGTGGACGCGCGCGGCCTCGTGCGCGAGCTGTCGAAGTCCGTCGGGGCGGCCGCGCTCGGCGAGGCGATCGGGATCAACTACGTCGCCGGCCGGGACAAGGCGCTGCTCGTCGAGCACCTCGCCGCCTGCGAGGACCAGGACTACTTCGAGCGGGGCCTCGAGACGGCGATCTCGGTCGGCGGCCTCGAGGTGGTGCCGGTCGACATCACCGCGCACTTCGCCGTCGAGGTCGACTTCCCCGACGACCTCGACCGCGCCAACGCACGCGGCTGACCCGGCAGACCCGGCACGCGACCGACCGGCACGCGACCGACCGGCGTCGGCCGCCGGGACGGGACGCCGTCGGCGCCCGGCTAGATCGACAGGACGTCGTCGACGTACTCGCGGCTGTACCGCACGTCGGCCGCCTGCTCCCCCACCTTGCCGGGCAGCAGGTGGTAGGCGACCCGGTTGGCCGTGCTGCGCATCCACGGCAGACCGGTGAGCATCCCCCGGCTGTGCATCTTCGCCTGGAGCCGCATGTCGGGACCCAGCAGCGCGAGCCGCGCGACACCGTCCGGCCGGGCCTCGACGTTCCGGGCGACGGCGAGGTCGAGGAGCGTGTCGACGTCGCCGTCCAGGACGGCCTCGACGACGAGGCGCCGCAACGCGTCCCGCTCGGCGAGGACGTCCTCCGGCACGTGCGCGAGGAACTCCCGCGCCAGGTCGAGGAAGCGGACGCGGTAGCCGGCGCTCGCCGCGGGCAGGAACGCGACCATCCGCCGCAGGTCGATGTCGACGACCTTCGCGTCGTGCACGTCGCGCAACGACCGGACGCCGGTCGCGACCGCGAGCGCGTCGATGCTCTGCAGCGCTGCCCAGCGTTGCTCGAGGCTCGCGCGCTCGTCGAGGCGCTGGGTGATGGAACGGTCCGGGCCCGTCCGGCGTCGCCACAGGTAGACCGGGTCGGTGACGACGTCGGTCGCACCGGCCGCGACGTGCATCGCGAACGCGACCGGCAGGTCCTCGTAGACGACGGCCTCGGGAAAGGTGATCCCGGCGGCGTCCCACGTCGAGCGAAGGATGATCTTGTTCCAGACGCAGCTGTCGTAGACGAGCCGGGTGTCGCGCGTGACGTGGCCCCGGCTCATCGGTTCGGACAGGGCGAGCCGGTGGAGCAGCGTCGTCGACAGTGCCGTGCCGTCCCACCGCCGGACGCCGCCGACGACGAGGTCCGAGCCGGTCCGCAGCGACTGGCTCACGAGCCGCTCGTAGGCCCGCCGCGGGAGGAGGTCGTCGCCGTCGAGGAACGCCAGCCAGCGACCGCTCGCCACGGCGACGCCGGCGTTGCGGGCACCGCCGGGGCCGAGCGCCGGGTCGCTGACGACCAGCCGCCAGCCGGGCCGGCGGGCCACCGCGGCCGCGGCCTTCCGGCCGGTCTCGTCGTCCGGGTCGCCGACGACGACGACGACCTCGACGTCGGTCGCGACCGTCTGCCCGGCGACCGACTCGAGGCACGCCGTGAGGTACGGCGCGACCTCGTGCGCGGCGACGACGACGGACAGACCGGGTTCCACAGCCTGAGGTTCTCATCTTTCGAGGGCCTCGCACAGCGAGATGGTTACTTTTTGCCGATGAACCATCTACGGAGAGTCTCGATCCGGCCACGGAGCTCGTCGGCGCTCGCCTTCGGGACCTCGGGTCCCCCGCCCGCGGACCGAAGGGCCGCGTGGACGGTCGCGTGCGGCTGCGAGGTCCGGCGGGCCCACGCCCCGACGAGGCTGTGCAGCTCCTTGCGCAGCGCCGTCAGCTCGCGGTGCATCGAGACCTCGACCACACGACCGCCGCCGTCCGCGGCCGCACCGGCCTTCTTGCTCCGGGCGGCGATCTGGTCGGCCTGCCGCTGACGCAGCAGGGTGGTCACCTGCTCCGGCTCGAGCAGCCCGGGGATCCCGAGGAAGTCCTGCTCCTCGTCGCTGCCGACCTCGGCCGCGGTGCCGAACTCCTGCTTGTCGAACAGCACGCGGTCGAACGTCGCCTGCGCCTCGAGCGCCTCGAAGGCACCGTCGTCGAGGGCGTCGGACGCCTTCTCCTCGCGGTTCGCCTCGGCGAGCAGGGCGTCCTGCGGCGACCACTCCTCGTCGTCCGTGCGCGGCCGGTCGAGCGCGTGGTCCCGCTCGACCTCGAGCTCGCCGGCGAGGCTCAGCAGGAGCGGCACGCTCGGCAGGAAGATCGACGCGGTCTCGCCGCGACGGCGGGCCCGGACGAACCGGCCGACGGCCTGGGCGAAGAAGAGCGGGGTCGCGGTCGACGTCGCGTAGACCCCGACGGCGAGCCGGGGGACGTCGACGCCCTCCGACACCATCCGCACCGCGACCATCCAGCGCTGGTCGCCGCCGCCGAACGCCTCGATCCGGTCGGAGGCACCCGCGTCGTCCGAGAGCACGACGACCGGCTTCTCGCCGCTGACCTCGTGCAGGATCCGGGCGTACGCGCGGGCGACGGTCCGGTCGGTCGCGATGACGAGGCCGCCGGCGTCCGGGACACCGCGGCGCACCTCGGTGAGCCGGCGGTCGGCCGCGGCGAGCACCGACGGGATCCACTCGCCCGTCGGGTCGAGCGCCGTCCGCCAGGCCTGGGCGGTGACGTCCTTCGTGAGCGGCTCGCCGAGGTTGGCGGCGATCTCGTCGCCCGCCTTGGTCCGCCACCGCATCTGGCCCGAGTAGGACAGGAAGAGCACCGGCCGGACCACGCCGTCGCGCAGCGCGTCGCCGTAGCCGTACGTGTGGTCGGCCCGCGAACGCCGGACGCCGCCGGCGTCGGGCTCGTACTCGACGAACGGGATCGGGCTCGTGTCGGACCGGAACGGCGTCCCGG
>DAIOGQ010000094.1:0-12885 GCA_036745175.1 Kineosporiaceae bacterium
CAAGCTGTTCGGCTTCCGGTTCGAGGCCGACGGCATGGTCGGCGAGGCGACGGGCTTCGTCCGGGCGATCGGGGACGGCGAGGCGGTGACGGCCGCGGCCGGCATCGGCCTTGCCGCCTTCGTCGTCATCGTCGCCTCCCAGCGGCTCGCCCCGAAGCTGCCCGGGGTGCTCCTCGCCGTCGTCCTCGGTATCGGCGCGGCTGTGGTCCTCGGGCTCGGCGACCGCGGCGTCCGGCTGATCGGGACGCTGCCGCAGGGCCTCCCGCCGCTGAGCGTGCCGAGCGTCTCGGCGTCCGACGTGGCGCTGCTCGTCGCCGGTGCGCTCGGCATCACCCTCGTCTCCCTCGCCGACACGATCTCGACGGCGTCGGCCTACGCCCGACGGGCCGGCGCCGAGGTGCGCGGCAACAACGAGATCGTCGGCATCGGCGCGGCGAACCTCCTGGCCGGGCTGTTCCAGGGCTTCCCGGTGAGCACGAGCGGCTCGCGGACGGCGGTCGCGTTCGCCGCCGGCGCCCGCACCCAGCTCACGGGCGTCGTCGGCGCGGGCGCGATCGTCGTCCTCCTCGTCGCGGCACCGGGTCTGCTCGCCGACCTGCCGCAGCCCGTGCTCGCCGCCGTCGTCCTGGCCGCATCCCTGTCGATGGCCGACCTGCCCGGTCTGCGCCGGCTCTGGCGGCAGCGCCCGACGGAGTTCTGGCTCGCCGTGGCCGCGTTCGCCGGGGTCGCGCTCCTCGGGGTGCTCCCGGGGATCGCCGTCGCCGTCGGGCTGTCGATCCTCAACGTGTTCCGGCGCGCGTGGTGGCCCTACCAGACGGTCCTCGGCAACGTGCCCGACGTACCCGGGTACCACGACGTCCGCAGCTACCCGGACGCTGCGGAGCTGCCCGGCGCGGTGATCTTCCGGTTCGACGCGCCGCTGTTCTTCGCCAACGCCCGGGTCTTCCGCGAGCAGGTCGAGCGGCTCGCCGCCACGCAGCCGCGACCGCACTGGATCATCGTGGCCGCCGAGCCGATCACGGACGTCGACACGACTGCGGCCGACATGCTCAGCGAGCTCGACCGGGACCTCGACGTCGCGGGCACCCGCCTCGTGTTCGCCGAGCTCAAGGACCCGGTCCGGGCCAAGGTCGAGCGCTACGGGCTCGCCGACGCCATCGAGGCCCGGCACTTCTTCCCGACGATCAAGAGTGCCGTGCGTGCCTTCAAGGAGCACACCGGCGCCGACTGGCGGCCGCGCGTACCGCAGACCGGCGCGGATGCGCCGACCCCGCCCGGTGCGGGACACCGCGATGCCGGACAATAGGGACACCGACGCCTCGTCGTCCACCGCCGAAGGGCGAGGCGACCTGCCCGAAGCGCCTCCGACCCCTGCCGCAAGGACTGCGCCCGTGCCCTCCGCACCGTCACCGCACGCCGCCGAGACCGAGCCGATCCCCCGGGTGGGGCCCGGCGCCCCGGACGACACGAAGGAGCTCCCGGCCGTCGCCGAACCGGCCGCCGTGGAGCCGGCCGCCGTCGAACCGGCGGCCACCGAACCGGTTGACGTCGAACCCGCTGTCACCGAGCCGGTCGCCGAACGGGTCGCCGAACCGGTCGCCGTCGAGCCGGCGGCCGAGCCGCCGACCGCCCCGGCTCCTGCGGACTCGGCCCGCGTCCGCCCGCCGGCCGCGCGCGGACGGGCTCCGCGTCGCCGGCGCCAGGTCGCGGTCCTCGCCGGCCTCGCCGCCCTCGCCGTCGGCGCCGGCGCGGTGGCCGGCACCGTCGTCGCGGGCCGGAACGACGACCGCCCGGCCTCGAGCCGGAGCACCCGGGCGTCCGACGTCGGCATCGACGCGTCCGTCTCGAGCGTCGACCCGTCCGGCGGCTCCGGCTTCGAGCGGACCGGCGACGGCTGGCGCACCCAGACCTACCGGACGGCGACCTTCGGGAACCTCAAGCCCGGCGTCGGCCTGCTGCTCGACCTGGGGACCGCGCGCGAGGTCTCGACAGTCACCTTCGACGCGGGGTCGTCCGGCGCGACGGTCGGGCTCCGGGCCTCCGAAGCGCCGATGACCTCCGGCGCCGACCTCGACCCGGTCGGCCGGGACGCGCGAGCGACCGGCCGGACGGCGCTCGACGGGTCGGCGGCCGGCGCGCACCGCTACTGGCTCGTCTGGGTCGCCGAGCTCGGTCCGCGGGGCGGGGGCTACGGAGCCACGTTCGGCGACCCGGTCGTCACCGGACCCGCCGCAGGCTGACTGCCGGCCTCACCTGCTCGCCGACCTGCTTGCCGACCTGCGTGCCGACCCGTTCCGGCATCGTCCGCCGAGCGCTGCGGCGGCACCGCGACCTCGCCCTGGGCGGCGACGGCCTCGCCGAGCGCCTCCGGCGGCCCGGGCCGGCCGAAGTGCCAGCCCTGCCCGGCGTCGACCTCGAGCGTGAGCAGTCGCGCGGCGTCCTCGGCGGTCTCGATCCCCTCGGCGACGACGCGCGCCCCGCAGCCGTGCGCGAAGGCGACGAGCGAGGCGACGAGCGTCGCGAGGACGCCGTCGGTCGAGACGCCGTCGACGATGCTCCGGTCGAGCTTGATGACGTCCGGCGAGGTGAGGACGATGTGCCGCAGCGAGGAGAAGCCCGCTCCGACGTCGTCGATCGCGAGCTGCATGCCGTGCGCGCGCAGCTCAGCGAGCGCCTCGGTGAGCGTGGGGTAGTCCTCGACGGGGTCGTGCTCCGACAGCTCGAGCAGGATCCGGCGGGCGGGCAGCCGGCCGAGCAGCGCGGCGCACTCGGGAGTCAGCAGCGTGCCCGGCGAGACGTTCATCGACACGTAGCCGCCGACCCGGTCGAGGTGCTCGGCCGCGCGCTCGAGGGCGAGCAGCTCCAGCACGTGCCCCAGCCCGACGGAGTGCGCCTCGGCGAAGCAGACGTCGGGCGCCTTGCCCCACTCCGCGGGGAAGCGGCTCAGCGCCTCGGCGCCGACGCGGCGCCCGCCGTCGAGGTCGACGATCGGCTGCAGGACGACGACGGGACCGCCCGCGGAGATGAGCGGCAGGAGCCGGTTCTCGATCTCCGTCCGGCGGGCGTTCTCCTGCACGCCCGGCTCCATGACGAGGGCGGCGGCGCGGGCCAGCACCTCCATGAGCGACTTGTCGCGCTTGCCGAGGTTGCGGTCGGCCGTGAAGCCTGCCGCGCAGAAGGTCCCGTAGAGCGAGCCGTCGGACAGCGTCACCGGCACCGACACGTAGCTGCGGATGTGCCGCGGCCACTTCGCCACGGGGAGCTCCATCGCCTCCGGGTAGCGGCGCAGGTCGGGGATGACCGCCGGCAGCTTCTCGTCGATGATCGCCTGGCACAGGCTCGTGCCCTGGTCCTGGGTGTTGCCGTCCTTGTAGACCAGCGGCAGCGGCGACTCGATGATCTCGAGGTGCTGCGTCGTCCCGTCGAGACGGCTCAGGAACGCCAGCGGCAGCCCGAGCGAGTCGCGTGCCGTCCGGAGCAGCTGTGCGACCTGCTCCTGGTCGGCGGTCCGCTGGCGTGGCACGGGTCTCCCGTCGTCGGCGGGCAGCAGCCCGCAGGGACCGCCCGCAGCGGTCCTCACCCGCTTCTATCGATCGACGGGGCCACCAACTTCAGTCCGCCGGGAGGAACGCGTCGAGGAAGGCGTCCATCGCGGCGTCGACCCCGGCCCGGTCACCGGTGGCGAGCAGGTCCAGGAGCAGGCCACGGGTGACCGCCGTCCCGAGCCGGGCCTGGGCACGCGCGACGTCCGGGTCCAGCCCGAGCCGGACACCGTGCGCCGCGACGACCTCGAGCCACGGCTCGACGAGCGTCTCCCGCAGCCGTTCGGTCCCTGGCCGGCCCTGGAGCGCGAGGGCGACGATCTCGAAGAAGAGCCGGACGTGCTCTCGGACGGCGGGGTCCGTGAGCCCGAGCCAGAACCGGCGCATCGCCACGGCCGGCGGGTCGTCGCTCGCCGCGAGGTCGGCGAGCACCGCGCGCTGGCCGGCCTCGACGGTCGCCACGACCTCGGCGAGCAGACCCTCCTTGGAGCCGAAGTGGTAGATGAGCATCCGATGGCTCGTGCCGACGGCGGTCGCCAGCGAGCGAAGGCTCAGGTCACCGAGCCCGTGCCGTGCGACGTGGCCGACGACTTCGGCGAGCAGCCGTTCGCGCGGTCCGGGCTGCGGCTGCTGCGACGACCGGTCCGGCGGCGGGCCGGACGGCGGGTCGGAGGGCTGCGCCGTCACGCGTCGGCGGACGACGTCGCGGCGGCCCGCGCGACGGCGGACGCGGCGTCCGTGAGGACCTTGCGGAGCACGAGCGCGTAGAACCATCCCGTTCCCGGCACGCGGGCGTCGAAGGACGAGGACCAGGAGATCGCCGTCCCGGCGCCGTCCGGCGCGAGCTCGACGAGCCCACGGTAGCCCTCGAGCGGCAGCCCGGACAGCAGGGCGTACCCGTAGCGGCGGCCCGGGACCAGCTCGACGACCTCCTCGCGGCTGACGATCCGCCGGCCGAGGCTTCGCGAGGTGAGCCGGCGCACCGACCCCGCCCCGTCCCCGCCGGACGGGTCGGCGGACTCGACGGTGCTGGAGTCCCACCTGCCCCACGCGGACCAGGCGGACGGGTCGGCCAGCAGCGCGTAGACCGCCTCCGGGGCGGCGTCGGACCTGGCGGACGCACGGATGTGATGACGCGGCACGACGGCCTCCCGGAACTCGATGTACCGACTGGTACATACAAGCCTACGTGTACCAGTCGGTACATGCAAGCCTGTGCTCCAGGCGGCCCCCGCAGGCCCGGCCCTCAGGCGGGCGGCGGGAGCTTCTCGGCGAACACGACGTCGAGCGCGCGGACCGCGCCCGCAGGACGGAACCCGAAGACCCGCCCGTAGAAGGCGAGCTCGCTCTCGACCGCCGTCACGATGTTCTCCGCGATCCGGAAGCCGTGCTGCTCGCCCGGGAAGGGCAGGTATACGTGCGGCACCCCGTTCGCCATGAGCGCCGCGACGAGCGCCTCGGCCTGCGCCGGCGGGACGACCTCGTCCTCGAGGCCCTGGAGCACGACGAGCGGTGCGGTGATCGAGCCGGCGTGCGTGAGCGGCGACCGCGCGGCATAGACGTCCGCCGCCTCGGGGTACGGGCCCACGAGCCCGTCGAGGTAGCGCGACTCGAACTTGTGGGTGTCCCGGGCGAGCGCGGCGAGGTCGGCGACGCCGTAGCGGCTCGCGCCGGCCCGGAACACCCCGGTCGTCGCGAGCGCCATGAGGACGGTGAAGCCGCCGGCGCTGCCGCCGCTGATCGCCGCGCGGCCGCCGTCGACGAGCCCCGTGGCGGCAAGGTGCTCGACGGCTGCCGCGACGTCCTCGACGTCGACGACGCCCCACGCGCCGTCCAGGAGCCGGCGGTAGGCCCGGCCGTAGCCCGTGCTGCCGCCGTAGTCGACGTCGACGACGGCGAAGCCGCGGCTCGTCCAGTACTGCTTCTTGAGCTGGAACTCGGGCCGAGCGGCCCCGGTCGGGCCGCCGTGGACGTGGACGACGACCGGCGGCCGCTCGTCGGCCGCGGCGACCAGCGGCTCGCCGTCGAGCACACCGGCCGGCGGGTAGAACCAGGCGTGCGCCGTCCGGCCGGCGGCGCTCGGGAACGAGACGTGGCGGGCCCGGCTCACCGCGCCGTCCGGCAGCCGGACGCCGCCGGCGGCGGCGAGGACGACGGGGGCGACCGGTTCACGGCGGTGCTCGCGCCCACCGGGTCCGGGGGTCAACCGGATCTCGACGACCTCGGCGCCCCGGTCGGCATGGCCGAGAACGGCGACGAGCCGGTCGCCGTCCGCCCGGAGCGACTCGCACCCGACGCAGCCGAGCGGCCACGCGGAGGTGCTGCGGTCGGGGTCGACGCGCGTGAGGACGGGGCCGTCGTCCGGCGTCGCGAAGGTCAGCCAGACGGCACCGTCGTCCGTCGCCGCGTGGTGCTGCTCGCCGAAGACCCACGCGGGGCCACCGACCTCCTGGTCGTCGGCGTGCAGCGGGGTCAGCGCGCCGGTGGCGAGATCGACCTCGTGCAGGTTCCACCAGCCGTCCCGGGAGTCGCTGACGACGAGGAGCCGGCCGTCCGGGGTCCAGCCCGGCTCGACGAGCGAGACCTCGCCGGGCTCGCCGAGCCGGGCACCGGCCAGTCGGCGGACGTCGCGCAGCGCCGGTCGCGGGCCCCCACGGTCGAGCGTGCCGAGCATGAGAACGGTTGCGTCCCAAGGCATCGACGGGTGGTCCCAGGCGACCCAGGCGACCTGCGCGCCGTCCGGGCTGATCCGCGGCGCTGCGACGAAGTCGTTGCCGCCGGCGAGCACGACGACCTCGGCGTCGTCGGCGGCGCCCGCGGCAGGCAGCCCGACGATCTCGTTGACCGCCTCGTCGAGGACGGCCCCGCCGGCGTCCTCGTGCCGCTCCCGCACACAGACGACGAACCCGCCGTCGGGCGTGAGCCGGCCGTCGGCGTACCGGAACCCGTGCGGGGTCGACGGTTGCGGCGTCAGCGCGACGGGCTGCGGGTGCACGCCGTCCGTCGCCGGCGGGTCGACCCGGTAGAGGCGCTGGTCGTCCCACGACGCGAAGAACACCGACCCGCCGTCCACCCACCAGGCCCCGCCGCCGTACTCGTGGGCCCGGGTCCGAGCGCCGACGGCGGCCGGCAGCACCTGCGTGACCCGGCCGTCCGGGTCTCGGCGCAGCAGCGCCCGACGGCCGCGCTCGGCCGGGCGCGACTCGCACCACCACGTGACGCCGCGCTCGGCGAACACCTCGAGCGGCTCGACCCCGCCCTCGACGAGCAGGTCGGCCCCGACCGGCGAGGGCCAGGTCCCGTAGGGCAACTGCGGCATGAGGGGCTCCTCGGTGCGACGACGGACCTCGACAACCCTATGGTCCGCGCAGCCTGTCGATCCGGGCCGTCGCCGTTCGTCGGGACGTCGACAGGCCGCTCCTGCAGGCAGCGGCATCGCGCACCCTCCTGGAGGTCTCCATGTCCCGAGTCCGCGCCGTCGTCACCGTCGACGTCGACCGACCGCCCGCCGAGGTGTTCGCCTACGTGGCGGACGTCGCCCGGCACAGCGAGTGGTCGCCGCGTCCGCTCCGCGTCGAGGGCGTGACGGCCGGCGCCGCCGTCGCGAAGGGCACGCGCTTCACGACCTTCGGCTGGCTGCCGAACGACTCCGACCACCGCAACGACGTCGAGGTCACGGGGCTCGACGCACCCGCCCGTCTCGAGCTCACGAGCAGCGAAGGCGATCAGCGGTTCTTCAACACGTTCACCGTCACCCCGCGCGGTGCGGGCGCCCGGGTCGAGCGGACCATGGACATGCCGCGGCCCGGCGGAGTGCTCGGCCTGGTGTTCCCGCTGCTGCTGCGGGCGCTCATCAAGCCCGACCTGGCCAAGGGACTGCGCGCGATGAAGGCGAAGGTCGAGGGCGTCCGCCACTGACCGGCGGCGAGCCGGGACGACGGGACGGACGGCCTGGACCGGCCGCCTGCCACGGGGGCAGGCTGGTCGGGACCGCGCCGGCGTCCTGCGGGAGGCTCGTCATGACCGGGTCCGCACCTGTCCCCTCGACCGTCCACCCCTTCGACCCGCGCTCGTGGCTGGTGACGCGCCGCGACCGCGCGTCGTGGTCGCTGACCGTCGTCCTCGTGCTCGTCGGCCTCAGCGCCGTCTACGGCGGCGTGGGGCTCGTGCGCGACGGCATGGGCATGCCCGACGACTGGCTGGACACCATGCCCTTCGGGTCGTGGGTCTTCGGCGGGCTGGCGCTGCTCGCGACCGTCGCGGTGCCCCAGCTCGCCGCGGCCTGGCTCGTGGCGTCGGGCCGGCGCTGGGGCGCCGTCGCGGGCATCCTCGCCGGTGCGACCCTCCTGGCGTGGATCGGGGTCCAGCTGGTCGTGCTGCAGCGCTACTTCTTCCTCCAGCCCGTGGTCGCCGGCTGCGGGCTCGCCGAGATCGCGCTCGCCGCGTGGTGGGCCGGCCGCGACGGCACCGCCTGACGGGGCGCAGCCGGTCGCACACCGACCCGTCAGTCCTCGCCGCGCGCGTGGGCGCGCAGGACCTCCGCCCACGAGCGCCGGACGGGCGCCGAGACCCGCGCGTGGAGCCGGCCGCCGACCTCGACGACCGGGTGCCGGCGCAGGGACACCTCGTCCGCCGTCCGGCACGCGCCGGTCGCGAGGTCGAAGGTGTACCAGTGCCACGGGCAGACGACCGCGCCGTCGCGGAGCACGCCCTCGGCGAGCGGCCCGCCCTTGTGCGGGCAGACCCCGTCGGTGACGACGACCTCCCGGCCGCCGCCGGCGTCGCCCTCGAGGGTGAAGACGGCGTAGGCGTGGCCCTCGTGGACGAACGCGCCCCGGCCGCGGGCGTCGAGGTCCGGGAGCGCGACGAGCGCCTCCGGCCCGGACCCGGGCTGCTGCCCCGGCGGCCGCCCGGGCCGATCTCGGAACGGCGGCCCGGCCGGCGACTCAGACACAGCCGAGCTCGACGCTGCCGACCCGGTCGACGCTCGCGAGCAGGACGTCCCCGGCGGCGAGCGGCACCGCTGCCGTCAGCCCGCCGGACAGCACGATGTCGCCGGCCCGCAGCCCCTCCCCGGCCGCCGCGAGCGACCGGACGAGCCAGGCCACGGCCGACGCCGGGTGCCCGAGCGAGGCCGCCCCGGACGCCGTCGCGACGACCTCGCCGTTGTGCTCGAGGACGACCCCGACAAGCCGCAGGTCGGTCCCGGCGACCGGCACGGGCGCGCCGACGACGTACCGGCCGGCGGAGGCGTTGTCCGCGACGACGTCCGGGATGGTGAACCGGTAGTTCTCGTACCGGCTGTCGAGGACCTCGATCCCGACGGCGACCGCAGACGTCGCGGCGAGGACGTCGGCCGTGGTGACGTGCCCGCCGGCGAGGTCGCGGCCCAGCACGAGCACGATCTCCGGCTCGCCGCGGGGCTGGATGTGCTGCGCGACGACCAGCGGCTCGCCGACGTCGAGCGCGTCGGACGCCGCGAGATAGCCGTAGATCGGCGAGTCGACGCCGACCTGCGTCTGCTTCGCGCGCGAGGTGACGCCCAGCTTCCAGCCGGCGAGCGGGCCGGCGGCGTCGCGCTGCAGGCGCTGCACCGCGTAGGCGGTGGCCTGGTCGAGGTCCGGGGCGGCGTCCGTGAGCGGCGGCACCGCCCGCAGCTCACGACGGGCCGCCGTCAGGGCGTCGGCGTACCCGCGGACGTCGGTCATCGGTCCTCCTCCGGCGTTCCCTCGACGACGCGGACGGTGACCGGGCCGAGCCGGTCGAAGTCCGCGCGCCACACGTCGCCGGCGGCCATCGGGACCGCCGCGTGCAGGGCGCCGGTCATGACCAGGTGCCCCGGCTCCATCCCGATCCCCCGCTCGCCCAACGTGTTCGCGAGCCACGCGACGACCGCGACCGGGTCGCCGAGGGCCGCGGCCCCGGCGCCGGTGTCGACCAGGTGACCGTTGCGGGTCAGCGTCATCCCGACGAGGCGCGGGTCGACGTCGGCGAGCGGCACGATCCGGCTGGACGTCGCGACGGCGCCGTTCGATGCGAGGTCGGACACGGTGTCGGCGAGCTTGATCCGCCAGTCGGCGAACCGCGAGTCGACGATCTCGACGGCGGCTGCGACCCCGGCGACGGCGCGCGCGGCGTCCGTCACGCAGACGCCCGGGCCCTCGAGCCGCTCGCCGAGGACGAAGACGATCTCGGCCTCGATCTTCGGCTGGATGAAGCCGCCCAGGCCGATCGCGTCGCCGTCGCGGTAGACCGTCGAGGCGAACACCGGCCCGAAGTCCGGGCTGTCGACGCCGATCATCTTCTGCATCGGCCTGGAGGTCAGACCGACCTTGTAGCCGACGATCGCGTCGCCGTCCGCGAGGATGAGCCTGGTCAGCTCGCTCTGCACGGCATAGCCGTCGGCCATGGTCAGGCCGGGGTCGGCGTCGGTGAACGGCGGGATCGCCTGCCGGGTGCGACGGGCCTCGTAGAGCAGGCGCGCCTTGGCGGGCGCATCGGTCAGGGGCATGTCAGCTCTCTCTCGTGAGGCCGGACAGGGATCTGGGGGCGGACGGTGCATGGGCCTCCGGCGACCAGCCGAGCCGGCGCGAGATCGCCTCGCCGGCCTCGGCGACGAGCGCCCCGAGCTCGCGGCGCCGGCCGGCCCCGAGCCGGATGACCGGCGCACCGATCGAGACCGACGCGACGACGGTGCCGGCCACGTCGCGGACCGGGGCGGCGACCGAGGCGACCCCGATCTCGCGCTCGTTGACCGCCTCGGCCCACCCGCGGCGCCGGGCCTTGTCGCACTCGGCGAGCAGCACCTGCGGGTCGCGGACGGTGTGCGGGGTCAGCGGCGTCAACGGCAACCGCTCGAGCAGGGCCGACCGGTCGGGCTCCGGCAGGTGGGCCAGGAGCACCTTGCCCGAGCTCGTGCAGTGCACCGGCACCCGGCGCCCGGTCTCGGTGAACAGTCGCAGCGACTGCGAGCTCTCGAGCCGGTCGACGTAGACGACCTCGGTGCCGTCCAGGACGCCGACCTGCGACGACTCCCCGGTCTGCTCGCGCAGCGAGGCGAGCACGGGCCCGGCGGCGGCGTGCAGGTCGAGGTGCACCCGGACCGCCTCGCCGAGCTCGAACACGACGATGCCGAGCCGGTAGCCGCCTGTCGCGCGGTCCTGCTCGATGAGGCCTTCGGCGGCGAGGGTCGTGAGGAGGCGGTGCACCGTCGACTTGCCGAGCTCGAGCCGGCGGGCCAGCTCCGAGACGCCGAGCGACTCCTCCCGGCTGAGGAAGACCTTCAGCAGCCGGGCCGCGTTGCGGACCGAGGAGAGGCCGTCGACGGCCACCGTGCTCACGTCGTCGCAGCCGGGTCGGGAAGCGGCTCGGCGGCCGCCTCGGGGACCGGTTCGGCGGCCGC
Organism: Kineosporiaceae bacterium; assembly: GCA_036745175.1. GTDB lineage: Bacteria > Actinomycetota > Actinomycetes > Actinomycetales > Kineosporiaceae > R-H-3. Next base: position 10,945 of record DAIOGQ010000094.1, read on the forward strand.
CTCCGGGGCCGGTTCGACGGCCGCCTCCAGGGCTGGTCCGGCGGCCGCGGGGGGCGACCACTGGGTCCGGCCGCCGAACCCGCCGAGGAGGGCCTTGCGGAGCGCGTCCGGGTCCGGCTCGGCCACCTCGGCGAGCGCCACGACCTCCGGGTTGTGCGGGGCGATGCTCCGGGCGAGCAGCGCCTGCGCGCGGCGCAGCCCGGCGGTCGCGGCGCCCGCCATCTCGTCGACGAGCCCCTCCCGGCCGCGCGCCCGTGACCGGATCGTCTCGAAGTCCCGTGCGACGGCCGAGTGCCCGTTCGCCAGACCTGTGCCGACATGGCTGGCCTGGTGCCCGGACAGGCCGGCGCCGACCTGCGCGACGAGGTGGTACACGACGGTCGTGACACCGAGCGCGTGCTTGACCTCCTCGAACGCCGGGCCGACCGACTCGTCGAGCAGCCCGAGCGAGGGCGTCACGACACAGTCGTAGAACCTCAGCTCCCAGACGAGGCCCTCGTACTCGGCCTCGATGCGCACCTCGGGACCCTGGAGCGGACCGAGCGGCTCCCGGGTCGCCAGCAGGTGGAGGTTGCGGGCGGCGACGGCCGCGACGGTGAGCCGGCTGCCGGACAGCAGCGGCATCCGGCCCCGGACGGCGGGCGGGAACGTCATCGCCTGGTCGACGTAGGAGCGGTGGATCTCCTGCACGTAGCCGGCGACCGCCCGCCGCATGTCCTCCGGTCCCGCCATGGCCGCCTCGCCTTCGTCCGGCCCACGGGAGGTCCCCGCGGGTGGCTCGCACCGTACTCCGCAGGGAGGGGTGACAACCGGTTGCGTTCCCCCATGTGGAACGGCGGTCCTTCCCATGGAACGCTAGGCCCGCCTACCGTCACGGTCAAGAGATCCGCCGACCAGGAGGTCACCGTGGGAGTTCTCCGCCTCGCGCACGTCGACGTCCGGACCCCCGACCTCGAGCTGTCGACGGCGTACTACACCCAGGTCCTCGGTCTGCAGCTCGCCGGCCGCGACGAGGACTCGGTCTACCTGAAGGGCTGGGACGAGGAGGACCACCACTCGCTGCGGCTGCGCTACGACAACCGGATCGGCCTGGACCTGTTCTCGTTCCGGGTCGAGCGCGAGGACGACCTGCACGACCTCGAGAAGCGCCTGGAGTCCGCCGGCTGCCACGTGGAGCGGCTGTCCCGCGGCGACTACGCGGGCCAGGGCGAGTCGATCCGCTTCGAGGTGCCGTCCGGCCAGACGATGGAGCTCGTCTGGGACCTGGACAAGACCGGCAACATCCTCGGCAAGCACAACCCGTCCCCGATCCCGCCGCCCGACCTGCCGGGCATCGCGCCGCCCCGGATGGACCACCTGCTCATCAACGCCGAGGAGGTCGGCGAGGCCTACCGGTTCTTCTCCGAGGTCCTCGGCTTCCGGATGACGGAGCAGGTCCTCGACGCCAACGGCCACCAGCTCGGGGTCTGGATGGAGCGCTCGCACTCGCCGCACGACGTCGCGATCGTCAACGGTCCCAACGGCGCGCTGCACCACTTCGCGTTCTGGCTCGACGACTGGGACCACGTCCGCAAGGCGGCCGACATCCTCGCCTACAACGGCGTGCAGATCGACCAGGGACCGACCCGGCACGGCGTGACGCGCGGCAACACGATCTACTTCTTCGACCCGCTAGGCACCCGCAACGAGGTCTTCACCGGCGGCTACAAGCCCGACCCCGACTTCCCGATGATCACCTGGTCGGAGGAGCAGTTCGGCCGCGGGCTCTTCTACTACGAGAACGTCATCGCCCAGCGCTTCCTGCGCTTCCACACCTGACCCACTTGCCCCCCCGATACTCGTCCTCTGCTTCGAGCAGTGACGTCACCGTCGACGAGGAGCCGCCGCGTGTCCGACCGCATCCTTCGCCTGCAGCACGTGCAGATCCGCGTCCCCGACCTG
>DAIOGQ010000095.1:0-12847 GCA_036745175.1 Kineosporiaceae bacterium
GGTCGTCCAGATGACGACCTCCTCCGCGATCCGGGAGATGTCGACGCCGGCCATCGCGAGGACGAACGCGAGCTCGGCGACGACGTCGCGGCTCGCGGTGCCGTCCATCGAGTTCTCGCTCGACCGGGAGAAACCCAGCTCCCGTGCGACCGCCCCGGGATCGAGGCCGAGCGACGAGCCGGCCAGGGCCCCGCTGCCGTACGGCGACTCGTCGGCGCGGCGGTCCCAGTCGAGCAGCCGCTCGACGTCGCGGGCGACGGCCTGCGCGTGCGCCTGAAGATGGTGGGCCAGCAGCACGGGCTGGGCGTGCTGGAAGTGGGTGCGACCGGGCATCGGGGCGTGCGGGTGCTCGGCGGCCCGCGCGACGAGGACGTCGGCGAGCTCGAGAAGGCCCGCGGCGACGTCGCGGGCCCGGTCGCGCAGGTACATCCGGTAGAGCGTGGCGACCTGGTCGTTGCGCGACCGGCCGGCCCGCAGCCGGCCGCCGACCTCGGGGCCGACCCGCTCGATGAGCCCGCGCTCCAGGGCGGTGTGGACGTCCTCGTCGGCCGCGGTTGCGACGAAGGCGCCGCTCGTGACGTCCGCCTCCAACCGGTCGATCCCGGCGAGCATCACGCCGAGGTCGTCCGGGGCGAGCAGCCCGGCCGCCGCGAGGACGTTCGCGTGCGCCCGGGACCCGGCGAGGTCGTACGGCGCCAGCACCCAGTCGAAGTGCACCGACGCCGACAGCGCCTCGAGCGCGGCCGCGGGACCGGAGGCGAAGCGGCCGCCCCAGAGCTTGAGCGGCCGGGCGGTCGGTCCGTCCGCGGGGTGCGTCGGAGCCTGCGTCACTGGTAGGTCCCTTCTGGCGGAACGACGGCTCGGGTCGGCCCCGGCGACGACGTCAACGACCGTCGCCGTGGGAGGCGAGGGCGAGCATGCGGGCGGCGACCTGCGCGCCGCCCACCGGGTCGCGCGTCACGACGAGGACGGTGTCGTCGCCGGCGATGGTGCCCAGAACCTCGGGCAGCACGGACTGGTCGATCGCCGAGGCGAGGAACTGCGCGGCCCCCGGCGGCGTGCGCAGGACGACGAGGTTGGCGGACGCCTCGGCGGTGACGAGCAGCTCCTCGCACAACCGCCGCAGCCGGGCGTCGAGCCACTCGGCGTCGATGCCGGCGCGCGGCGTCCGGTCGCCGCCCTGTCCGGGCACGGCGTAGACGAGGCCTCCCCCGTGCCGCACCTTGACCGCGCCGAGCTCGACGAGGTCGCGCGAGAGCGTGGCCTGCGTGACGACGAAGCCGTCCGCGGACAGCAGGTCGGCGAGCTCGGACTGGGACCGCACCGGGGTGCGGCGCAGGACCGCGACGATGTGGCCGTGCCGGGCGGTCTTCGTCGACGCGTGGGTCTCGGTGTGCGTCGGCCGCGGACCGCCGGTCATCGTGAGCGCCCCAGGAGCCAGACGAGGAGCGCCTTCTGGGCGTGGAGCCGGTTCTCCGCCTCGTCCCAGACCGCCGACGCGGGACCGTCGATGACGGCCGCCGCGATCTCCTTGCCCCGGTAAGCGGGCAGGCAGTGCAGGACGACCACCCCCGGGGCGGCACGGGCGAGTGCCGCCTCGTCGAGCGCGAACGGGACGAACGGCGCTGCCCGGTCGGCGGCCCCGGCCTCCTGGCCCATCGAGACCCAGGTGTCGGTCGCGAGGACGTCGGCGCCCTCGACCGCTGCGACCGGGTCGTGCGTCACGGTGACGGAGCCGCCGGTCAGCGCGGCGCGGGCCCGGGCCGCCTCGACGACGTCCGGCGCGGGCAGGAACCCCTCGGGCGTGCCGACCCGGACGTGGAGCCCGGCGTTGGCGCCCGCCAGCAGGTAGGAGTGCGCCATGTTGTTCGCGCCGTCGCCGAGGTAGGCGAGGGTGAGCCCGGCGAGCCGGCCGTGCCGCTCGCGGACCGTCTGGAGGTCGGCGAGCAGCTGGCACGGGTGGAACTCGTCGGTGAGCGCGTTGACGACCGGGACCCGGCTGACGGAGGCCATCGCGTCGATCCGGGTCTGGGCGCCGGTCCGCCAGACGATCGCGGCGACCTGCCGGTCCAGGACGCGGGTGGTGTCCTCGATCGGCTCGCCGCGGCCGAGCTGGGTCGTCTGGGCGTCGATGACGAGCGGGTACCCGCCGAGCTCTGCGATGCCGATGCTGAACGAGACCCGGGTGCGGGTCGACGCCTTGTCGAAGACGACCGCGACGGCTCGCGGTCCGTCGAGCGGACGGGCGGCGAACCGGTCGGTCTTCAGGGAGTCCGCGAGGTCGAGGACCTCGAGCAGCTCGGACGGTGACAGGTCGTCGTCGCGGAGGAAGTGCCGCGGCCCCGTCGACGGACCTCTCTGCGCAGCGCTCGGGTCGCTCAGTTCAGCGGTCGGGTCGGTCGTCGCAGACATGTCACGCCTCCTGTACGGCGGGGACGGCGGCGTCGAGGGCCGCGGGCAGCGCTTCGACGAAGGTGTCCGCCTGGTCGGCGGTGAGGACGAGCGGCGGCGCGAGGCGCAGGGCGTCGGGTGCGACGGCGTTCACCACGAAGCCGGCCTCGAGCAGGGCCGCGGCGACGGCCGGCGCGACCGGTGCCGACAGCCGGACGGCGACGAGCAGCCCCTCGCCGCGGGTGCCCGCGACGAGGGGGTGACCGAGCGACTCGACCCCGGACCGCAGCCGGGCACCGACCGTGCGGGCATTGTCCAGCAGCCCGTCGCGCTCGACGACATGGATCGTCGCGAGCGCTGCGGCCGCGGCGACCGGGTTGCCGCCGAACGTCGTGCCGTGCTGGCCGGGACCGAGCAGGCTGCCGGCGCGGTCCGCGAGGCCGACGACGGCGCCCACCGGGATGCCGCCGCCGAGCCCCTTGGCCAGCGTCACGACGTCCGGGACGACGACCGGGCCGGACCCGTCGGCGCCGCCGCCGAGATGCTCGTGCTGGTGGGCGAACCAACGGCCGGTCCGGCCGACGCCGGTCTGCACCTCGTCGAGGACGAGCAGGGCACCGACGGCGGACGTCAGCGCGCGGGCGGCCGCGAGGTAGCCGGGCGGCGCCGGGCGGACGCCGGCCTCGCCCTGGACGGGTTCGAGGACGACTGCGGCGGTGCCGGGGCCGACGGCCGCGGCGAGGGCCGCGACGTCGCCGAAGGGCACGTGGACGACGTCGCCGGGCAGCGGCTCGAACGGCTCGCGGTAGGCAGGCTTGTGCGTCAGCGCGAGTGCGCCCATCGTCCGGCCGTGGAAGGCCCCCTCGGCCGCGACCATGCCGCTGCGGCCGGTGCGCCGGGCAAGCTTGAAGGCCGCCTCGTTCGCCTCGGTGCCGGAGTTCGTGAAGAAGACCTTCGAGCCGGCGGGCGCACCGAGCAGCCCGAGGAGCCGCTCGGCGAGCGCGACCTGCGGCGCCGTGGCGAAGAAGTTCGACACGTGGCCGAGCGTCGCGAGCTGGGCGGTCACGGCCGAGGTGAGGAACGGGTGCGCGTGCCCGAGAGCGTTGACCGCGATCCCCGCCAGCAGGTCGAGGTAGCGGTTGCCGTCCGCGTCCCAGACGTAGCAGCCCTCGCCGCGCACGAGGACGCGCTGCGGGCTGCCGAACGTGTTCATCACGACGTCGCGGTACCTCCGCGTCCAGGCGGCGCCCGACGGAGCGTCCGACGACGGCCGCAGGTCCGGGCTCACGGAGCAGCCCGCGGGTCGTCAGGGAGGACCATCGTGCCCACGCCCTCGGGCGTGAAGACCTCGAGGAGCACGCTGTGCGGCACCCGGCCGTCGATGACGGTCGCCTCCGGGACGCCGCCGTCCACGGCGCGCAGGCATGCCTCCATCTTCGGAACCATGCCCAACTCCAGGCGTGGCAGCAGCTCGGCGAGACAGCTCGCGGTGATGCTCGGCAGCAGCGAGGAGCGGTCGGGCCAGTCGGCGTAGACGCCCTCGACGTCGGTGAGGACGACGAGCTTGACCGCCCCCAACGCGACCGCCAACGCGGCGGCCGCGGTGTCGGCGTTGACGTTGAGGACCCGGCCGTCGTCGTCCGGCGCGACCGTCGACACGACCGGGACGCGGCCGGCCTCGACAAGGTCGAGCACCGCCCCGGGGTCGACCTCGACGACATCGCCGACGAGCCCGACGTCGACCGCCTCGCCGTCGACGAGCGCGGTCCGTCGTTCGGCACGGAACAGCCCGGCGTCCTCGCCCGACAGGCCGACCCCGCGGCCGCCGCACGCGTTGACGAGCCCGACGAGCTCGCGACCGACCTGCCCGACGAGGACCATCCGGACGACGTCCATCGCCTCCGGCGTCGTCACCCGCAGGCCGCCGCGGAACTCGCTCGCGATCCCGAGCCGGGCGAGCATCGAGGAGATCTGCGGGCCACCGCCGTGGACGACGACCGGCTTGAGGCCGACCGACCGCAGGAACACCATGTCCTGCGCGAAGGCCCGCTTGAGCGTCTCGTCGACCATCGCGCTGCCGCCGTACTTGACGACGACGATCTCGCCGGCGAACCGCTGCAGCCACGGCAGGGCCTCGACGAGGACCTGCGCCTTGCGCTCGGCCGACAGCCCGTCTCGTGGGTCGGTCTGAGGATCGGTCATGTCGAGTAGGCGCTGTTCTCGTGGACGTACTCGTGGGTGAGGTCGTTCGTCCAGACCGTCGCCTCGGCCTCCCCCGCGTGCAGGTCGACGACGACGTGCACCTCGCGGCCACTCATGTCGACTTTCGACCGGTCCTCGCCGACGCCGCACGCCCGGCAGACCTGGACGCCGTTGATGCTCACGTCGAGGGCCAGGGGGTCGAACTGCGCGGACGTCGTCCCGACCGCCGCGAGCACCCGGCCCCAGTTCGGGTCGTTGCCGAACACGGCGGCCTTGAAGAGGTTGCTGCGGGTCACGGCGCGCGCGACGTCGACGGCCTCGGCCTCCGAGGCGGCCTTCACGACCCGGACGGCGACGTCGTGGCTCGCACCCTCCGCGTCCGCGACGAGCGCGCGGGCCAGGACGCCGCAGGCCGCCTCGACGGCTGCCGCGAGGTCCGGGGCGGCCGGGGCCACCCCGGACGCGCCGCTCGCGAGGAGCAGCACCGTGTCGTTCGTCGACATGCACCCGTCGGAGTCGACCCGGTCGAAGGTGCGCCGGGTCGCGGCCCGCAGCACCGCGTCGAGCGCGTCGGGGTCTGCGGCCGCGTCGGTCGTGAGGACGACGAGCATCGTCGCCAGTCCCGGTGCGAGCATGCCGGCGCCCTTGGCGAAGCCGCCGACGCTCCAGCCGTCGCGCACGACGTGGACCGTCTTCGGCACCGTGTCCGTCGTCATGACCGCGACGGCCGCGTCGTCGCCGCCGTGGGTCGACAGCGCCGCGGCGGCCGCGTCGACGCCGGGCAGGAGCAGGTCCATCGGCAGCCGCTCGCCGATCAGCCCTGTCGAGCAGACGGCGACGTCCCCGGCCGAGCAGCCGAGGACCGCCGCCAGGTGCTCGGCGGTGCGGTGGGTGTCGAGGAAGCCCTCGCTGCCCGTGCAGGCGTTCGCGCCGCCGGAGTTCAGGACGACGGCGTCGACGCGGCCGTCGGCGAGCACCTGCCGGGTCCAGACGACGGGCGCCGCCTGGACCCGGTTGCCCGTGAAGACGCCAGCGGCCGCGCGCTGCGGGCCGTCGTTGACGACGAGCGACAGGTCGGGCCGACCGCTCGCCTTGAGCCCGGCCGTCACGCCGCTCGCGCGGAAGCCGGCCGGTCGGGTGACGCTCACGCGGCCCCGGCCCCGTCGCCGGGGGTGACGGCGGGGACGCCGTACGCGGGGGTCGGGTTCGAGAAGTCCTCGACCTCGTGGCCCGCCGCCCGCCAGACCGACGCTGCCGCCGGGGCCTTCGCCGCGGGCAGCAGCACCCAGTCGGTGTCGAACGTCGACACGGTGAGCACGGGGATGCCGGCGTCGGCGAGCGGCTTGAGCAACGAGACGAGGATCCCGACCTGGCTGAACTCGAGGACCTCGTCGACCGTGACCGCGACGAGGGGGCCCTCGACGGGGCCCGGGACGTCGTCCGGGACGCACGACGTCGCGCAGACGACGCTCGTCTCGTCCGCCGTCCTGGTGATGCTCACGAGCGGTGGGCCGGCGGCCCACTCCGGGTGCGGGGCACCCGGGGGGAGCCGGACGACGAGAACCGCCTGGGGGTTGACGACGAGGCGCACTCGATCTCCTTGAAGCACCGTGGCCGCCCCACGAGGGTGACTCGTCGCGGCGGCGTTGTCGAGGGACGCCGGGTCGGCGTCCGAGAACGGTGAGGTCGGCGGGTGCCGGCCGGGGCCGGCAGCACGTCGAGCGGCGTCATGAGGCCGGTCACGGCGCGAGCCCGGCGAGCGGCAGCCCGAGGGTCTCGGGCAGGTCGAGCGCGAGGTTCGCCGACTGGATCGCGCCGCCGGCCGTCCCCTTGGTGAGGTTGTCGATGCACGCGACGACGACGACCCGCCGGGTCCGGCGGTCGACGGCGACCTGGACGAGTGCCGTGTTCGCGCCGACGGTGTCGGCGGTCCGGGGCCAGCGCCCCTCGGGGAGTACCTGGACGAACGGCTCCTCGGCGTAGCGCTCGACCCAGGCGGCACGGACCCGCTGCGGGTCCGTCGGCGCACCCGGCCGGAGCCGCGCCGTGCAGGTTGCGATGATCCCGCGGGCCATCGGCGCGAGCGTCGGGGTGAACGACACGGCGACCGGTTCCCCTGCTGCGGTCGCGAGGTTCTGCTCCATCTCCGGGGTGTGCCGATGGACTCCCCCGACGCCGTAGGGGGTCATCGACCCCATGACCTCGCTGCCGAGCAGGTTCGGTCGCAGGCTGCGGCCCGCGCCCGAGGTGCCGCTCGCGGCGACGACGACGACGTCCGGCTCGAGCAGGCCCGCGACGAACCCCGGGACGAGCGCGAGCGTGACAGCCGTCGGGTAACAGCCGGGGACGGCGATCCGGCGCGCGCCCGAGAGCACGTCACGCTGGGTGGACCCGTCGGCGTGGACCAGTTCGGGCAGGCCGTACGGCCACGTGCCGGCATGCGCGCTGCCGTAGAACTCGGCCCAGGCGGCGGGGTCGGCGAGCCGGTGGTCGGCGCCGCAGTCGACGACGACGACGTCGGGCGGCAGCGCGGCGGCGACCGGGCCGCTCGCACCGTGCGGCAGTGCGAGGAACACGAGGTCGTGACCCGCAAGGTGCTCGGCATCGGTCGGTCGCAGGACGCGGTCGGCCAGCTGTGGCAGGTGCGGCTGGTGCGCGTCGAGCGACGTGCCGGCGCTCGACGCCGCGGTGAGCGTGCCGATCTCGGCCTCGGGGTGACCCAGCAGCAGGCGCAGCAGCTCGCCCCCGGCGTAGCCGCTCGCGCCGGCCACCGCCACCCTCAGCACCATGACGCATGACCATACACGCTCATGCATGATCATTCAGGGAGCGGCCCGCGGGCCGGGGACCGGTCACGCGCCGGGGATCCGCCACTCGACACCGTACCGCGGTCCGATCGCGAGCATCCGCGCCATCGTCTCGGGGGTCGGCGGCGGCGGGACGGCGTCCCGGTCGGCGGCGTCGTCGAGGGCATCGGTGAACCAGCCCTCCATCCCCGCCGGGGTGAAGAACGCAAGCATCCGGGACACGCCGGCGGCCCGGTTGGCGAACGAGTGCGTGCGGCCGCGCGGGACGACGACGAGGTCGCCGGCGGCTGCCTCGAAGCTCTCGTCGTCGACCGTGACGCCGAACGCGCCGGACAGCACGTAGAACGACTCCGTCTCACGGTGGTGGATGTGCGGCGGCGAGCCGCCGCCCTCGGCGACATGACACTCGACGAGGAACACCGAGCCGTCGCTGTGCGCGCCCGTCAGGAGGATGTCGTGACGGTCGCCCGGGCCCCACAGGGCGCCTGGAGTGCCCGCCGGCACGTGCAGCCCCGCCGCTCCCTGAGTCGCCGGCGGCCGGGGTTCCACGCCGACCGGCGGACCCGTCGCCGCGCCGTCCGTCGCCGCCTCGCTCACGCCCGCCTCCGGGGGATCGTCGATCTTGGCGCACTCTATCCGGGCGCGGCTGCGGCGCGGGGTCAGGACCCGACGGCGTCGTCCGCGCCGTAGGCGAGGACAGCGAGCCGCCGGGCGAGCGGCGGAAGCCCCGGGCGGGCCCGGGCCTCGGCGAGGGACGCGGGCGTGTCGATCCCGGCCCGTAGGAAGCAGCCGGACCACGCGTCGAGCTCGCCGCGGGCCGCGGCGACGACGAGCGTGACGATGTCCGCGACGTCGGTCCACGCGGTCCGGCCGACGTGCATGGCCATCGACGCCGTCATGTCGGTCCGCACGGTGCCCGGCGACAGCTCGAACGCGCGCAGGCCCCGGCCGTACCCGGCGACATGGAGGTTGCCCGCCACCCGCATGAGACCGGCCTTCGCCGCGCAGTACGCCGAGTAGGTCGCCCGGTCGGCCGCCCCTGCCCCCGAGCTCAGGTCGACGACGCGGCCGCCACCGCGGGCAACCATCCCGGGGACGACTGCGCGGACGCAGTGGAAGGGCCCGCGCAGGTCGGTCTCGACGACGTCCCACCACTGCGTCGGGTCGGCCTCCCAGACCGGGACCTCGACGGGGTCGATGACGCCGGCGTTGTTGACCAGGAGGTCCACCGGGCCCAGGGCGGCCTCGGCCTGCGCGACGGCCGCGACGACCTCGTCGTAGGCCCGGACGTCGCCGCGGACGAGAGCGACCGTCCCGCCCCCGAGCCGGATGGCATCCGCGACGGGCTCGGCGCGAGCGACGTCCCGGACGAGGACGGCGACGCCGACCCCCGCGCCGGCGAGTCCCTCGGCGACCGCCCGGCCGAGTCCGCGGGCGCCGCCCGTGACGAGGGCGACGCGGGCGGGCGGCGGGTCGGTCACGTCGGGCATGCGGCCAAGGGTGCCAGCGGTCGGCGCCGCCGGTGTCCGGGAGGGTCAGCAGGCCGAACCGCGAGCAGCCTGCTCGCGGACGGCGTCCGCCTTCGCCGCGTCGGCGAGCAGCTGCGGCCGTCCGCCGCGGATGACCGCGGGGTGCCAGGCCGTCGACCGGACACCGCTCGCGGTCGCCGTCACGGTGAGGACGCCGCTGTCCGCCGCGGCACCGCCCCGGGCGTAGAAGACGAAGTTGCCCATTCCGTAGTGGACGACCGCCCGGCCGACCGTCGCCTGCGGCTGGAGGACGTGCGCGTGGCTGCCGACCACGACGTCCGCCCCGGCGTCCGCCAGCGCCCGCGCCGCCGTCCGCTGGCGGGCCGTCGGGCACACCCGGCGCTCGACGCCCCAGTGGACGACGACGGCCACGACGTCGGCGCGCGAACGCTCGGCACGGACGGCGCCGGCGAGCCGGGCCAGGCCCTCGCCCTTGGCCGAGGCGACCCCCGGACGTGCGGCCGTCGCGGGCCACGAGCCGATCGCGAAGCTGTCGAGGACGTCGGTGGCGGCGAGCACGGAGACCCGGACGCCCCGCACCGTCCGGCGCATCGGGGCGAACGCCTCCGTGTCGGTCCGGCCGGCACCGAGGACCGTCACCTTCGCCGTCCGCGCGGCCGCCAGGGAGTCGACGAGCCCGGCGCGGCCGAAGTCCATGCCGTGGTTGTTCGCCATGCTCACCGCGTCGACGCCCCCGCGACCGAGCACGGTGAACGCGGTCGCCGGTGCGCGGAAGGCGTAGGTCTTCGGCTGCCGGTCGCCGCCGCTCGTCACGGCGGTCTCGAGGTTGACGACGGCGACGTCGGCGCCCGCCAGGACCGTCGCCGCCGTCCCCAGGTCCCCCTTGAGCGCGGCGGCGGACGACCCCTCGAAGTGGACGTCCCCGGCGAACGCGAGGACGACCGACGCGACGTCGTCGTCGACCGGGTCCGCCCCCAGACCGCAGCCCGCGAGGGCGAGCGCCGCCATCGCGAGCGTCGGGGCCGCGACGGCGCGCGCGCGCCTGCCCCTGCTGGGTGCCACCCGAGGGACGATACGGACACGATGTCCGGTTCGACAGGAGCGACACGACCGGCGTGGACACCCCCGGTCAGCGCCGGTCGCCGGTCCGTCAGGTGCCGCGCAGCACCGCTGCCGTCGTGGCGGCGGCCGCGGCGACGGCGGCGTCGCGGACCGCGGCGGCCTCGGCCGCGGTCAGGGTCCGGTCCGGGGCCCGCAGCCTCAGGGCGAAGGCGAGCGACTTGCGCCCGGCGCCGACCTGCGGACCGCTGTAGACGTCGAAGAGACGCACCTGCTCGAGCAGGTCGCCCGCCCCGGCCCGCAGGGCGTCCTCGACGGCCGCCGCCGGCACGTCGTCGTCGACGACCAGCGCGACATCCTCCTTGGCGACGGGGAACGTCGAGACCGGCCTCGCCCGCCGCACCCCGCCCGAGGCGGCGACGAGGACGTCGAGGGCGATCTCGGCGGCACAGGTGCGGGACGGCAGACCGAGCGCCTCGACGACCTTGGGGTGCAGCTCCCCCGCGTGCCCGACCAGGACGCCGTCGAGCTCCAGGCGGGCGCAGCGGCCCGGGTGCCACGGCGCGTGCTCGTCCTTGCTGACCGCCACGTCGACCCCGAGCGTGCGCGCCACGAGCAGCGCGGCATCGAGCGCATCGGTCCAGTCCACCGGGCGTGCCGGCCCGTACCAGCCCGGCAGCGTGCGGTTGCCGGCGAGGACGAGCGCGACCCGACGCGGCTGCGGCGGGACGGCGGCGTCCAGCGCCGCGAGCTCGTCCGGGGTCGGCAGGACGCCGACCGGCAGCTGCGGCGCGACCGCGTCGAGCCGGTCCGGCCGGGTGACCAGACCCGTCTCGAAGAGCCCGACGTCGCTCGTGCCGCGCCCCACGTTGCGGCGCAGCGCGTCGACGAGTGTGGCCAGCAGGGAGGTCCGAAGCAGCGGCTGCTCGTCCGACAGCGGGTTCGCCAGCCGCAGCGACCGACGACGGGGGTCGTCCGCCGCGAGGCCGAACGCGTCGTGCACCTGCGGGGTCGCGAACGGGTACGTCAGCACCTCGACGAGCCCGTGCTCGGCCAGCGTCCGCGCGACCGAGCGCCGGGCGCGCTGGCCGTGGCTGAGCCCGCGACCGGCGGGCGCGACCGGCAGGACCGAGGGGATCGCGTCGTAGCCGACCTGCCGGGCGATCTCCTCGACGAGGTCGACGGGGATGCGCAGGTCCGGCCGCCACGACGGCGGCGTCACCGACAGGACGTCCCCGCCGGAGCCGCCGGGAGCGACCCGGCACTCCATCCTCTCGAGGTGAGCGACGACCGCGTCGCGGTCCAGCGGGACGCCGATGACACGCTGCGCCAGGTCGGTCCGCAGCTCGACGGGAGGAATCGCGACCCGCTCGTCGACGTCGGTCACGGCGCCGGCCGTGCCGCCCGCGTGCTCGACGAGCAGCCGGACCGCGAGCTCGGCGGCCCGGTCGGCGAGGTCGGTGTCGACGCCGCGTTCGAAGCGCCGGCTCGCCTCGGTCGACAGCTTGTGCCGACGGGCGGTGCGCGCGACGGTGACCTGGTCGAAGTGCGCCGCCTCGAGGAGGATGTTCGTCGTCGTCGCCGAGACCTCACTGCTGGCCCCGCCCATGACGCCGCCCAGGGCGAGGACCCGCCGTCCGTCGTCGTCAGTGATGAGCAGGTCCTCCGGGTCGAGGGCGCGTTCGACGTCGTCGAGGGTCGTCAGCCGTTCCCCCGGCCGCGCCCGGCGGACGACGACCGGCGCGACGAGGTCGTCGAGGTCGAAGGCGTGCAGCGGCTGGCCGACCGCGAGCATGACGTAGTTCGTCACGTCGACCGCGAGCGAGATCGGGCGCATCCCCGCCTGCTCGAGGCGGCGCCGCATCCAGGCCGGGGACGGCCGGGATGCGTCGATGCCGCGGACGACCCGGGCCACGTACCGGTCGCAGCCGGGGACGCCGTGGATCGGGGCGGCGTCGTCGACCCGGACAGCGAACGCGTCGTCGGTCGGTTTCGGGACGTCGACGGCGGCCGGGTCCGTGAAGGCCGCCCCGGTGCTCAGGGCGTAGTCGCGCGCGACACCGCGCACGCTCAGCGCGTACCCGCGGTCGGGCGTGACGTTGACCTCGACGGTCTCCTCGCCGAGGCCGAGGAGCGCCAGGGCGTCCGACCCGACGGCCGCGTCGCCCAGGCCCCACTCGACGAGCCGGATGATGCCGTCGTGGTCGTCGCCGAGACCGAGCTCACGGGCCGAGCAGATCATCCCGTCGGAGACGTGGCCGTAGGTCTTGCGCGCGGTGATCAGGAACGGGCCGGGCAGCACGGCCCCGGGGAGCACGACGACGACGAGGTCGCCGACGTCGAAGTTGCTCGCACCGCAGACGATCCCGCGCGGCTGCCGGGTGCCGTCCGGGGCCTCGACGCCCAGGTCGCCCACGTCCACCGAGCACCACCGGATCGTCTTGCCGTTCTTCTGCGGCTCGTCGGCGAACCCGAGGACGCGCCCGACGACGAGCGGCCCCCGGACGTCACCGCCGTGGATGCCCTCCTCCTCGAGGCCGACGCGCACGAGGTCGGCCGCGACCTGCCCGCCCGTGACGCCGGCCGGCAGCGCGACGTACTCCGCCAGCCAGGGCAGTGGAACCCGCATCAGACACCCATCCCGTACTGCAGGCTGAACCGGACGTCGCCCTCGACCATGTCGCGCATGTCCTCGACCCCGTGCCGGAACATGAGGGTGCGCTCCAGCCCCATCCCGAACGCGAAGCCCTGGTAGCGCTGCGGGTCGACGCCGCAGGCGGAGAGCACGTTCGGGTGCACCATGCCGCAGCCACCCCACTCGATCCAGCCTGTGCCGCCGCACGTCCGGCAGGCCGCGTCGGCCCCGGCGCAGACGAAGCAGCGCAGGTCGAACTCGGC
>DAIOGQ010000096.1:0-12825 GCA_036745175.1 Kineosporiaceae bacterium
ACGATACCTGGGATTCCGCGACCGCAGGCACCTGCGGGACCTGCCACAGCGATGGTCCGGCGCGGGCCCACATGACGGGCAACGGTGGTTCGTTCGGCGTCGTCGGCGGGCTGACCGCGCTCGTCCTCGCGGGTGACGTCCTCACCGGGTCGCGGCTCGTGCTGTCGAGCCTGATGGGCGTCCAACCCGTCGTCGCGGGGCGGTTCTACGGCTTCTCGAACCCGGGCTTCGCGCTCTTCTCGACCGGCTGCCTGCTCGCCGCGATCGCCGCGGGCGACTCGCTCGTCCGGGCCGGGCGGCGGCGGGAGGCGGTCGCGGCCGTCGTCGCGATCGGCGTCGCGTGCCTCGTCGTCGACGGGACCCCGGGGCTCGGCAGCGACTTCGGCGGCCCGCCGGCGATCGTGCCCGCCTTCGCGCTCCTCGCGCTGCGGGTCGGCGGGGTCCGGATCACCTGGCGGCGCGCGCTGCTCATCGGCGCCGGCACCGTCGTCGTCCTCGTCGGGCTGTCCGTCGTCGACTGGCTCCGCCCACCCGTCGAGCGGACCCACCTCGGCCGGTTCGTCCAGACCGTCGCGGACGGCGGCGCGTGGGCGGTCGTGCAGCGCAAGGCGCTGCAGAACCTGGGGATCCTCCTCACCCCGCTCGCCGCGCTGCTGCCGTTCGCGGCCGCCTTCGTCGTCCTCGTCCTCGCCCGCCCGGTCGCGTGGGGGGCCCGTCCGCTCCAGCTCGCCTACGACCGCTCCGCCGTGCTCCGGCACGGGCTCGTCGCGTTCGCCGTCCTGATGGCGATCGGGTTCGCGCTCAACGACTCCGGCGCCGCGATCCCTGCCGTCGCGGCGACCGTGGCCATCCCGCTCCTCATCGCCGCGAGCGTCAGGGCGCTCGAGCTCCACGACGAGGAGAACCCGCGGGCGAGCTACGCCCCGGGGATCCAGCCCGGGCGGCCCACCACGAGACCGCG
The DNA here is from genome assembly GCA_036745175.1 of Kineosporiaceae bacterium. Classification (GTDB taxonomy): domain Bacteria; phylum Actinomycetota; class Actinomycetes; order Actinomycetales; family Kineosporiaceae; genus R-H-3. The sequence continues at coordinate 962 of DAIOGQ010000096.1, forward strand.
ACGAGCATCGCGAGCGTCCACCACGGTGCGACGTGACGGCGGAACCCCAGCGTGAGCTCCTCGACGTCCGGGCTCATCCCGACGACCCGGCCCGGCACGTAGGCCAGGGCGAGCACCCACAGCCGCCCGAGCATCGCGAGGTCGAGCACGGACGACGCGGCGAGCAGCGCCAGGGGCAGCCATGCGAGGGCGTCGTACCAGGGCAACGCGTAGGGCACGGTGAGCACCCACGCGAGCGAGGTGAGGGCGAGGGCCCGGACCGCATCGGCCGTCATCGCCCGCCCTGCCGCGTCCTCTGGTGTGCAAGGGGCCGAATTCTCGCCGGGAAGGGCCCCTTGCCCACCAGAGGACGGTTGGGAGGGGTGGGGGGCGGGACGCGGGGCCGGCGGGGCGAGGGCGGCCACCCGGCGGGCGAGGAGCGCGCCGAACGCGACGGCGAGGACGACCGCGGCCGGGCCGACGACGTCGCGGACCGCCGGCCGGCCGTAGACCGGGTCGAGGACGTCGACGAGCAGCCGCCACGGCGTCGCGAAGGAGACGAACCGCGCGGCCTGGCTCAGCTGATCGTACGTCGCCGGGCCCGACCACACGTGAGCGGGCACGAGGACGAGCCCGGCGCCCAGCGCGCCGAGCGCGACCGATCGCCAGGCGGTGCGCCGCGGCAGCCGCCGGACGCCCCACAGCAGCGCCACCCCGGCCAGCGCGAAGGGCGCCTTCGTCGCGGCGGCCGCACCGAGCAGCGCGCCCGCGACGAGCGGACGCCGCGCGGCGACGGCCACCGCCGCGAGCGCCGCCGCGGCGGCGAGGACGTCGACGTGCGCGCCGAGCACCAGCTGGCCGAGGAGCAACGGGTTGAGGGTCCAGACGACGGCGACCCTGGCCCGCGCCGCCGTGCCGGCCGCACCGGGCCGCGACCCGGCCGCGATCCGGTCGAGCGCGAGGCCGGTCGCCAGGAACGCCAGAGCGCACAGGAGCTGCCAGGCCCAGACCGTGCGCCGCAGCGAACCGTCGCCGACGGCGGCCGACAGCGCCTGCGCCGCCGTGGCGACCGGGCCGTAGACGCTCGGCGTCTGCTCCCAGGGCGGCTGGACGGCGCCCGCGACCGGGTCGGTTCCGCCACGCCACTGCGCGGGTGGTACGAGGTACGGGTCGCCGCCCTGGACGGCGATCCGGCCGTAGGCGGCGTACGACAGGTGGTCGGCCGAGCCGAGCGGTGGCACGACGACGAGGACGCCGACCGCGGCGACCGCGAGCAGCGCGGCGCTTCGCGGGCTCCATCCGACGAACCCGTTGCGGCGCAGGGCGACCAGGCCGCACAGGACGGCGCCGGCGCCGAGCGTCCAGGCGACGGCGAGCAGCACGGTGACGAGCCCGGACGACGGCGTCGCGGCGAGGTCCCAGGGCGGCAGCAGTGTCGCCGGCCCGAGCCCGGGGACCGCGGCCGAGTCGCCGAGCGCGGCGACCGCCACGAGCCCGCCGACCGAGAGCACGCCGCAGCCGAGCGCCGTCCGGATGAGGGCGGTCCCGCCCGCCGCCGCGGTCGCCGGGACGGTCACTGCGCGGGACGACGGACGCGGGTCAGCACGCGCAGCGGTGCCGCCCGCCGCATCCGCCGGATCGCGAGCGCCCGCGCGACGTCCCGGTACTGCTTGGCCCGGTGCACCTGGCCGTGCCAGTCGGAGCCCGTGACGCGGTGCTGGAGCTCGCAGGGCACCTCGAGCACCCGGTAGCCGGCGAGGAGGAGGTCGATCGTCAGCCCGGTCTCGACGCCCCACCCTCGGGCCAGCGGGCGCGCCGCCTCGAAGGCCTCGCGCGACAGGCAGCGCATCCCCGACAGCGGCTGGGACGCCGTCCAGCCCGTCGCCTGCCGGATGCCGCCGCGGGAGAGCTTCACGACGAGCCCGCGGCCGCCGCCCGCCGTCCACTGGGCGGGCAGGACGGCGATCGTCATGTCCGCCTCACCGGCCAGCACGGGCGCGGCGAGCGGCGCGGTGTTCACCGCGGTCGCGCCGAGGTCGGCGTCGACGAACAGCAGCGCGCGCGGGGGGCCGCCGGCTTCGGCGTCGAGACGGGCGACGCGTGCGGCGCCGGACTCCATCGCGGACGCCTTGCCGAGGTTGCGCCGGTGCCGGACGACGACGGCGCCGGCGGCGGCGGCCCGCGCCGCGGTGTCGTCCGTGGAGCCGTCGTCGACGACGACCACCGTCGCGGCGCCGGGGATCCGCAGCGCCGCGTGGACGGTCGCCGCGATCCCCTCCGCCTCGTCCTTGGCCGGGACGACGACGGCGAGCCGGTCCCGCGTCGGGTCGCCGGCGCCCGGCACTGCGTCGTCCGCGGTCACGGCCGCCAAGCCTAGGGCAGCAGCGCCGTGGGCACCGGACCGCGCGGCACGGCGAGGGTGTGCGAGGCTCGCCGCGTGGACGCGCCGACCGCCGCCAGGTTCCCCACCGACGTCGTGGCCCGGGTCGAGGGCATCGTCGAGCGTTTCGCCGCCGGCGGCCCGGGGCGCGGGCAGCCCGGGGTCGCGTGGGGGGTCGTCGCGGACGGCGCGCTGGCGTTGTCGGGCGGCACCGGCACGCTGCGGGCGGGCGAGGACCGCCGGCCGGACGCCGGCAGCGTCTTCCGGATCGCGTCGATGACGAAGAGCTTCACCGCGACCGCCGTCCTCGCGCTGCGCGACGCCGGCCGGCTCGCGCTCGACGACCCGGTGGCGCGGCACGTCCCCGACCTCGCCGCCGTCGCCCTGCCGACCACCGACTCCCCGGCCCTGACGCTGCGGCACCTGTTGACGATGAGCGGCGGGCTGCCGACCGACGACCCGTGGGGCGACCGGCAGCAGGGGCTGGACCTCGAGGCGTTCGGTGCGTTCCTGCGCCGCGGGCTGTCGTTCGCCTGGGTCCCCGGCACGACGTTCGAGTACTCCAACCTCGGCTACGCGATCCTCGGCCGCGCGGTCGCCGCCGTGACGGGGCAGGACTACGCGGACGCCGTCCGGCGGCTCGTCCTCGACCCGCTCGGTCTCACCTCGACGGTGTACCGGGCGGACGAGGTCGACCCGGCCCGGCTCGCCGTCGGGCACCGGCCGGCGCCGGCGCGACCCGGCGCCGCGGCCGGCGCGAACGGCGCGACGGCCGGGCTCGACGGCACCGGCTGGGAGGAGGTGCCCTTCGACCCGTACGGCGCCTTCGCCCCGATGGGCGGCCTCTTCTCCAGCGTCGCCGACCTCGCGCGCTGGGTCGCGGGCTTCACCGACGCGTTCCCGCCGCGGGACGCCCCGGACGGCGGGCACCCGTTGAGCCGGCCGTCGCGGCGCGAGATGCAGCAGCAGCACCGCGCCATCCCGACCCGGGTGCTCGCCCCGGCCGTCGACGAGCCCGCCGTCGGACGTGGCGGCGGCTACGGCTTCGGGCTCGTCGCCGAGCACGACCCGCAGCGGGGCATGTTCGTCGGCCACAGCGGCGGCTATCCGGGCTTCGGCTCGCACATGCGGTGGCACCCCGACTCCGGGCTCGGTGTCGTCGTCCTGGCGAACAGCACGTACGCGCCGACCCAGCCGGTCGCGACCCAGATCCTCCTCGCGCTTCTCGACGCCGGGCGGTCGCCGGCCCCGGTCACCGCGGACCCGGCGGGATCCGTCGGGGCGGCGCTGCCCGCCGTCCGGTCGACCGTGCGTCCGGCGGCGCCCGCACCGGGGACGCCCTGGCCGCAGACGCTCGCCGCGATGGCGGCCGTCGAGCGGCTCGTCACGGCCTGGGACGACACCGCGGCCGCGCGGTTCCTGGCCGACAACGTCGACCTCGACGAGCCGGTCGCCGTCCGGCGCGAACGCATCGCGCTCGCCGCCGCGCTCGCGGGCCGCGGCGGCGTCCTGTGCCGGGACCCCCGGGCACCGGCCGTCCACGACTCCCCTGCCCACGCGCTGTGGTGGCTGCGGGGCCGGCTGGGGCGCGTCCGGCTGGAGATCCGCCTCACGCCGCACCCGGACCCGCTGGTCCAGACGCTGTCGGTCACCCCGGTCCCCGACCCCGCACCCGCGCTCGCCGGGGTGGTCCGAGCGGTCGCCGCCGAGCTCGCGTCACCGGTCCCGGGCTGGCCCGCCGGGGTCGACCTCGCGTCGGGGTACGACGTGACGTCCGCGGTCCGGCAGCTCCGGGTCGCCGCGGCGTACGCCGGCGCGTGCACCGTGGGCGAGGCGTCCGGTGGTGACGGCGTGCGGACGACGGTCGTGCGGCTCGTCGGGGCCCGCGCGCCGCTGGACCTGTCGGTCGAGGTCGACGCGGCGGGCGCCGTCCGGCGGCTCGTCCTCGGGCACCCGGAGCAGGGTCACCCGTCGACCGACTGAGCCCGACCTGCGGGCCGCACCGGTCCGCACCGGGCCGCACCGGGCCGCACCGGTCAGCGCAGGGTCAGCTGCCGGTGCGCGATGCCGGCTTTCGCGCGGCGCTCGTCCGCCGACAGCGGCGAAGTGACCGCCATCGCCTCGGCGAGCCGAGTCTCGAGCTCGGCGGCGGGCTTCTCGAGGTCGTCCGCCTCGGTGTCGGGGCCGAGGTCCCACACCGGCACGAGCAGGCCGTCGGCCCGGAAGGCGCCGACGTAGCGCGAGCCGTCGACGAGCCCGGACGCCTCGGCCGCGTGCAGCCGGGCGATGCCGTCGGTAAGGACGTCCTCGGGGTGCGGCATGACCCAGCGCAGGTGCCGCTTCTCGCCGACCTGGCACCAGTACGCGGCCTCGACGGACTCGAGCCGGGTGGTCGGCACCACCGCGGTGTTCGCCCGCTCCAGCGACTCGCGGACGTCGGCGGTGACGTCCTCCACGCCGTCGAGCCAGTAGTCGAAGCCGGGATGGACGGCAGGGACGAACCCCCCGGTCGGGTCGAGCACGTCCTGCAGCCGCGGCCCGGCGCCGGGCAGGTCGCCGCCGGGGACCGGGGTGCCCGGCTCGGCGTCGAGCGCGACGAGCAGGGCGGCCGCGACGTCCCGGCTCGCGTCCCCGGAGCCGCCGGCCGTCTGCAGCCCGACCCACACCGCTCCGTCCGCCCGTCGCATCGCGGGCCACGCCATCGGCAGGACCGTCGCGACGTGGACGTCGACGGCGCCGTGGGCGGCCACGGTGCGGATCGTGGCCGTCGCCGACGGGACGATCTCGCGCAGCGCGACCCAGTCGCACTCGGCCGGCAGGCCCTCGAACGGCCGGCTCACGAACCGGGCCGCCACCTCGCGGTCCTCGCGACCGTGGCAGGCCTTGTAGCGCTTGCCCGAGCCGCACGGGCAGGGCTCGCGCCCGCCGACGACGGGGACCGGCTCACCGGGTGCGAGGGTCGGGGTCGAGGCGGCCGCGCCGCGGCGGGACTTCTTGCTCACGGCTGGGGAGCCTAGCCTGCGGGTCCCGCCGGGCGGCTCGGCGCCGCGGCGCAGCGACCGCCGCGCGACACGCCGGTCGCCGGCCGACGTGCTGTTCGCTCAGCGGACGAGTCCGGTCCGGTCAGCGGACGACGCGCAATCCCGGGCGCGGGGTGCGCGGCAGCGGCACTGCCGCCCAGACGGTCCGCAACCCACCGGCGTGGTCGACGACGCCCCACGACGACGCGAGCTTCTCGATGATGTGGAGGCCGCGGCCCGAGTCCGAGAGAAGGCCGGCCTCGCGCCGCTCGACGGTGCGGCCGGAGCCGCCGTCCGTCACCCGGACGGTCACCTCCCCGTCCTCGATCCGCCAGCCGAGGAGCAGCACCCCGCCGGCGATCGCCCGGGCGTGCCGGACGGCGTTGCCGAGCAGTTCGGACGCGACGACCTCGACGTCGTCGAGCACCGGCGGCGCCACCCCGGCGTCCGCCAGCTCGCCGCGGATGCGGCGACGGGCGGTCCCGACGGCGACGGCCGAGAACTTCAGGCGCAGCACGCTCGAGGGAGTGCCCCGGCGAGGAGTGTCGTCGCGAGAACCGGGCGACGCGTCCTGGCCGTCCATCCGTCGCCCCCCGCCGCTGGTCTCGGTGGTTCGTCGTCACTCGCCGGTCAGCCGGCCCTTCGCCCGAGTTCATACCCTCGAACGCCGGGTACCAAACGTCGTTGCGAGACGCTGCGTCACGGCGACATCGTTGCCGGTGACATACAGTGATGGTCGGCCGACACCGAGCGGCTCCCTGCGTCCGATCGTCGACTCGGCGTGCGCGTCCCGCATCCCGGCCGCCGCCGCAGACCGGGACATCTCACCCACGGTGATCCTGCCGATCATTGATCGGTCCGCCTCGACAGCCGGTCTCGACCGGCGGTCGGCGCAGGTGAGCCGGCCCGGAGCAGGGCCGCGGCTGTCAGCCGGAGACGCGGGCGAGCTGCGTGAGGACGGCCTTGGGCCGGTTCGTGATGAGCACGTCGACCCCGGCGTCGACGCACCGCTGGACGTCGTCCGGCTCGTCGACCGTCCACACGTGCACCTCGTGACCCATCGCGTGGACCCGGTCGACGAAGTGCGGGTGCGCACGCAGCACCTTGACGCCGATGCCGGCCGCGAGGACCCCGCGGGGCAGGCTGCCGTCGCGGTAGGGCAGCGGGACCCGCTCCATGAGGAGCACGAGCGGCACGGCCGGCGCGAGCTGCCGCATCCGGCGCATCGCGAGGAGCGAGAAGCTCATGACCCGCACCGGTGGCGGCGTCCCGCGGGGCGGGTGGGCCCAGCCGAAGTGGTCCAGGGTCTCGGTGAGCGCGCGCTCGACGAGCCCGCCGTAGCGGGTCGGGTGCTTGGTCTCGATCGCGACCTCGACGCGGCGCCCCGAGTCGGCCACGAGCGACAGCAGCCGTTTGAGCGTCAGCAGGTGGGCGCGGTCGCCGGCCTCGACGACGTCCGGGATGTCGGGCTGTGCACCCGCTGCGCGCGCCAGCCGCCGCCACGAGCCCCAGTCGAGTCCCTCGAGGTCGGTGAGCTCGAGCGTCGATACCAGGCCGCTGCCGTTCGACGTCCGGTCGACGGTGCGGTCGTGGACGCAGACGAGGTGCCCGTCGGCGGTCAGCCGGACGTCGCACTCCACGCCGTCCGCACCCACCTCGATCGCGTGGGTGTAGGCGGCAAGGGTGTGCTCGGGCTCGGTCTCGCTGGCACCGCGGTGCGCGACGACACGCATCTGCTGCGTGACCACGCGCGCAAGGCTCGCACACCGGGGGGCGGTGCGCCGTCCGTTCGCCTCGACCGGACGGCGCGTCGCCCCGCGGTCTCACCCAGTGTGTCTCACCAGGCGTGCTCACCACGAAGGACGACGTCCGAGCCGCCGTCCGCGAAGACGACCTGACCGGTGACGAGCGAGTTCTCCGGCGACGCGAGGTACGCCAGCAGGACGGCGACCTGCTCGGGCCGTGCGTAGCCGGTGAGCGGCATCGGGACTGCTTCGTCGAGGTAGGCCCGACCCTCCGGGGTGCTCGTCCAGCCCTGTGTCATCGGGGTGAGGACCACACCCGGGCCGACGGCGTTGAGCGGGATGCCGGCACCGGCCCAGTCCGGGGTCGCGGCGGTCCGGCGCAGCCAGCGGTTCAGTGCGGCCTTCGTCGAGGAGTAGACGAGGCCGGAGCTCTCCTCGCTCGTCGCGAGCTTCGAGGCGACGTCGAGGGCGTGCGGTTCGTCACCGTCGAGGCAGGCGTCGACGAGGATCGCGTCCGTCGGCATGAACGACGCCATGGAGGACACGAGGGCCGCCCGCGGGTCGACCCCGGCCGCGAGCATCGGGCGCAGTCCGACGAGCGTCGCGACCGTGCCGAAGTAGTTGACGCTCACCGTGACCGGCTCCGGCAGGGCGAGGCCGGCGCACGCGATGACGGCGTCGAGGGTGCCGCCGGTCCGGTCGTGGACGGCGCCGACAAGCGCCGTGCGCCCGGCGGGCGTCGAGAGGTCGGCGACGACGTCCGCGTCGTGCCGGTCGACGCCAACGACCCGGGCGCCACGGCCCAGGAGCAGGTCGACGGTCGCGCGGCCGATACCGGATGCCGACCCCGTCACGACGTAGGTGCGTGCCATGGCGATGACCTCCGCCGGGCGGCCGCGGCCCAGGTGCAGGTCATCGGGGCGTGCCGCCCCACGGCTCGATCAGACGCCGTGCCGGGTGGCCGTGGTCCGGGTCCGAAGTCCTCCGCCGCGGCCGCGGGACGCGCGCCGGGCTCACACGAGCCGCACGGCTAGCGTTGAACAACCGTGAGCCTGCCGCCCTTCCAGCATCTCGTCGACGCGCACTGGCGTGACGTCGCGCGCCTCGCGCACGCCCTCGCCGGTCCGGTCGACGCCGACGACGTCGCTCAGCAGGCCTGGACCCAGGCGCTTGCCGCCTACCCGGGCCTGCGGTCGGCTGCCAACCTCAAGGGGTGGCTGATGACCGTCACCGCACGGTGCGCCACGGACGTCCACCGGGCCCGGGCCCGGCGTGCGGTCCCGGTCTGCGAGGTCCCCGAGCGGCCCGACGGGGCACCACTGCCGGGGGACCTGCTTCCGGACGGCGACCTGTGGGACGCCGTCCGCGCCCTGCCCGACCGGCAGCGCACCGCGATCGCCCTGCGGTACGTCGCCGACCTCGACCATGCGCAGCTGGCCCGGGCCCTCGGCACGACACCCGGGGCGACCCGCCGCCTCGTCTCCGACGCGCTCGCGACCCTGCGAGCGAACCACTCCCAGCACCTCCAGGAGGTGTCCTCGTGAACGACCCGATCGAGCTGGCCCTGCGGGGCTACGAACCGACCGTCCGCCCGCCCGTGCTCACCGAGGGAGACGTCGTCTACCTCGTGGACGACACCCCGCTCGGCCGGATGCTCTTCGCCGCCCACTCCGACGGCACGCTGCTCGCCTCGACGTACGCCCCGGACGACGCGAGCGCCGACACGGTGCTCGGCCGGCTCGCGGCCAAGGTGTCGCCCCGCGTGCTGCGCGGCGGGACGGCGCTCGACGCCGTGCGGCGTGAGCTCGACGACTACCTCGCCGGCCGGCGCCGGCGCTTCGACGTCCCCGTCGACCCGGCGCTCGCGACGCCGTTCCAGCGAACGGTGCTCGACGTGCTCGCGAGCGACGTGCGCTACGGGACGACGATCTCGTACGGGGCGCTCGCGACGTCAGCCGGGCGGCCGTCGGCCGCACGCGCGGTCGGCGCGGCGCTCGGCGCGAACCCGCTGTGCGTCGTCCTGCCCTGCCACCGGGTCGTCGCGGCGTCCGGCGCGCTCACCGGCTACGCGGGCGGCCTGGCCGCCAAGCGGCTCCTGCTCGACCTCGAGGCGCGGACGACGGGGGACGAACCCGACGACGGCGACGGTCCCGAGGGCGGCAGCCGTTGACCTCCAGCGCGCTTGAGGTTCTAGCGTCCGGTTCGTGACCGTGACCCAGAAGCACTCGAACGACGCAGCACCGGCCGCGGCCGCCGGCCACGAGGCGTCGGCCGCGGAGGTATCGGCCGCGGAGTGGGCCGCGGAAGCGCGCCGGATCCGGGCCGTCACCGCCGGCGCCGTCGCGCTCGTCTCGCTCGTCGCCTTCGAGGCGCTCGCCGTGACGACCGTGATGCCCGCGGTCGTCGCCGACCTCGACGGGCTGCCCTACTACGCGCTGGGTTTCGGCGCGCCGCTCGCGGCGTCCGTCGTAGGGATGGCGGTCTCCGGCGCCTGGGCGGACGCCCGCGGCCCGCGGCGTCCGCTGCTCGCGGCGGTGGCGCTGTTCAGCCTCGGGCTCGTCGTCGCGGGCACCGCGGCGACGATGACGCTCTTCGTCGCCGGCAGGGGGCTGCAGGGTCTCGGCGGCGGCATGCTCGTCGTCGCGCTCTACGCGATGCTCGGCAGCAGCGTGCCGGAGCGCGCCCGGCCCCGGCTCCTCGCCGCCTTCGCCGCCGCGTGGGTGCTGCCGGCGATGGTCGGGCCGTCGATCGCGAGCCTGCTCCTGCACACGGCAGGCTGGCGCTCGGTATTCCTCGTCGTCCCGCTCGTCGCCGTGCCCGCCGCCGTCCTCACGCTCCGGGGCGTCGCCGACGGCCGCGCGACGATGCGGCCCGACCCGCCGACGTCGTCCTTCACGGGCGACCGGCGACCGGCGGCTCGCGGCGCGGTCCGGCGCCGGATCGCCCTCGCGGCCGTCGCCGGCACCGGTGCCGCGACGCTCCAGGTCGTCGGGACCCGGGACGGTCCCGGCTGGCGGCTCGCCGCGGCGGGGGCGCTCGCGGTGGTCGTCGTGGCCGCCTACCGGCTGCTGCCGCGCGGCACCTTCCGGCTCGCCCGCGGGGTGCCGTCGGTCGTCGCCGTCCGCGGCCTGATCAGCGCCGGCTTCGCCGCCGCGGAGACGTTCGTGCCGCTGCTCCTCGTCCGCGAGCACGGCTGGTCGCCGGGCCTGGCCGGGCTCGCGCTCACCGCAGGCGCCATCGCCTGGTCGACGACGTCGTGGGTGCAGGGCCGGGTGCCCGAGGTCGAGCGCCGGTACGGCTACGCGCGGGTCGGGACGGCGCTGCTGCTCGTCGGGACGTCGCTCGTGCTCGTCGCGGCGCTGCCCGGGAGCAGCGGGCTGGTCGTCGTGGCCGGCTGGGCGTTCGCCGGTGGCGGGATGGGGCTCGTCTACGCGTCGACCTCCCTGCTCACGCTGCACCTGGCCCAGCCGGAACGGCAGGGCGAGGCCAGTGCGGCACTGACGACGAGCGAGGCGCTCACGTCGGCGCTCGTCATCGCCCTGGCCGGCGCGCTCTTCGCGGCCCTGCTCCCGGCCGGGCTCGGGCCGGACGACGCGGCAGGCCCGACGCCCTACCTGGCAGCCTTCGCGGTGGCCGTCGGCACGGCCGGGCTGTCCGTGGTCGGGGCGTGGCGGCTGCGGGCCCGCTGACCGCGGTGACGGTGTGCGCCGGATCGGGGGGATGCGCTGCTCGCCGGGACCACGTCTGCGACAGAAGACTTCCGCGGCAGGGTGCCGCGGAAGTCTTCTGCCGGAGTCGGGCGACGCTCGGTGGTGGTGTGGCTCAGGCGTCGGCCTTCTTGCCGGCCTCGATCTCGAGGACGAGCTTGACCTTGTCGGAGATGAGGAAGCCGCCGGTCTCCAGCGCCGCGTTCCAGGTGAGTCCCCAGTCGCTGCGGTTCACCGTGGCCGTGCCCTCGAAGCCGGCCTTCACGCTGCCCCACGGGTCCTTGGCGACGCCGCCGAACTCCCACGTGATCTCGACCGGCGCGGTCTTGCCGCCGATCGTCAGGTCGCCCGTCGTGACGACGTCGGAACCGACGACCTGCACGGAGCTGCTGCGGTAGCTGATCTTCGGGTTCGTCTCGGCGTGCCAGAAGTCGGCGCTCCTGAGGTGGTCGTCCCGCTGGTCGTTGCCCGTGTCGACGCTCGCGGCGTCGATGTCCACCCAGATCGAGGACGCCTCGGGGTTCGCGGCGTCGATCGTCGCACCACCGTCGTACACGGAGAACTTGCCCCGGGTCGTCGCCACGACGGCGTGCTTCACGGCGAAGCCGACGGTGCTGTGCCCGGCGTCGATGTCCCAGGTGCCGGTCAGGTCGGCGGGAAAGGCGCTCATAGTCAGGTCTCCTCGAGAGTGGGGGTCCGGCCGCCGTCCGGGACGTGCGGCTCGGTCGTCGACGTCTGTAACGTAGTTGAACTGTAAAATATTCCGGTTGAGAGTTCAACTCTGTGGAGGCGCCGGCCGGAGCGGGGCGGGGCGGCGTACCCGATCGGCGGGCCGGGCCCGCCCGGACGCGGACGTGTCGCTCTCGGAGCAGCCGGACGTCAGTCCGCGCCGTGCCGGCGCAGGTAGCGGCCGAAGTGCGGCACCGTGAAGGCGATCCGGCCGCGCTCGGCGCTGTAGACGAGGCCCTTCTTGATGAGGGCGTCCCGGGCCGGCGACAGCGACTGGGCCTTGCGGCCGAGGTGCTCGGCGATC
>DAIOGQ010000097.1:0-12805 GCA_036745175.1 Kineosporiaceae bacterium
GCGTTCATCGTCGCCTTCGGCGTCCTGCTCGACACCCTCGTCGTCCGCTCGCTCCTGGTCCCCGCGCTGTCGTACGACATCGGCCGCCGGGTCTGGTGGCCCGGCCGGCTCGCGGCGTCCGACGGGCCGGCCGACGGGACGGACAGGCCGCACGGACGGCGCGTCGCCGAGGAGCCCGGACAGGCGCCCGCCGGAGAGCCCACCGGCGTCCCCGGCTGACGCCCCGCCCCGGGCTCAGCGCTGGTAGACCCGCACGTAGTCGATCGCGTAGTCGGCCGGGAACGAGGTCGCGGAGTCCGGGCTGCCCGGCCACGAGCCGCCGACCGCGAGGTTGAGCCGGATGAAGAAGGGCTTGCTGAACGCGGGCTCGAGCCACGCCGTCGACGAGGTCGTGCGGCTCCACGTGAGCCTCCCGTCGACGTACCAGCGGATCTGGCCCGGGTCCCACTCGACGGCGTAGGTGTGGAAGCCGGCCGACGGGTCGAAGGCCGTCAGCGCCGTGAACGTCTCCTTGGGGTGCGTGCCGGCGTAGTCGTACCAGATCGTCTGGTGGATGCGCTGCGCCGTGTTGCCGCCCGGGCTGCTGCCGATCGCCTCGAGGATGTCGAGCTCACCGGTCCCACCGGCCGCCGGACGCATCCAGAACGCCGGCCACAGACCCTTGGAGTCGCCGGGCGAGGTCGGCAGCTTGGCCCGCATCTCGAACCGGCCGTAGGTCCAGGACGCCGTCGTGCGGAGCATGCCCGAGGTGTAGCTGCGACCGTCCGGGAAGCGGGCGTCGCTGCTCCCGCACGTGACCGGCGTGGTCTCCTTGCGGGCCCGGATCGTCAGCGTGCCGCCGCGCTCGAAGACGTTCTCGGGCCGGTTCATGAGGCAGGCGAGCTCGGAGTTGCCGTCACCGAACGTCGACAGGTGCTGCGCGGTCCAGCGGGCCGGGTCGAGGGCGCCGTCGTCGAACTCGTCCGCCCACGCCAGCGTCCAGCCGGCGGGGGGCGGGTCGCCGCCCGGGGTCGTGGTGCTCGGCCCCGGCGCCGGGGACCTCGGCGCGCTCGGCGCCGCGCTCGCCGACGTCGTGGCGGTCCCGGTCGGCGTCGGCGCAGGCGCAGCCGACGCGGTCGGCCCGGCGGTGGCCGTGGCTGACGGGGCGGGCGACGCCGTCGCCGTGGCGGCCGGCGCCGGCACGGCGGTGCCGCCGTCGCCCTCGTCGACAAGCTTGAGGCTGTCGACGACGATCGACCCGCCGGCCGGCAGCGCCCGGCCGAGGACGTTGAAGTCCAGGCTCGCGCCGTCCGTCGCCGCCGTGTACCGAAGGGACACCCGGTGCCACCCGGTGTCCGGCAGGGCGAGGTCCTTGGCCGCCTCGCCACGCCGGGTGGTGCCCTTGTACTCCATGACCCGGACCGCGACCGTGCGGCCGGCGACATCCGAGCGGACGTAGGCGCGGGCCTGGTAGGTGTGCCCGGCCTTCGTCGCCTCGACGGTGTTGACGAGGTCGTTGAGCGCCCCGGTCCGCGTCGTCCCGCCGGTGTTGGCCAGCCGGACGGCGTAGGAGCCCCGGTGGCCGGGGCGGACGCGCTCGATCATGAACGGCTGAGCCGCGAACCAGCCGGTGAGCCCGTTCTCCAGGCCGGGGTTGTCGACGAGGTTGGGAGTGGCCGCCTGGGACACGCCGGCGACGATCGTGACGCCGACGACGGCCGCCGCCGCGACGCTGCCCGCAAGGGCACGGCGGAGCGCGCGCCGGGACGTCCGGCGGTCGCAGCCGTGCCGGACCAGTCCCTTCGGGACAGCGGAGACCGGCACGGTGTGCGACGCGGTGTCGTCGCGACGGGAGGAGGTGGTCGCGGCACCCGGGTGCGGACGACGGGCCGTGGGCCCGCCGTGCCGGCGCTCGCGCGCCGCCCCCCGGCCGGAGCTCGGGCGCCGCGCCTCCGGTGCCGGAATTGTCACCTTACGTGACGACTTGACGCGGTGGCGTGGCCCTGGCCTGGCATTCTCCACTGTCACGGTCGCGCAATGTAGTCGCCAGCACGGAGATGACCCAAGCGGGTGACTACCACTGACAGGCAGCGCTCCGCAGCCGAATCGTCACACCGGGGGCAGGATCTTCGCGGCGCCACCTGCGGAAACGTCGCCGTCGGGGGCTGGGGCTGACGAGACGGCTGTGACAGGAGTTGTGAGTCACGTCACAGGCCGCGGCGGCCCACCATGTGGACAACCCGGCGGGAGCTCACGAAGGCCGGCTCCGGACGACGGCTGGGCGTCCGGGTCGGGTGGGGTCGGTCCGGGCGGGTCGGCTCTGGTTGGCTGAGGTCCATGACCCCTCGCGTCGCCCTCGTCGGGTACGGATCGGCCGGCCGCGGCCTCCACGCACCCCTGCTCTGCGCGGCGGGCGCGCCGCCGTCCGTCGTCGTCACCGCGAACCCCGAGCGTGCCGCGCAGGTGAGGGTCGACCTGCCCGCCGCGGTCGTCGTCCCCGACCTCGACGCCGCGCTCGCCACGGGCGTCGACCTGGCCGTCGTCGCGTCCCCGACCGGCGTCCACGCCCTGGGCGCGCTGGCCTGCATCCAGGCCGGCGTCGCGGTCGTCGTCGACAAGCCGCTCGCGACCGACGCCGCCCGGGCCGCGGACGTCGTCGAGGCCGCGGCCACCGGTGGCGTCGCGCTGACCGTCTTCCAGAACCGGCGCTGGGACGCCGAGAACCTCACGCTGACCCGGCTGCTCGCCGAGGGCGCCCTCGGGGACGTGCACCGGCTCGAGCGGCGGTGGGAGCGCTGGCGGCCGGTGCCCAAGGACCGCTGGCGGGAAAACGCGCCCGCGTCGCAGGGCGGCGGCATCCTCCTCGACCTCGGCCCGCACCTCGTCGACGGCGCCCTGCACCTGTTCGGGCCGGCCGTCGCCGTCTTCGCCGAGACCGCCGCCTGGACGACGACCGCCGAGGACGAGGCCTTCGTGTGGCTCGAGCACGCCGGTGGCGTCCGCAGCCACCTCGGCGCCACGTCGGTGGCCGGTGCACCCGGGCCGCGGACCCGGGTCCTCGGGTCGGCCGCCGCCTACGTCGTCACGCAGTTCGAGACGGAGGCGCAGGCCTTCGGCGGCTTCGACGACGCCCCCGGCTGCACCGGCTGGCTCGTCGCGGGACAGGCGCGGACGCCGGTCGCGACCGAGCCCGGAGGACACGGCGACTTCTACCCGGCGGTCCTGGCGGCACTGGCCCTCGACGACCCGGACGCCCGCCGGGCCGCGATGCCGGTCGACCCGCTGGACGCCGTCGCGACGGCACGGGTGCTCGACGCCGCCCGGACGAGTGCCGCCGAACGGCGGGTGGTCGCCCTCGCCTGAGGCGGTCAGGCCAGGTGCGCGATCGTCGACCCGGCGGCCGCGTCGAGCGGGTCCCGCGGCGGGACGGCGAGCCCCAGGTGCTCGAGGACGGCGTCCGCGGCACGGCGGCCGGACACCAGCGCGCCCTGGATCGACGCGGTGTCCCGGTGGTCGCCGGCGACGAAGCGGCCCTCGCCCAGGGCGACCGGACGCCGGACGTCGAGCGGCGGCTCCATCGCCGTGAGGGCCGCCGGGATCGCGTGCGTCCGGAGCAGGTCCCAGTCCGCGGTGTCCGTCCCGTAGACGTCGGCGAGCTGGGTCCGGACGGCCTTCTCGGTCGCGACGTCCCCGCGGTCCCCGAGGACGGTCGACGCGACGAGCGCCCGGCCGCCGGGCCCACCGGCAGGTGCGTACGACCGGGCCGCGTTGCTCAGGACGACGGTGTTGACGACCGGGCCACGACGCCCGCCGTCGACGTGCAGCACGGCGGACGCCGTCGGCGGCTGCGCCGCGACGTGCCAGAACGTCGTCAGGGCCCGCATCCGGGGCCGGGGCAGGGCGAGCAGGCCGGCGGCCGCGTGCGGGTCGGCGGCGACGACGACGGCCCGTGCGTCGGTCGTCCCGTGCGACGTGACGACCCCGCCGCGGGACACCGACCCGACCCGGACGCCGCAGCGCACCGTCCCGGGCGGCAGCCCCGCCGCGAGCTGGTCGGGCATCGCCTGCATGCCGGCCCACGGAACCCCCGGGCTGCCGGTGACGAAGCTGCGGACGAGGAGCTCGACGAACCGGCGCGACGTGCTGCCGTCGTCCTCGGCGAGCGTCCCGGCGAGGAACGACTCGACGACGTCGCGGCGCAGCGCGCCGGTGATGCCGAGGGTGTCGAGGGCGGCGCCCCACGGCTCGTCGGGCGCCGTGAGGAGGTCGCCGGGGTCCCGTGTCGCGCAGCGCAGGGCCCAGCGTGCGAACGCCGCCTTCTCGGCGAGCGAGCCGGGCCCGCGCAGACCGCCCCCGACGACGGCGCCCCACCGGGCCGGGGACGTGCGGCGCGGGTCGGCCAAGAGGTGGCGTCGGCCGCCGTCGGCGACGAGGACGCCGGCCGGGAGCGGCTGCAGCCGCAGCGCCGGAAGGTCGAGGACGCGGCGTGCCTCCGGGTAGGCGGGGTTGAGCAGCTGGAAGCCGCGGTCGCAGCGGAAGCCGTCGACGACCTCGGTGCGGACCCGGCCGCCCGGCCCGTCGGACGACTCGAGGACGAGCACCTCCACGCCGGCCCTGGTGAGCCGGCGCGCGCACGCGAGACCGGCCAGGCCCGCCCCGACCACCACGACCTCGGTCCGTGCCGGCAGCGCGTCGTCGTCGGTGCCGGTGGCCGAGCCGCCGTCCTGGAGCGGCCCTGACCCCTGCGTCGTCGTCACGTCTGGTGACGCTACCGGTGCCTGTGGATGACGGGCACGCCGGAACGCCGCGACGCGGCACGCTGGGGGTGTGGATCTCGACCCCTCGCGTCCCCGGCCGCCGCTCGTGCCGGGACTCGTCCTGGAACGCCTCCTCGGCCAGGGCGCCCACGGCCGCGTCTGGGCCGCCCGCGACGCGGCGACCGGCGACCGCGTCGCGGTCAAGGTGGGCCGCCGCCCCGACGACCCGACGTCGGCCCGGGAGCCCGCGCTGCTCGCCCGGCTCGAGCACCAGCACGTCGTGCGGCTGCGCAACGTCGTGGACTGCCCGGACGGGACGCGGGCGCTCGTCCTCGACCTCGCCGAGGGCGGCAGTCTGGCCGGGCTGGTCGAGGCACGCGGCCGGCTCGACCCGGGGGAGACCGTGACCGTCACGGTGGCGTTGGCCCGCACCCTGGCCGACCTCCACGTCCGCGGCCTCGTCCACGGCGACCTCACGCCGGCCAACGTGCTGCTCACCGCTGACGGCCGGCCGCTGCTCGCCGACCTCGGGGTCGCCGGCGTCCTGGGCTCGGCCGAGGTCGCGGTCTGGGCCACCCCCGGGTTCGCCGACCTCGGCCCCGGTCCGGCGGCCGACCCGGTGCGCGACGTCCACGCCCTCGGCGCGCTCGTCCGGTTCTGCCTGACCGGGTCCGCCGTGCCGGCAGCGGCGCGGTCCGAGGACGCGACGCTCCGCTCGGCGACGGGGGCAGGGGCGCTGCTCGCCGTCGCCGATCTCTGCACCGACGCCGACCCGGCCCGCCGGCCGGACGCCGCGACCGTCGCGCGGCTCGCCTGGGACGCCGCCCCCGCGCGGCCGCTGCGACCGGCCGACGCGGCGGGCAACGGTGCGGGCGGCACGTCCTCGCGGGCCGAAGCCGCCGGGCAACCGGACCCCGGCCAGGACCGCGCATCCCTGGACGGCGACACTCCCGGCGACATCCCCGGCGACATCCCCGGCGACCTTTCCCCGCACGCGCACGACGTGACGCGCCGGATCCGCGCGTCGGCGGTCGCCGCCACCACGGACCTCGAGCGCGCCGTCACCGCCGCCCGGAGCCGGCGCCGCGCGCGACTGCACCGGTGGGCCCGGGCCGCGGCGCTGCTCGCCGCAGCCGCGACCCTTGCCGGGGGGTCGGTGGTGGCGGCGGCCGCCTTGTTCGGCAAGGACGCGGCCGCCGATGCGGTGGGTCCGTCGGACGCCGAGGTCGCGGCGACGGTCGAGCGGCTGGCAGCCGACCGGGCGGCCGCACTGGGTGCGGCGTCGACGACGGCGCTCGCGGCGGCCGACGAGCCCGGGTCGCCGGCCCTGGCGGCCGACGCCGCCCTGCTGACCCGGCTGCGGCAGGCCCGGCTGCGGCTGGACGGGCTGGCGTTCACGGTGACGGACGTGCGGGTGGTCGACCGGGCGGCGAGGCCGCGGGAGACGCTGACGGTCTCGGCCCGGGTCGCGACGTCGGCGCACAGCCAGGTCCGCCGGGACGGCACGGTCGCCGCACGCGTGCCGGCCGCGCAGGCCCGTGCCGTCCGGCTCGTCCTGGTCCGGACGGCCGCCGGCTGGCGGGTCAGGTCCGCGAGCCCGCCGGACGGGACTGGATGAGCGTCAGGCCGACGCGCGCAACCACTCCGCGGCGGAGTCGACGTCCGGGTGACGGAACGAGAAGCCGGCCTCGAGCAGACGGCGCGGGACCATCCGCTGGCTCGCGAGCACGTCCGCGGAGAACTCGCCGAGCGCGAGCCGGAGGGCGACAGCGGGCGCGGGCAGCAGGGCCGGGCGGTGGAACGCGCGGCCGAGCGCCTTCGTCAGCTCGCCCTGGCGCTGCGGGTTCGGCGCCCCGAGGTTCACCGGTCCGTCGACGTCCTTCTCCAGGAGGAACTCGAGCGCGGCCGTCTGGTCCTCGAGCGTGATCCAGGGCCACCACTGGCGACCGTTGCCGAGCGGGCCGGCCAGTCCCAGCTTGAGCAGTGGCAGCAGTCGGCCGAAGGCACCGCCGGTCGGCGCCATGACGAGTCCTGTCCGGGCGAGCGTCACCCGGATCCCGGCCTCGACGGCCGGCGCCGTCTCGGCCTCCCAGGCCCGGACGACGTCGGCGAGGAAGCCCTCGCCGCCGGCCGACGCCTCGGTGAGCACCTCGTCCCCGCGGCTGCCGTAGTAGCCGACCGCGGAGCCGGACACGAGCACCCGCGGGAGCGGGTCGAGCGACGTGAGCGCGCTGACGAGAGCCCTGGTGCCGAGCACGCGGGAGTCGCGGATCTGCCGCTTGTAGTCGGCGGTCCAGCGGTGGTCGCCGACGCCGGCGCCCGCGAGGTGCACCGCACCGTCGAGTCCCGCGAGGCCGTCGACGTCGACGGTGCCACGTTCGGGGTCCCACTCCACCTCGTCGCCGGAGCGCGGGTGCCGCCGGACGAGCCGGACGACGTCGTGCCCTGCGGCGTGGAGCCGGGTGACGAGGGCCGTGCCGATGAGTCCGGACGCGCCGGTGACCACGATCTTCACGGTTCCATCGTCGCGGCTGCCGCCCCCGATCGCGCGCCGAGACACGGCCGCCCGCCGGTGGTCCCTGCGACACGCCGGTCCGGGCCGGAGGTGGCCCGGGCCGGTCGGCGGGGTCCGCCGCGGCCTCTACAGGCCGAGGTCGGCCTCGAAGGCACCTTCCTCGAGCCGCTGCTTCATCGTCACGAGGAACCGCGCGGCGTCGGCGCCGTCGACGATCCGGTGGTCGTACGACAGTGCGAGGTAGACCATCGAGCGGACCGCGATCGTTTCCCCGCCGTCGACGTCCGTGACGACGACAGGCCGCTTGACGACGGCGCCCGTGCCGAGGATCGCCACCTGCGGCTGGTTGATGATCGGTGTGTCGAAGAGCGCGCCCCGGCTGCCCGTGTTCGTCAGCGTGAAGGTGCCGCCACCGAGCTCGTCGGGGGTCACCTTGTTGCGGCGGGTCCGGTCGGCGAGATCGGCGATCCTGCGGGCAAGACCGGCGATGTTGAGGTTGCCGGCGCCGTGGATGACCGGGACGAGCAGGCCGCGCTCGGTGTCGACGGCGACGCCGAGGTTCTCCTCGCCGTGGTAGGCGACCTCGTCGCCCTGGATGCTCGCGTTGACGACCGGGTAGGCCTTGAGCGCCTCGACGGCGGCCAGCGCGAAGAACGGCAGGAACGAGAGCTTGACGCCCTCGCGGGCCTCGAAGTCGCCCTTGGCCCGGCCCCGGAGACGGGCGATCCGGGTGACGTCGACCTCGACGACCGTCGTCAGCTGCGCCGACACCTGGAGCGACTCGACCATCCGCTGCGCGATGACCTTGCGCAGCCGCGACATCTTCTCGGTGGTGCCGCGCTTGGCGGACACGCTCGCGGCGGGGGCGGCCGCGGCAGCGGGCGCCGGCGCGACGGCCGGTGCTTCCGGGACGGGCGCCCGGGCGGCCGCGTCGGCGGCGGCCGCCGCCTGCTTGGCCTGTTCGGCCGCGTCGATGACGTCCTGCTTGCGGATCCGTCCGCCGACGCCGGTGCCGGTCAGCGTGGACAGGTCGACGCCCTGGTCGCTCGCCATCCGGCGCACGAGGGGCGTGACGTAGCCGGCGCCGTCCGCGCCCTGGACGACGGCCGGGGTCGGTGCCGGAGCCGGAGCCGGTGCAGGCGGCGGCGCCGGCGCGACCGAGGGCGCTGCGGGTGGCGGGGGCGCCTGGCCGACCGACGCTGCGGCGCCGAGGCCCGGGCCCTCGGGCTCAGGAGCACGGTGCTCGGTCTGCTCGGTCTGCTCGGTCTGCGCGGTCGGCTGCTGCGGCTGCTGGTCGGCCGGCCGGGGTGCCTCCTGCGCGGGTGCTGACGTGGCCGCCCGGCCGCCACCGGAGCCGCCGACGACGACGAGGTCGGTGCCGACGGCGACGGTCTCGTCCTCGGCGACGAGGATCTTCGTGACGACACCCGCGACCGGGGACGGGATCTCGGTGTCGACCTTGTCGGTCGAGACCTCCAGGAGCGGCTCGTCCACCTCGACGGTGTCGCCCTCGGCCTTGAGCCAGCGGGTCACGGTGCCCTCGGTGACGCTCTCGCCGAGTGCCGGCATCTGGACCCGGTGGCCGTCAGCGCCGTCCGCGGGCGCGGGGGCCTCGGGCTTGTGAGCCGGCTCGTCGACCTCGGTCGACGACGGGCGGGTGGGCGGTGCGTCGACGACCTGCGGCTCGGTGGCGGCCTGGACCTGCGGTGCGGGTGAGTCGGTGTGCGCCGGCTCGACGGGCTGCTCGACGGCCTGCTCGGCAGGCTGCTCGACGGGCTGCTCGGCAGGCCGCTCGGCCGGTGCGGCGCCGGAGTCGGCCACGGCACCGGAGACCCCGCCGCCGATGACGGCGAGCTGGGTCCCGACGGCGACCGTCTCGTCCTCGCCGACGAGGATCTGCTCGAGGACGCCGGCCACCGGGGACGGGATCTCCGTGTCGACCTTGTCCGTCGAGACCTCGAGGAGCGGCTCGTCCTGCTCCACCCGGTCGCCCACGTTCTTGAGCCAGCGGGTGACGGTGCCCTCGGTGACGCTCTCGCCGAGGGCCGGCATCTGCACGGAGTCCGACATCGGTTCGGCTTCTCCTTCGTCGCGCCCGGTGGTGGCCCGGGCTGCTGCGGTGGGTCTACGGGTCAGTCTTGCGCGTCGTTCGGGCGTCGCACTGCAGCGTCGCCCGGGTGTCGTCGGTCAGGCGTGGGAGTGGAGCGGCTTGCCGGCGAGAGCCAGGTGCGCCTCGCCCAACGCCTCGTTCTGCGTGGGGTGCGCATGCACGAGCGACGCAACCTCCTCGGGGAAGGCCTCCCAGTTGACGATGAGCTGGGCCTCACCGACCTGCTCGCCGATCCGGGCGCCGACCATGTGGACACCGACGACGGGGCCGTCCTTGCGCCGGACGAGCTTGACGAAGCCCGCCGTCGCGAGGATCTGGCTCTTGCCGTTGCCGCCGAGGTTGTACTCGTAGGTCTCGACGTTCTCGGCCCCGAACCGATCCACGGCCTGAGCCTGGGTGATCCCGACGGACGCGACCTCGGGGTCGCAGTACGTGACCCGCGGGATGCCGGACTCGTCGATCGGCGCCGGGTTCAGGCCGGCGATGTCCTCGGCGACGAAGATCCCCTGGGCGAAGCCGCGGTGCGCCAGCTGCAGCCCGGGGACGATGTCGCCGACGGCGTACACGTTCGGCACGTCGGTCAGCAGCCGCTCGTCGGTGAGGACGAAGCCCCGCTCCATCCGCACCCCGTTCTCCTCGTAGCCGAAGCCGGTCGCGTTCGGGCCGCGGCCGACGGCGACCAGGAGGAGGTCGGCCTCGATCGTCTCCCCGGACTCGAGCGAGACGGTGACGCCGCCGTCGTGCTGGGTCGCACCGGCGAACCGGACGCCGGTCTTGAACGCGATCTTGCGCTTGCGGAACGCGCGCTCCAGCGCCTTGGAGCAGGCCTCGTCCTCCGCGGGCACGAGCCGGGGCAGCGCCTCGACGATCGTCACCTCGGCGCCGAACGACTTCCAGACGCTGGCGAACTCGACGCCGATGACCCCGCCGCCGAGGACCACGACGCGCTGCGGCACATGGTCGAGGACGAGGGCCTGGTCGCTGGTCAGGATCCGGCCGCCGATCTCGAGGCCGGGCAGCGAGCGGGCGTACGACCCGGTCGCGAGGACGACGTTGCGCCCGGTGTACCGCTGCCCGCCGGCCTCGACGGTGTCGGGCGAGACGAGCCGTCCCTCGGCCTCGACGTAGGTGATGCGCTTGCCGCCGACGAGCCCCTGGAGGCCCTTGTAGAGCCGGCCGACCACGCTGTCCTTGTACTTGTTGACCCCGGACATGTCGATCGAGTCGAGGCTCGCGCGGACGCCGAACTGCTCGCTCTCGCGGGCGCTGTCCGCGACCTCGGCGGCGTGCAGCAGGGCCTTGGTCGGGATGCAGCCCCAGTTCAGGCAGGTGCCGCCGAGCTTGTCGCGCTCGACGAGGGCGACGGACAGCCCCAGCTCCGCGGCGCGCAGCGCGGCGGCGTAGCCACCGCTGCCGCCGCCGAGGATCACGAGGTCGTGGACCTGGCCTGCGGACGTCTCGGACACGGGCGCTCCCTGGGCGTGGCAAGGCACGCGCGGCGTGCCTGGTGCGACGGGCGACGGCTTCGGTGCCCGCGTCACGACGGCTGCACCGACCGTCCGGACCCATGTCCCGGTCTCGTCACAGCGTCGTTTCGCGGCGGTTATGCATCCTTGCATCACGAGGGGACAAGGTCACACCCGGGTGGTACCCCGCAGAGCGCCGGGCCGGCGGACCCACGCGTCCGGACGGTTCCCGCGACGACGAGAGCGGTCCGGGCCGCGGGCGACGACCGGTCGGCGGACCGCGGCCCGGGAACGTTCCCTGGTGCCGGTGCGTCCTGCCGGGGAGGATGATCTGCGTGCCGCCCGTCCGGACGGCACCCGCCGGGGAGGTCGCACGCATGGCGCTGTTCCGACGCCGCAGGTCCGGCACACCGTCGCCGGCCGCCCGGCGCAAGGAGGAGACCGGTACCGTCGCCGCGCACCTCGCGCAGTTCGTCCGCAGCCGCCCGGGCGTCGAGGCGTACGTCGAGCCGCAGACGACCGTGACGCCGCCGACCGTCGTCCTCATCGCCGACACGGGCGAGTGGACGCGTCGCCGAGTGCCGGACCCGGGCATCGTCCGCGGGCTCGCCCGCGACCTCAACGTCCCGGTCTACGACGTCCAGCTCACCGGGTACCCGCAGCGGATGCGCGAGTGGAACGCCCGGCAGAAGGCGGCCGGCCGCGAGGACGGCGCCGACGCGGGCTGAGCCGGCCGCCGCGGGACGGCCAGAGGGTTCGGGTGCTCCTGGCCCGTCAGGCGCCGGCGGCCGCGATGTCCTCGGCCAGACGGACCAGGGTCCGGACGCAGACGCCGGTGCCGCCGACCGGCGTGTAGCCGAACGCCTTACCTGTGTTGAACGCCGGCCCGGCGATGTCGAGGTGCGCCCACGGGATCGGGCCGTCCGCCGCGTCGTCCGCCTCGGCCGCCTCGTCGATCGACCCGGTCCTCGCGCCGCGCCGTCCGCCGGCCGCCCCGCCGCGCGTCCCGACGAACTCGGAGAGGAAGAGCCCGGCGACGAGCAT
This sequence comes from Kineosporiaceae bacterium, assembly GCA_036745175.1. Lineage (GTDB taxonomy): Bacteria > Actinomycetota > Actinomycetes > Actinomycetales > Kineosporiaceae > R-H-3. Next base: position 11,872 of record DAIOGQ010000097.1, read on the forward strand.
GCCGCCGAAGCGGTCGCCGATGTTCGCGATGTCGGCGACGGGGGAGTCCATGCTCGAGCGCAGCTCCGGCGGCAGCGGCATCGGCCAGAACTGCTCACCGGTCTCGGCCGAGACCCGGTGGACCCGCTCCCGCAGGGCGTCGTCGTTCGCCATGATCGCCGACGTCCGGTTGCCGAGCGCCACCATCTGCGCGCCCGTGAGGGTGGCGACGTCGACGATGAGGTCCGGGTGGGTGGCGCTCGCCGCGACGAGTGCGTCGGCGAGGACGAGCCGGCCCTCGGCGTCGGTGTTGAGCACCTCGACGGTCGTGCCGCCGTGGATCGTGATGACGTCGCTGGGTCGCTGGGCCGTGCCCGACGGCAGGTTCTCGGCGATGGCGAGCCAGCCGGACACCCGGACCGACAGGCCGAGCCGGGCGACCGCGGCCACCGTGGCGAGGACGGCCGCCGCCCCCGACATGTCGCTCTTCATCGCCTCCATGCCCGCGGCCGGTTTGATGCTCAGGCCGCCCGAGTCGAACGTGATGCCCTTGCCCACGAGCGCGAGGTGGGCCGTCGCGCCGTCCGGGGCGTAGTCGAGCCGGACGAGCCGCGGCGGCCGCGAGGACCCCATGCCGACGCCGAGCAGCCCGCCGTAGCCGCCGCGCGCGAGCTTCTTCTCGTCCAGGACCGTGACCTTGACCGGCAGGTCGCGGACCGCGGCCACCGCCTCGTCGGCGAAGGCCGCAGGGTAGAGGTCGAGCGGCGGGGTGTTCACGAGGTCCCGGGTCGCGGCGACGGCGGCGGCGACCACCTCCGCGCGGGTCGCGGCCGCCCGGGCGGCCGCGCCGCGGGCGAGCCCGCTCACGACGGTCACGGCAGCGACGGCCTGCTTGACGTCCGTGCCGGTCCGGTAGCGGGTGTACGTGTAGGCGCCGAGCAGCGCGCCCTCGGCG
>DAIOGQ010000098.1:0-12772 GCA_036745175.1 Kineosporiaceae bacterium
CGTAGGCAGCGACGAGCAGCGCGGGGTCCGGGCCTGCGAGGCGGACGGGGCGGCCGACGTCCTCGAGGACGACGAAGCGCAGCAGGTCGCCGCGGGTCTTCTTGTCGCGGCGCATCGCCTCGAGCAGCGCGGGCCACCGACCGCCCGCGTACGTCAGCGGCAGCCCGAGCCGGCGCAGGACGTCCCGGTGCCGGTCGACGAGCCTCTCCGGGGTCCGCCCCGCGAGCCGGCCGAGCTCGGCGGCGAAGACCATCCCGACGCTCACCGCCGCACCGTGCCGCCACGTGTACCGCTCGACCTGCTCGACGGCGTGGCCGAACGTGTGGCCGTAGTTGAGGATCTCGCGCAGGTACGACTCCTCGAGGTCCTCGGTGACGACCCGGGCCTTGACCGCGACGCTGCGCTCGACGAGCTCGCGCAGGGCGGGCGCGTCCCACGTCGTCGCCGCGTCCGGGTCGTTCTCGAGCACCTCGAGGATCCGCGGGTCGGCGATGAACCCGGTCTTGACGACCTCGGCGAGCCCCGCGACGAGGTCGTTGCGGGGCAGCGTCTCGAGCGCTGCGAGGTCGCACAGCACCCCGGACGGCGGGTGGAACGCGCCGACGAGGTTCTTCCCCTCGGTCGTGTTGACGCCCGTCTTGCCGCCCACCGCGGCGTCGACCATCGCCAGCAGCGTCGTCGGCACCTGGACGACCCGCACCCCGCGCAGCCACGTCGCGGCGACGAAGCCGGCGAGGTCGGTGACCGCTCCCCCGCCGACACCGACGACGGCATCGGTCCGGGTGAAGCCGGCCTGACCGAGGACGCCCCAGCAGAACGCGAGGACGGCCGAGGTCTTCGCCTCCTCGCCGTCCGGGACCTCGGCGAGATACGTCTCGTGACCAGCCGCGAGCAGGTCCTCGCGGACCGCCTCCCCGGTGGCCCGCAGGCCCCTCGGGTGGACCACGAGGACTCGCTGGGCGCCCCCGAGCAGTCCGGGCAGCTCGCCGAGCAGCTGGTGGCCGACGACGACGTCGTACGCGTCGGTGCCGGCCGGGTCACCCGCGAGCCCGGGGCCGACCCGGATCCTCGTGACGCCCCCCGCCCGGGCCGGGTCCGCGCGCATCGAGCCGTGCTGTCCCGTCATGCCCGCTCCCCGAGGGCCAGCTCCGAGAGGACCGCCTCGGCGACCTCCTCGGGCGTGCGGCCGTCCGTCGGGACGACAGCCGTCGACACGCGCTGGTAGACCGGACGCCGCCGCTCCATGATCCGCAGCCATTGCGCACGGGGGTTGCCGAGCAGCAGCGGCCGGTCCCGGTTGAGGCCGATCCGGCGCGCCGCGTCGGTCACCTGGACGTCGAGGAACACGACGGTGTGACCGCGGAGCGCCTCCTCGGTGAGGGGGTCCATGACGGCGCCGCCGCCGAGCGCGAGGACGCCCGGATGCTCGTCGAGCGCCGCCACCACCGCCTGCCGCTCGAGGTCGCGGAACACCGGCTCGCCGTCGTCGACGAAGATGTCGGACACGCTCTTGCCGGCCCGCGCCTCGACGTCCGCGTCGGTGTCGCGCAGCGCGACCCCGAGCCTGCGGGCGAGGATGCGGCCGACCGTCGACTTGCCCGAGCCCATCGGACCGACGACGACGACGAGCGGCCGCGCCGGCTCTCCCGCGCGGCCTTCGGCGGCGGCAGCCCCGCCCGCCGGCGTGTCGTCGGCAGGAGTGGCCGTCACGAGCCCTCGCTGCGCAGGAGGTCGGGCAGCCCGTCGAGGTAGCCACGGACGTTGCGCGCGGTCTCGGGGACGCTGTCGCCGCCGAACTTCTCCAGGACGGCGTCCGCCAGGACGAGCGCGACCATCGCCTCGGCCACGACCCCGGCGGCCGGGACGGCACACACGTCCGAGCGCTGGTTGATGGCGACCGCGGGCTCACCCGTCGCCACGTCGACCGTGTCGAGCGCGCGGGGCACCGTCGAGATCGGCTTCATCGCGGCGCGTACCCGCAGCACGTCTCCGGTGGACATGCCCCCCTCCGTGCCCCCCGCGCGCCCGCTGCGTCGCCGGATCACACCGTCGAACCGCTCGATCTCGTCATGCGCGGCCGAACCCCGCCGCCGAGCGGTCGTGAAGCCGTCGCCGACCTCGACCCCCTTGATGGCCTGGACACCCATGAGCGCACCGGCGAGCCGGGCGTCGAGCCTGCGGTCCCAGTGCACGTGGCTGCCCAGCCCCGGCGGCAGCCCGTAGGCGAGCACCTCGACGATGCCACCGACAGTGTCCCCGTCCCGGCGGCACGCGTCGATCTCGGCGACCATCGCGGCGCTCGTCACCGCGTGGTGGCAGCGCACCGGGTCGGCGTCGAGGGCCTTGACGTCGTCCGGCGCGGGCAGGTCGCTGCCCTCCGGGACCTCCACGGCGCCGATCCCGACGGTGTGGCTCACCAGGCGGACACCGGCCGCCTGCTCGAGGAAGGCGGCCGCGACCGCGCCGAGCGCCACCCGGGCGGCGGTCTCCCGGGCGCTGGCCCGCTCGAGGACCGGCCGCGCGTCGTCGAAGCCGTACTTCTGCATGCCCACGAGGTCGGCGTGGCCAGGCCGCGGCCGCGTGAGCGGCGCGTTGCGCGCCTGCGCCGCGAGGTCCTCCGGCGGCACCGGGTCGGCCGCCATGACGGTCTCCCACTTCGGCCACTCCGTGTTGCCGACCTCGACCGCGACCGGACCGCCCTGGGTGAGGCCGTGCCGGAGGCCGCCGAGGAAGCGGACGGCGTCCTGCTCGAACTTCATCCGCGCGCCGCGGCCGTGGCCGAGTCGACGGCGCTCGAGCGCGGCGCGGACGTCGTCGCTCGTCAGCCGCACCCCGGCCGGCATGCCTTCGATGACGCCGACGAGAGCGGGACCGTGCGACTCCCCCGCAGTGAGCCAGCGCAGCATGAGCCGATCCTCCCACGGCCTCCCGGCGGTCCCGGGGCCAGCCCGAGCGGCGGACGCCCGGCCGCGTGGCGCCGGCCGGGGTCCGGCCGCTGTCGGTCAGCGGCGCCGCGAGGTCACCCGAGCTTGACGACCTCGCCGACGCAGACGGCGTACGGGTCCCCGCCGTGGGTGACGCTCAGGCACGTGCTGCTCGTCGTCGACGTGAACGTGATGTCACCCGAGTAGAACGCGTCGCCCTCGTCGACACCGTCGACCTGGTCCTCGTTCACCGTGAAGTCGGCCGACCCGTGGGCCCCGGTGAGCGCGCGCAGGTAGAGATAGACCGGGTCGGCGGTCACCGTGGTGGTGACCGTGGTCGTCGCGGTCTTCGTCCGCGTCGTCGTCACGGCCGGGCCGGCGACGGTCTTCGTCACCGTCGTGACCGTTGTCGGCCGGGCGCTCGACGCGGCCGGCACGGACGGCGTGCCGGTCGTGTTGCCGCCGACCGCCGCCTTGTCGCCGAACGGGTTGCGGCCCCCCGGGCGGCTCGTCGGCTCGGTCGTGGCCTCGGTCGTGGACGTCGCGGTCGGCGTCGCCGCGCGGGCGACGGCACCGCCGAGCGGGATGTCGTCCCCGCCGCCGCCGAGGGCGACGAAGCCGACGACCCCGAGGACGACGGCGACCCCGGCGGCGGCCGCCGCGACGGCGACCTCCCGGCGTCGCCACCAGGCACCCCCGCCGGCACCGTCACCGGCACCGCCCGACCCACGGCCGCCCGCAGGCGTCCCGGGCGGCTCGTCGGCCGGCGCGGTCGACGGCAGGCCCGACGGCGACCCGGCCGGGGCACCGAACAGCGACCCGAACTGCGGCTCCTGGCTCACGAGTCCTCCCGGCTGGGGGTGGCGGAGGGCGACGCCGTCGCCGTGGCCCCGGCACCCGCCGAGGGTTCGACCGCCGGAGCGGTCGTCGTGGCCGACGGCGCCGCGGTGGCACCACCGGCCATCGGGCTCTTCGCCGTCGCGGTCGCGGCGGCGGAGCCGGTCGACAGCGCGTCGGCGCTCATCCCCGGCAGGGCGAACACCGAGCCGGTCACGGTCACCTGGACCTGGCCGCTGGTCGCCGAGCCGGACGCCGACCCTGACGCCGTGCCGGCACCGCTGCCGGCCGCCATCTGGACGGTCGTCACGAGGAACGCCCGGGGCATCTTCGTCTGGAGCTGCTTGAGGAACGCCACGGTCTGGAAGTAGTCCCCGGAGACCACGAGGGTGACCGGTACCGAGACCACGGACACCGTGGCCGCTGCTCCCGTGGTCGCCCCGGCGACCCCCGCGCCGCTGCCGGCGGCGGCCCCTGCCGCTGCGGTGCCGGCCGCTGCGGTGCCGGCGCCGGCCGGGGCCGGCACGGCAGCATCGAGGACCAGCGGCTGCGCGGCGCCGGGCGTGAGGCTCGTGAGCTCGACGCCGGACTCCTTGGCCATCGCGTCGAGATCACGCACCAGGCGCGGCATCCCGGCGTCGGCGGGCATCTGCGCCAGGATGTCGGCCAGCTCGGCCTGGCTCTCGGGCAGCCTGGCGAACTGCGACCGTAGCTGCGCGATCTTCACCTCGAGCAGGTCGTTCTGCGTCTGCGTCGCGACGTTCTGGTCGCGCAGCTCGGCCGCCTCGGCCCGCCGCGGCGAGACGAGGAGCAGCCAGCTCACGGCGAGCAGGGCCACGCAGAGCAGCGCCGTCCCGGCGGCCCAACGTGCGGTTCGGCTGGTCAGCATGTCAGGAGGCCTTCCCGTCGAACCGGTGCGAGAGCGCGGTCTCGTCGATGACGATCTTCGACGAGAAGGTCACGGGGCCCTCGGTGCCGCCGGCCGCGCGGGTGGCGCTCTGCAGCGTCGAGCCGTCGAGACCGTCGATCGTCGCGACCGACTCCAGCCACGTCGCGACGTCCGGGAAACGGTCCCCGGAGCCGGAGAACGTGACGATCCCCAGGCCCGTCGGCGTGAGCGGGTCGGCGGACGCGGCCCCGGCGGCGGTCGTCTGCATCGCGACCGACACGTTCGTCAGCGAGACCGTGGACGGTGTCGCGGAGGCGAGGTCGTCGAAGAAGCGGTACCAGAGCACGTCGCGGCCGAGGGCCTGCGTGCGGGCGGTCTTCGCCCGCTCGACCTGGGCGAGCAGGCGCGGCACGTCGGCGTACTTGGCCTCCTCGGTGTGCAGCTGGGCCGTCCGCGCCTGCGAGACGTCGAGCTCGGCGCGTGCCACCGACACGTCGTGAAGGGCCCAGACGAAACCCAGCCCTGCCAGAGCGACGGTGCCGAGGACCCCGCCGACGAGGATCCGCTGGACGCCACGGAACCGGCGGGCGTCGAGGGTCTCCTGCGGGAGCAGGTTGACCTTCGGCACCGGCGCCCAGTCGACGCGGATCCCGCCCAGCTGGGACGGCGGTCGCGCGGACTGCTGCTGCTGGACGTCGACCGACATCACATGGCTCCCAGGGCGAGTCCGACGGGGACGGCGGCCAGCGGCCGGACGAAGGCGAGCTGGTTGTCGTCCAGACCCGTGCGGCCGATCCGCAGCGCCGACAGGGGGTCACCGGCGACGACCGGCAGCCGGGTGGCCGCCGAGAGCTGCTCGGCGAGGCCGTCGAGGCGGGACCCGCCGCCGGACAGCAGGATCCGTTCGAGCGGGACGCCCGGCGTCGAGGCCGCGTAGTAGTCGAGGGAGTTGCGGATCTCGTCGACGAACTCCTGGGCGGTCGCCGTCAGCGCCTTCGTGACGGCCGCGAGGTCCTCGGACGAACCGCTGTGTGCCGCGGTCTGCTTGAGCGCCTCCGCCTCGGCGACGCTGATGCCGAGCCGGTCGGCGACGGCGTCGGTGATGTCCTGGCCGCCCATGAGCAGGATGCGGACGAAGCGCGGCATCCCGGCGGAGTGGACGACGACGTTCGTGACCCGGGCGCCGATGTCGATGAGGGCCTCGGTCTCGACGTCCGACCCGGTCTGCTTGCCCATCGACCGCAGGACCGCGAAGGAGGTGAGGTCGACGCTCACCGCCGTGAGGCCGGCGCGCTCGGCGCAGCGCACGTTCGCCAGGACGGTCTCGCGGGCGGCGGCGACGAGCAGGCCGCGCAGTGCGCGGGAGCCCGAGGCGTCGGTCGTCTCCTCGACAGGGAAGAAGTCGAGGACCGCCTGCTCGACGGGCATGGGCAGGAAGTCCTGCACCTGGAAGGGCAGGCTCACCCGCAGCTCGTCCTTGGGCATCCAGGGCAGCTCGAGCTGGCGGACGATGACGCGCTGGTTCGCCACCCCCATGACGACGCGCTTGTGGGAGAAGCCGGTGGCGGACCAGAGCTGGCGCAGCGCCGCCGTCACCGGGTCGGCGTCGACGACCTCGCCGTCCCGGACGGCGCCCTCGGGGAGGACGACCTGCCCGAAGCGCTCCAGGGTGATGCCGGAACGGCCGTAGGACAGCTCGACCGCCCGGACCACCGACGTCCCGATGTCCAGACCGATGGCCGTGCGACCCGCCATGCGCCCATCCCCTTCACCACCAGGCCCGGCGCAGGTCGCATCGGGCTCCGGTTCGTGGATCGGTGGTGGCTGCGGTCCGCTTGAGGACGGCGGCCACCGTGGTAGGCCGGACGGGGCGCGCTTCGTCCGATCGGCGGACCCCGGATGACCGACGGTCACGCGGCACGGCGTCCGTGCGGGCTACAGCCCTGCGGCGCGCAGGTAGGCGCCCGCGACGGACGGACCCCAGACGGCACCGAGCCACGCCCCGACGAGCATGTACGGCCCGTACGGGATGTGGGTCTTCAGCGAGCCCCGGCCGGCGACCACGACGACGGTGCCGCCGAGGCCGCCGACGACGAAGCCGAAGAAGGCGCCGGTGACGAGCGCCGACCAGCCGAGCCAGCCGAGGTACATCCCGAGCACGCCCGCGAGACGCACGTCCCCGTACCCCATGCCGCGGGGGTAGACGGCGTGCAGGAGCCGGTAGAGCAGCCACAGGGCGGCCCCGCCGACGAGTGCGCGCAGGGCGGACCCGTTGTCGCGCTCCACGAGGCTCGCGCCGCCGAGCAGCACCGCGGCGACCGGGTACGACGGCGCGACGATCACGAACGGCAGCCGGAAGGTGTCGATGTCGACGAGCGCCAGGGCGATGCTCACCGCGGCGAGGAAGAGGAACGCCGGGAGCACCGCGACCGGCCCGAGCCACGCCGCGACCGCGCCGAACGCGACCGCCGTGCCGGCCTCGACGAGCGGGTAGCGCACCGGGATAGGAGCGCCGCAGCACCTGGCCCGGCCGCGCAGGAGCAGCCACGACAGCACCGGGACGTTGTCCCGAGGAGCGATCCGGACGCCGCATGCCGGGCATGCGCTCGGCGGCCGGACGACCGAGCGCCCGTCGGGGACCCGCGCGACGACGACGTTGAGGAACGACCCGACGAGCAGGCCGAGGATCCCGCACGCGACGATCAGCACGCGCAGAACCGTAGTGCCAACGGTGGGGCGGTCATCCGTCGGTCACCGTGACCACCTGCCACGGCGTCGCGTCGGGCTTGAGGAAGTACGGCGGCTGCAGGTTCCTCAGCCGCTGGTCGTAGAGGTAGTTCTTGATGTACCCGCTCACCGGGCCGCCGCTGTTGCCGGTCCCGACGGGGCCGCGGTAGCGCTGCGAGATCGAGCCGAGGACGGTCAGCTTGTTCGTCGTCGTCGTCGACAGCGCCGCGCCGTACTGCCAGTTCTGGACGATGAAGCTGTGCCGCAGCGACAGGATCGCGGCATGCAGGGTGCGCGGCGTCGCGCCCGAGGAGAGCAGGTTGCTGTGCCCTCCGCTGCCGTCGACCGGGTGGTAGACCCAGACGTAGTTGCCCGCGACGAGCCCGATCATGTCGGTCCCCGTCGCCCCGTCCGCGGTGAGCAGGTCACCGGTCACCACGACGTCGTCCTTGGAGGCCACCGTCACCTGGCCGCCCACGGTGCCGGAGACGAAGACGGTGCCGCGGGTGCACGAGTAGTCGGTCGTCACGCCGCCGAGCCACTCCCCGGCGATCGGGTAGCCGAGCGCGCCGTAGGTGCACGACGCCGACGTCGAGTCGACGTAGATGACCGGCGGGATCGCCTTGGTCTGCTCGGTGTTCCGGTTGGCGACGTCGAGGCAGCGTGACGGAGCGCTCGTCGTCGACGGGCTGAGGACGCGCATCGTCGTGCCCTGGAAGACGATCCGCGTCTGGCCGGTGTAGTAGCAGCCAGGCCCGGGCGCCGCGGTCACGTCGTCCACCCGCGGCTCGACGTACTTGAGCAGCTCGGAGTTGCCGTTCGGCATCGCCAGCGGCGCGGCGTAGACGGGCCAGTAGCCGGGCTGGGCCGTCGTGCCGGTGCTCGGCGTCCCGCTGCTCCACCAGCGACGTGCCGGGTCCGGAGGGTTGGTCCAGCTCGACTCGGTGACCGGGTCGGTGAACAGCGGGCTCCCGCCGACCCGGAGCGCGTCGTTGCTGTGCAGCGGCCCGGCGACGATGTCTCCGGACGCCCATTGGATCTCCACGCAGGAGAAGCCGGACACCGTCCCGCTCGTGAGGGTCGTCGACGTCGCCGCGTTCGTGGTGGTGTCCCACACGGTGACCGGCGTCGACGACGACGCGGTGAACGCCGGGGTGGACCGACCGGCGTAGTAATAGGCGCCGCAGGCCTGACGCACCCCGGGTCCGAGGTCGACGTAGCGGTAGCGGTTGCCGTACGTGCCGCTGTTCCAGTAGGACGAGCCGGCCACAGTGACGTAGGTGAACGAGTAGAACAGCTCGGGGTCGAGGACCTCGACGTCGCTGAAGTAGATGTACCGGAGGAACCCCTTGGGCTGCAGCGTCGCGGTGAGCGTGCGGCTGACCGGCGTCGTCCCGTTGCCGGGGCTCGACGTGCCGGTGGCCTGGAGCCGGATCGTGCCGTCGCGGGCGGTCTGGGCGGCCGTCGAGAGCACCTGGTAGCGGTAGGACGCCGCCTTGCCGCCGGAGCCCTGGATCGTGCGTCCGGCGGCGAACGCGGGGTTCGCCGTGTCGGTGTTCCCGAGGGTCCAGTAGCTGTCGTTCGCGGTGAGCCGCGCGACGTACTCGTCGACGCCCGCCTGCGCGGCGGCCTGGGCGGCCTTGGCGTCCTGGTCCTCGCGGGCCACCGGTGACTGGCCGAGGACGTAGCCGAGCGACGTCAGCAGGAACAGCGTGACGATCGCCATCGTGCCGAGCACGGTGAGCAGGGCCACGCCCTCGTCGCGGGGCGGCTGGTCGGTACGATCCCTGGGCATCTAGAGACCTCCGGCGTCGGTGAGGACGTTCGTGAGCGTGACCCGGGAGACGACGGGGGCACCCGGGACGGCAGGGTTGCGCGGGTCGACGACGGTCAGCCGCACCTCGACGCTCTGCACCGACCGTCGCTCACCGGCGGTCAGGCTGCCTGCGGCGAGGCTGAGCGGGACCGTGTCGACGCCACCGGTGCTGAGCACGGCTGTCGCGTAGTACGCGTAGGCGGGGGCCGTCGTCGTCCGGACCACGCACGTCGATGCCCCGGACGGCGTCCAGGTGTAGTAGGGACCGCCCACCGGCGGGCTGGCGACGACGACCCCCGCAGTGACCCGCCGGGTCACGCACGTGCCGTTCCAGCCGAGCTCGACGTACGACGGCACGGTGTCGGTCGACTGGGCAGCGCCGGACCGGTTGAGCAGGGCGTAGAACGTCACCGCGGTGGGGGTCGCGGCGACGAGCGCGGCCTGCTCGCCCTTGGGCCGGGCGGCGACCCGCAGGCTCCGGGTGATCACCTCGCCGGCGATCCGCGCGTCGCCCGACGTGCCCGCCCGCACGCCGATGGTCGTGGACGCGTCGAGGGCCCCGATCGCCACCGAGGCGACCCCGGCGAGGACGACGGAGCCGACCGCCGCGGTGACGGCGAGCTCGACGACGGACACCCCCGCGTCCCGTCGCCGGCGGACCGCGCGACGGAGCAGGCCGCTCACGCCGTCACCGTGAGGACGACGTCCGTCGTCGCGGTCGTCGACAGGGTGGCGGTGACGGGCGCGAGCCCGCCCGCAACGCTGAACGTCCACGTGCCTGCCGGCAGGAGCACGCCCGCTCCGCCGGTGACCGTCGCCGGCAGCGCGTAGGACTCGCCGGCGACGCAGCGCTGGCCGAGGCCGGTCGCCTCGGGGGCGTGCGTCGCCGTCACGGTGCGTCCGGCGAGGCTCACGCCGAGCAGGGACCGCACGTCGACGAGCGCACGGCCCATGGGCAGCGCGACGGTCGTGCCGTCGGCCGCCGTGGGCTGCAGGTCGACGACGACGGGCGCGCCGGTCGCCGTCTTGGCGTCCGAGCACGTGCCTGCCCAGACGTCGTAGACGGCCGGGAAGAGGTACTGCGCCTGACCGGGCAGCGCCGTGACGCAGCCCGCCGGGGCGCCCGAGCAGACCGGGTAGGGCGTCTCGCTGACGAACGTGTTGCGCAGCACGGTACGGACACCCGCCGGGGCCTGGTAGCCCGCGGGACCCGAGAGCGTCAAGGTCATCGCGCGGTCGGTGTCGTAGATGAGCGTGCCGCGCGCGACGCCGCCGGCCGTGACCCCGAGGCTCGTGATGCTCGCCGTCTGGGCGTTCGCGGTGCCGACGTAGCCGGTGGCGCTCGCGCTCGCCGTGTACGTGGTCGGGGCGAGCGAGGTGAAGACGGCACAGCCGTCCTCACCGGTCGTCCGGGTGTCGCCGCCGGGCGAGAGCGTCACGACGAGGTCCGACACCGGGGCGCCGTCCGCGCCGACGACGGCCAGGGCGACCGAGCCGGTCGTCGCGTCGAGGCCGTCGTCGCCGATCCCGACGGCACGCAGCGTGTCCGCGCGGACCGGCTTGACCCGGCCCATGTCCGGCCAGGTGACCGTGACGGTCACGAGCTTGTAGGCCAGCGCGCTGCCGGTCGCGGTGCACACGCTCGTCGTCGCGTCGGCCGGCACGTAGGTGGCGGTCTGCTTGACCGTGTAGCCGACCCCGCCGACGGTCTCGGAGCGCGTCGTCAGACCGTCGGCGATGTCGACGGCCCGCTGGGACCGGGCCGACTCGATCTGCCGCGCGGCGAGGTTCGCCGCCACGACGCGACGGTCGTTGGACGCCGCCACTCCCGCCGTGCGCACCACGAGGCCGAGCACGATCGTCACGAGCACGCTGAAGACGCTCATCGCGACGAGGACCTCGGCGAGGGTGAACCCGCCGTCGGCCCGTGGTCCTCGCCGCATCTGTCCTCCGCCTCCCGGACGCCGCGCCTGCCGCACGGTCCGCCACTGCTCCGCCGGTTCATCGACGCGCCGGGTCGATCGCTTGAGAGCGGTCACCGGGCTCCGCCCGGGCGGCGGTCCGCCGTCCGGGTGACCGGTGGCCAGCGGCCGGTGACCGGTGGCCAGCGGCCGGTGCCCGGTGGCCGGTGACCGATGGCCGGTGGCCGGTGGCCGGTCCACCCGGGCCGAACGCGTCAGGGGCGGCTCCCCACCGGGGGAGCCGCCCCTGACGACGGGCCTGCTGTCAGACCACCACGGTCACGGCGCGGTGGCGCTGCCGCACTGACCGGACTCGAGGCCGTTCTGCGCCGAGTACTTGAAGGTCTTCGTGCTGCCGTTCGGGTCGGACAGCGCGATGCACCAGCCGGCCGCGGTCCAGCCGGTCGTCGTCGCCGACGTACCGGTGGCCGTCGTCGTCGCGCCGAACGTCGTCACCAGGGCGACGCCGCTGCTCGACTTGCCGGCGTCCGCACCGGCGACGGTGTAGCGGCTCGAGGCCTGGGCCACGGCCGGTGCGGTGGTGTTGTCGACGAAGTACGTGGCGATCTCCTTGCCCAGCGTGGACACGTCCGCCTTGACCGCGGTGTCGCGGGCCTTGGCGCGCTGGGACAGGAAGACCGGGATGGCGATCGCGGCGAGGATGCCGATGATGATCATGACGACGAGAAGCTCGATGAGCGTGAAGCCCGAGTCCTTCTCGTCGACGGACCTGCGGATGCGAGCGAGCATGGGCTGAGCCCCTTCTCTGGAGACTGACGCGTCGTCGGGCGGGGCCCAGGACGCAGGGTGGCGATGACGGTCTTTCATCGGCAGCCGGGGCCCGTCCTTGAAGGGCTGGTCCCGGTCCGCCCCCCGCACGGGTGGCCGAATCACCCGGACGGAGCAGCGCGGTCCGGTCCCGGGCCGCGTCAGGGCGCGGTCGGCGACGAGCAGCCGCCGGTCTCGAGGCCCTGCTGGGCCGAGAACCGGACGGCGGCCAGCGACCCGTTGGGGTTCGTCAGGGCCAGGCACCAGGCGCCCGCGGTCCAGCCCGTCGTGTCGACGGTCGTCGGGCTCGCGCCCGCGACGACGACGTTCGGGCTCACCTTGCCGAGGTCCTCGCCCGCCACGACGTAGCGCCCTGCGGAGATCTCGACGACCGGCGGCGTCGCCCCGCCGAGCCAGTACTCGACGACGCGCTTGCCGACCTGGTTGACGTCCGACCGGGTCGCCGCGTCGTTGGCCTTCTGCCGCTGGTCGAGGATCACCGGGATCGCGATCCCCGCGAGGATGCCGATGACGAGCATGACGACGATGAGCTCGATGAGGGAGAACCCGGCGTCCTCGCCGCGAGGGCGCCCCGCAGCCCCGACGGCCGCCGACCGCTCGGCGCGCGGGCATGTCCGGGCGAGGTCCGGCGACGCAGTCATGGTGGATGGTGTCGGCGCCCGGCCCGGCATGCTTGAGGCGTCCGGGCTCCTCGTGCCCGCACGATCACCGTCGATCAGGGGTTCCGCCCGGTTCAGCGGGTCGACGCGCTGCACGGCGGTGATCACTCGGCCGGCTACTTGATGAGGTCGAAGACCGAGAAGATCGGCATGTAGAGCGCGATGATCAT
>DAIOGQ010000099.1:0-12727 GCA_036745175.1 Kineosporiaceae bacterium
CGGACGGCGGCGAGCGTCGTGGGGTAGTCCATCCGGGTCGGGCCGAGGACGGCGAGCCGGGCCAGCGGCTCCCCCTGCCCGCCGTAGCCGGACGCGACCACCGCCGTCTCGTGCAGGCCCGCGTGCGCCGTCTCGTGGCCGATCAGGACCCCGACGCCGGAGGAGTCCTCCGCCATCTCCGAGAGCAGCTTGAGCAGAACGACATGCTCCTCGAGCACCTCCAGCACGGGCCCGATCGAGCCGACGAAGTCGGTGCCCGCGCGCGCGAGGTTCGCCGTGCCGGCGAGCACGATCCGCTCCTCGCGCTCGACGGCGAGGGAGTCCTCGAGCGCCTCGAGGACCGACTCGACGAGGGCCCGGTCGTCGGCCGCGAACGCCTCCGGCATCGTCGCGACGGACGACGAGACGTCCGTGAGGCGGCGTCCGACGACGACGGCGTTGAGCCGCGCGCGGATCTCCCCGAGGAGCGCCTCGGACGGCTCGGCGGACGCCTCGACGACGCGCTGCTCGACCCGGCCGGTGTTCGTGATGAGGACGACGAGCAGCCGCGGGCCGCCGATGAGGACGAGCTCGACATGCCGCACCGTCGACCGGGTCAGCGACGGGTACTGGACGACGGCGACCTGCCGGGTCAGGGACGCGAGCGTCCGCACCGTGCGGTCGATGACGTCGTCGAGGTCGACGGCGCCGTCGAGCAGGGTCTGGATCGCCCGCTTCTCGGCGACCGACAGCGGCTTGACCGACTGGAGCCGGTCGACGAAGAGCCGGTAGCCCTTGTCGGTGGGGATCCGCCCCGCACTCGTGTGCGGCTGGGCGATCAGCCCCTCCTCCTCGAGCGCGGCCATGTCGTTGCGGATCGTCGCGGGCGAGACGCCGAGGCTGTGCCGCTCGACGAGAGCCTTGGACCCCACGGGCTCGTGCGTCTGGACGTAGTCCTCGACGATGGCCCGCAGGACGGCGAGCCTGCGGTCCTCGACCAACTCGCCACCTCCCCACCACGCTCCTGGCACTCCGCCGCAGCGAGTGCCAGTCTACGTCCAGTCGGCGCGCGGCACCCGCCTGCGGTGGGCCGGGCGTGGCTGCCGGGGGTCGGAGCCGTCGCTGGTTACCGTCGGTCCATGCCGCACGCGGACCGCCGGACGACGAGCACCGACCGTCACACCGACCGCTACGCGGGCGACGTCCTCGCCCGCACGGCGCGCAAGCAGCTGCCCGAGACGGTCGCCGAGACCGGGCTCGTCGTCGAGGACGTCGAGTCCGGCTGGGTCGGCGCCGTCGTCCGTACCGAGAAGAGCGGCGGCATGCACGTCGTCGTCCTCGAGGACCGGCGCGGCCGGCTGCGCACGTTCCCGCTCGGGCCGGGGTTCTGGCTGGACGGCGCCCCGGTCCGGCTGGTCGCGCCGAGGGCCGCGGCCCCGGTCCGGCCGACCCGGACGGCGAGCGGCTCGGTGGCCGTCGACGGCGTCCGGGCCCGCACGGCGCGGGCCTCGCGGATCCTCGTCGAGGGCCGGCACGACGCCGAGCTCGTCGAGAAGGTCTGGGGCGACGACCTGCGGATCGAGGGCGTCGTCGTCGAGATGCTCGACGGCGTCGACGACCTGGCGGCGGCCGTCGCCGATCTCGCCCCCGGACCGGGCCGGCGGCTCGGGATCCTCGTCGACCACCTCGTCGAGGGGTCCAAGGAGTGGCACGAGGCGGCCGCCGTCGCCCACCTCGCGGCCGCACGCGCGTTCGTCCTCGTCGTCGGCCACCCCTACGTCGACGTGTGGCAGGCGGTCCGCCCGCAGCGGGTCGGCCTCGAGGCGTGGCCGACGATCCCGCGCGGCCGGCCGTGGAAGGAGGGCGTCCTGGCCCACCTCGGCTGGCCGCACGCCACGCAGGCGGACGTCGCGCGCGGCTGGCGGCAGATCCTCGGCACGGTCGGTGGCTGGACCGACCTGGAGCCCGAGCTGCTCGGCCGCGTCGAGGAGCTCATCGACTTCGTGACGGGCGACACCGCCGACCGCTGACGGGTGGGGTTCTCCCCACCCGGAACGTGCCGGGTGACGGCATCGTCCGACCGCCGTGACGCGCCTACCGTTGAAGCGTGTCCAAGGAGGTCACCATGTCCGAGCCCACCGCCCCCGGCGGTCCCGTCCCCACCCCGACGCCCGGACCGGCGCCGCTCACGCCCGCCGACGAGCGGATGTGGGGGATGCTCGCCCACCTGTCCGGCTTCGTCGCGGCCTACGTCGCCCTCGGCCTGCTCGGCCCGCTCGTCGTCCTCGCGACGATGGGCCAGCGGTCGCAGTTCGTCCGCCGGCACGCCGTCGAGGCGCTGAACTTCAACATCTCGGTGCTCATCTACGCGGTCGTCTCCGGCGTCCTCGTGCTCGTGCTCATCGGGATCCCGCTGCTGATCGCGCTCGCCGTCCTCTACCTCGTCACCGTCATCCAGGCCGGCCTCGCGGCCAACCGCGGCGAGGAGTACCGCTACCCGCTGACGATCCGCTTCGTCAGCTGACACCGCCTCCCGGAAGGGCCGTGCGGCACGGGTCGATGACAGCTCCGGCTGTCATCGACCTGATCCACCGCAATCACCCCCCACGGCACCCCCGGGGCATACAGTGCGCGGCGAGGAGGCACGCGATGGTTCGGTCCCCGGCCGGCGGGCGCACCCGGGGCGACAGTCCCGCCCGGCATGTATCGGCTCCGGCCACGGCGCCTCCTGCTCGTCAGGAGTCGCCGCTCGTCGCGACGGTCGGACGGCGCCCCGCGTCGTCCGGTCCGGCCGCGGGGACGCCACGGCGTTCCCGCCCGCCCCGCCCTCACGTCTGCCGACCCGACCAGGAAGGACCGCAATGACCGAGAACCCGACGCCACCCGTCGGCGACCCGACGCCGGGCGCCGGCTCGACCCCGCCGTCGTACGGGACCCCCGCGGCCCCGCAGTACGGCGCACCGCAGCAGCAGCCCCAGTACGGTGCTCCGCAGCAGCCGTACTCCCAGCCCGCCGCAGGGTTCGGCGGCGCCGGAGCGGTCAGCGACTCCGACCGCAGGACGTGGGCGATGCTCGGACACCTCGGCGGCATCGTGCTCGGCTTCGTCGCCCCGCTCATCGTCTGGATCATGTACAAGGACCGTGACGAGTTCCTCAAGGACCAGTCGACCGAGGCCCTGAACTTCCAGATCACCATGGTGATCGCCTGGGTCGTCGCGACGGTCCTGTCGTTCGTCGTCATCGGGTTCCTGCTCTACCCGGTGCTGTGGATCGGCAACCTGGTGCTCTGCATCATGGCGGGCATGGCCGCCAACCGTGGCGAGCGGTACCGCTACCCGTTCGCCCTGCGTCTCGTCAGCTGACGAGAGCCGCCCCCCTCCAGGCGCGTGCGGCCTGCCTCCCGTCCCCGTGCGGGAGGTGGGCCGCACGCTTGTCACGCGGCAGCCTCACTCGACGAGCGTCCGGACGACGGCATCGGCGAGCAGCCGCCCGCGCCGGGTGAGCACGACCCGGCCCCGCACGGCGTCCGCCCCCGCGACGAGCCCGTCGGCGACGAGGCCGGCGACGGCGCCCCGTCGCGACGGCGCGAGCCGGCCCAGCGGCAGCCCGTCCGCCAGCCGGACCCCGAGCAGCACGGCCTCCGCGGCGCGCTGGTCGGCGTCGAGCACCTCGCGCGCTGCGGCCGGCGACCGGCGCGCGGCGAGCGCGTCCGCGTAGGGCCGCGGGTGCCGCACGTTCCACCACCGCACGCCGCCGACGTGCGAGTGCGCGCCGGGGCCGACGCCCCACCAGTCGTCGCCGCGCCAGTAGCCGACGTTGTGCCGGCACCGGTCCGGCTCGGTGCGCGCCCAGTTGCTCACCTCGTACCAGCCCAGCCCCGCGGCCGTCAGGCGTGCGTCGGCCGCCTCGTACTTGTCGGCGAGGTCGTCGTCGTCCGGCGCCGGGACCTCGCCACGGCGCACCCGCGCCGCCAGCCGGGTGCCCTCCTCGACGACGAGCGCGTACGCCGACACGTGGTCGGGCTCGCACCCGAGCGCCGCGTCGAGGCTCGCGGCCCAGTCGGCGGCGCTCTCGCCGGGCGTGCCGTAGATGAGGTCGAGGCTCACCCCAAGACCGGCCGCGCGTGCCCAGGCGACGGCCTGCGGGACGCGGGCCGGGTCGTGGGTGCGGTCGAGCGTGGCCAGGACGTGCGGCACGGCGGACTGCATGCCGAACGAGACGCGGGTGAAGCCCGCCGCCGCGAGCGACGCGAGGCCGTCCGGGGTGACCGAGTCGGGGTTCGCCTCGGTCGTCACCTCGGCGTCCGGGGCGAGGCCGAACCGGTCGCGGACGGCGGCCAGCAGCGCCGCGAGGTCGGCCGCGGGCAGCAGCGTCGGGGTGCCACCGCCGAAGAACACCGTCGCCGCGGGCCGGGCGGGCAGGCCGGCGGCGGCCAGCACGCGGGCGGCCAGGTCGAGCTCGGACGTCGCGGTCGCCGGGTAGGCGCTCTGGTCGGCACCGCCGCCGAGCTCGGCCGCGGTGTAGGTGTTGAAGTCGCAGTAGCCGCAGCGCACCACGCAGAACGGCACGTGGACGTAGACCCCGAACGCCCGTCGCGCCGCACCGTCGGCGACGCCCGCCGGCAGCGCGCCGTCGGCCGGTACGGGCTCGCCGTCGGGCAGGGCCGCCGGCACTCAGACGCCCCGGGTCGGCAGGTCGGGCCGGGTCGGCAGGTCAGGCACGGGCGGCGGCGAGGCGGGCCTGCTCGGCCAGCTCGGGCTGGAGGGCGACGACGCCCCTCGCGGCGGCGTGCAGGAGCGCCCGACCGGCCTGCGGGGTCGGGCGCGGGAAGACGTCGCCGATGCTCACCCCGTGGCCCGGCCGGTGCTCGACGGCGACCCGGTCCCCCTCGGCGACCCGACCCGGGGCGACCACCCGCAGGTAGGCGCCGGGGCGGCCGCGCGCGGTGAACCGCTTGACCCAGTGCGCCTCGTCCATCCGGTACTGGAACGTCGTGCACGGGATCCGCGGTGACGTCACCTCGACGAGGATCCCGGTCTCGGTGTCCCCGACCCGCCAGCGCTCACCGACCTCGGCGCCGGTGACGTCGATGCCGCTCGTGCGCAGGTTCTCCCCGAACAGACCCGGTGTGATCTCGCGGCCGAGCGAGTCGGCCCACCAGGCGGCGTCCTCGTCCGCGTACACGTAGACGGCCTGGTCGACGCCGCCGTGGTTCGCGGTGTCGCACTGGGTGTCGCCGGCGAGCCCGAGCGGGCCGACGTCGACCGGACCGGGGACGGCGCGCTTGTCGATCGCGGTGACGTCCGGGTCGCCCGCGGGGTCGTGCCGGAGCGCGTGGACGACGCAGACGGCCGTCAGGCGGCCGACGGCGAGCGGGGAGTCCATGCCGTCGATCCTCTCATCCGGTGCCGGCTGCGGCCGGGCTGCGACCGGCCGCGGTCGGTGCCGCGCCAGCGGCGGCAGCGGTCGACCGCTCCGCGGCACGCCGGGCCAGGTAGCCCCGCGCGACCTGCTGGACCGGGCGCTCGACGGCGTGGAACGACAGGCCGGCGAAGGCGACGGTGCCCGCGACGACGACGAGGTCGACGAGCGGTCCGGGTCCCGGCAGGTGCGGCCGGACGCCGAGCACCGCGACCCAGTGGTAGAGGTACACCCCGTAGGAGACCCGGCCGAGCCAGGCGACCGGACCCCACGCGAGCAGCCGGCTCACCCCGCCCTGGGCGGCTGTCGCCAGTCCTGCGACGACGACGAGCGCGAGCAGGACGGCGGGCAGCACCGCGACCCACAGCGGCGTCC
Organism: Kineosporiaceae bacterium; assembly: GCA_036745175.1. Classification (GTDB taxonomy): domain Bacteria; phylum Actinomycetota; class Actinomycetes; order Actinomycetales; family Kineosporiaceae; genus R-H-3. The sequence goes on from DAIOGQ010000099.1 coordinate 5,776, forward strand.
CGGTGCGCCCGGCGACCGCGACGACGACGATGCCCGCCGGGACCGCGGCCCACAGCGCCGCCGACGCCGCACGGGCCGGAACCGCGCGCCGGGGCAGAGCCAGCGCGAGCAGGCAGCCCGCGACGATCTCCCAGCCGCGGGTGTGCGGCAGGTAGTAGGCGACGCCCTCGTCGGGCGGGGTCTGGCCCGCGGACGCGACGAGCCGCCACACGCCGGCGGCCACCAGGAGCGACCCGACGGCGCCGAGCACGCCGCGGCGTCCGCGGCACACGACGGCGACGACGGGCCAGACGAGGTAGAACTGCTGCTCGACGCCGAGCGACCAGGTGTGGTCGAATCCGCCGAAGCCCGTGGAGAGGAACCGGGTCAGGTCCTGGGTCCAGGTGAGCGCGACCAGCACCGACCCCCGGACGCCGTACACCCCTTCGAACGCCTCCCGGTCGATGGCGACCGCGACCAGCACCATGAGCACCAGCGCCGGGTCGAGCCGGGCGAACCGGCGCAGCCAGAACTCGCCGAGCCGGATGCGACCGGTCCGGTCGTGCTCGGCGACGAGCAGCGTCGTGATGAGGTAGCCGGACAGCACGAAGAAGATGTCGACGCCGATCCACGCGCCGTCCATGGACGGCACGTCGAGGTGCTTGGCGACGACGAGCCCCACCGCGACGGCACGCAGCCCGTCGAGCGCGGACACCCGCGTCATGTCGCCGTCCCCTGGTCGACCACCCCGGTCCGGAGCATCGAAGCAGAGCCGATCGCGAGCGCGCAGGTGATCGTCGGAACTCACCGTGAGCGCATCGTCACAGATGTGGCACCGGCGGTGTGGTGGTCAGCGCCGCGCGGAGGGGCCGCGCCTAGGGGCCGCGCAGAGGGTCAGGCGTGCGGCGCAGCGGTGCTCTCCCGGACGACGAGCTCGGTGGGCAGCAGGACGTGGCGGCCGGCGACGCCCTCGCCCGCCCGGGTGCGGCGCATCGCCTCGGTGAGCGCCGCCGCGGCCGCATGGCCCTTGGCCCGGTGGTCCTGGCGGACCGTCGTGAGCGCGGGCCGCATCCGGGCGGCGATCGGGTTGTCGTCGAAGCCGACGACGGAGACGTCCTCCGGGACACGCCGGCCGCTGTCGGTCGCGGCCCGGACGAACCCGGCCGCGAGCGCGTCGGAGAAGCAGAGCACCGCGGTGGGCGGCCGCGCGACGTCGAGCAGGAGCGGCGCCGCGTCGGCGCCGTCCTGGGGGGTACCGTGCCCGGCCCGGACGACACGGACGTCGACCCCGGCCGGCTCGAGCGCGTCCATCCAGCCGAGGATCCGCTGCCGCTCGGTGTGGTGCTGGCCGGCCACGGACGCCGCCGCGAGGACGCCGTGCTGCCCGCGTATCCCGGCGGTGAGCACCCCGACCCGGCGGTGCCCGAGGTCGACGAGGTGCTGGGCGGCGGCCCGGGCGCCAGCGCGGTCGTCGACGTTGACGGTCGGCACGCCCGGCGCGGGCTCCTGGTCGACGAAGACGAGCGGCAGCCCGCGCCGGGACAGGATCTCGGCGGCCGGCGACTCGGTGTCGCACGAGTAGACGAGCGCACCGTCCATCGCGACGTCGCGGGCCGGCACGAGGTCTCCGGCGGAACCCGCGGTGAGCAGCGTCAGCGCGAGCCCCGTCGGCGCGAGCTCCTCGGCGACGGCACCGAGGAAGCTCGTCGCGACCTCGTCGGTGAAGGCGTACGGCACGGAGTCGCTGAGCAGCACCCCGACGGCGCCGCTGGTGCCCCGCGCGAGCGCCCGGGCGGCGGGGTCGGGGCCGACGTAGCCCAGCTCGGCCGCGGCGGCCAGGATCCGGGTCCGCAGGTCCTCCGACAGCTGGTCGGGGCGCGAGAACGCGTTGGAGACGGTCATCCGGCTCACCCCGACCCGGTCGGCGATCGTCTGGAGCGTGACCCGCCCCATGCCCACCGCCCGGACCCGCCCCGGAGTCGTCATGACGCCGAGCGTACGGCCCTCAGTGCGCGGGCGAGCACTGCACCGGCGCCGGCCGGTCGGCCGGCCGCGCCGGGGCGACGACGTCCGCGAGGCGGCGCAGCCCCGACGCGACCCCGGCCCGTGCCCGCTGCCGCAGTGCCCGCTGCCGCCGCCCGGGCTCACGCCCGTCGGACACGACCGGCGCGTCCGGCAGCGCGCTGTAGACGCGCCGCAGCTGCGCGTCCTCGGACAGGTGCATCGCAAGTCCCAGGTACTCCATGACTGGACCCCCTTCGAGTCCTCGGATGTGTCTGTACCGATACAGTATCTCGGTATACTGTACCGGTCAAGTTACCGATACAGAAGCTTACAGCACGATCGTCCGCGCTCTCCCCCCGGACGGCCTCCGCACAGTAAGGTCGCTGCCCGTGACGCCGCCCGAGGCGTCTGCCACGACGAGAGGCGGAGCGTGCGATGGGTGACCCGGCGGGCACGGCGCTGCGGGTCGGCGCCACCATGGTCCAGGCAGTCACAGGGCTACGGCACCCGCGGAGGCTGGCGCGCCGGCTCCGACGGCGCTGGCGCGCGCGGGGACAGGTCCCCACCTCGCCCCCCGAGCACGCCTGCCTCGTCTGCCGCTCGTCCACCACCCGCGTCCTGACCGTCGAGAAGCCGAAGCGGGCCTACCAGCTGACGATCTGCAAGCGCTGCGGGTACGTCTCGAACGCGACGAACACCGTCGACTACACGCAGTTCCAGTCGGTGAAGCGGTTCGAGCTGACGGCGCGGGTCGGCACCAAGGAGCGGCCGGGCCGCGAGTTCCACATGGCGACGATGGGCGTCCAGGTCCTCGGTCGGGAAGGCTTGCGGGTCAACGTGTTCGGCGCCGGGCGCAGCCTGGACTACCTGCACACCGCACCCTCCCCGGCGTCCAGAGGGCCATCATCAGCGACGTGGTCGACCTGGGGCTCGACGAGGACTTCTTGAACGTCCGGGACGGCACGAAGGAGCGTTTCGACCTGGTGGTCGCGTGCGAGGTCGTCGAGCACTTCACCGACCCGACGACCGAGTTCCGGCGGCTGTTCGAGCTGCTCACGCCCGACGGGCTGCTGGTCTGCTCGACGAACATCTACGACGGCGGCAACCTCGCCAAGCACGAGTACCTCTACCGCCGCGGGCACGTCTCGTACTACTCCCCGCGCACCATCGCCCGGATCGCGCGCACGAACCGGATCCACTTCGACTTCCGGGTGCCGCAGATGGCCACCACCCAGGGCGGCCCCCGCAAGCGCTACCTGCTGTTCAGCCGCTCGCCGAAGGTGATGGAGCAGGTCGCGCTCTACTTCGGGCAGCACATGTACGCGCCGTCCGAGGACCCGACCGCCGACCTGAGCCCGCCCGCGACCGCCGACGCAACCGGCTAGAAGACTCGAACGCCGGCCCGGACCGGCCGCCGTCGAGGTCCGCCCCCGAGCCGCCCCGAAGACACGCCGGACGAGGCGACCGCCCGCCACGGCGAAGCGAAGCAAGACCACGTGACCCCGAACTCCCTTGTCTCACACAGGTTTTCACCCGACCGACGCTGGAAGCCGGGGTCGAGGGCGAAGCCCTCGCGGGGAGAGCGCGAGAGGGGCAGAGCCCCTCTCGTGAGCCCGCCGCAGGCGGCCGCCCCGCCGCAGGCGAACAGCCCCGCCGCAGGCGAACAGCCCCGCGCCAGCGATGCCCCGCGCCAGCGATGCCCCGCGCCAGCGGCTGCCCGCCGCAGCCAGGCCCGAGCTACTTCTTCTTCTCCCCCACCGCAGCCTCGCTGCTGAGCGCAGCGATGAAGGCCTCCTGCGGAACCTCGACCCGCCCGACCATCTTCATCCGCTTCTTGCCCTCCTTCTGCTTCTCGAGCAGCTTGCGCTTGCGGGTGATGTCGCCGCCGTAGCACTTCGCGAGCACGTCCTTGCGGATCGCGCGGACGTTCTCGCGGGCGATGATCCGGGCCCCGATCGCGGCCTGGATCGGCACCTCGAACTGCTGGCGCGGGATGAGGTCCTTGAGCTTGCCGGCCATCGAGACGCCGTACGTGTAGGCCTTGTCCTTGTGGACGATCGCGCTGAACGCGTCGACGGTCTCGCCCTGCAGGAGGATGTCGACCTTGACGAGGTCGGCGGCCTGGTCGCCGTCCGCCTCGTAGTCGAGCGAGGCGTAGCCGCGCGTGCGTGACTTCAGCTGGTCGAAGAAGTCGAAGACGATCTCGGCGAGCGGCAGGACGTAGCGCATCTCGACGCGGTCCTCGGACAGGTAGTCCATCCCGCGCAGCGTCCCGCGCCGCTCCTGGCAGAGCTCCATGATCGCGCCGATGTACTCGCTCGGCGCGAGGATCGTCGCCCGCACGATCGGCTCCCGGACCTCGCTCACCCGGCCGCCGGGGTACTCGGACGGGTTGGTGACGGTGAACTCCTTGCCGTCGTCCATGAGCACCTCGTAGACGACGTTCGGGGCCGTCGAGATGAGGTCGAGGTTGAACTCGCGCTCGAGCCGCTCGCGGACGATCTCCAGGTGCAGCAGGCCGAGGAAGCCGCAGCGGAAGCCGAAGCCGAGCGCGGCGCTCGTCTCCGGCTCGTAGACGAGCGCTGCGTCGTTGAGCTTGAGCTTGTCGAGCGCCTCGCGCAGGTTCGGGTAGTCCGACCCGTCGAGCGGGTAGAGCCCGGAGAAGACCATCGGCTTGGGGTCGCGGTAGCCGCCGAGCGCGACCGTCGCCGGCTTGGAGGAGTTCGTGACGGTGTCGCCGACCTTGCTCTGCCGCACGTCCTTGACGCCGGTGATCAGGTAGCCGACCTCACCGACGCCGAGGCCCTTGGTCGGTACGGGCTCGGGCGAGATGACGCCGATCTCGAGCAGCTCGTGGGTCGCCCGGGTCGACATCATGACGATCTTCTCGCGCGGCGACAGGTGCCCGTCGATGACCCGGACGTAGGTGATGACGCCGCGGTAGGTGTCGTAGACGGAGTCGAAGATCATGGCGCGCGCCGCGGCGTCCGCGTCGCCGGTCGGCGGCGGGATCTGCCGGACGATCTGCCCGAGCAGCGGCTCGACACCGGCCCCGGTCTTGCCAGACACCCGCAGGCAGTCCTCGGGCTCGCAGCCGATGAGGCCGGCGAGCTCCTCGGCGTACTTCTCCGGCTGAGCGGCCGGCAGGTCGATCTTGTTGAGCACCGGGATGATCGTGAGGTCGTTCTCCATGGCGAGGTACAGGTTCGCCAGGGTCTGCGCCTCGATGCCCTGCGCGGCGTCGACGAGCAGGACGGCGCCCTCGCACGCCGCGAGCGAGCGCGACACCTCGTAGGTGAAGTCGACGTGCCCCGGGGTGTCGATCATGTTCAGTGCGTAGGTCGTGCCGGACTCCTCCCACGGCATCCGGACCGCCTGCGACTTGATCGTGATCCCGCGCTCGCGTTCGATGTCCATCCGGTCGAGGTACTGCTCGCGCATCTGCCGTCCGTCGACGACCCCGGTGATCTGCAGCATGCGGTCGGCGAGCGTCGACTTGCCGTGGTCGATGTGAGCGATGATGCAGAAGTTCCGGATCGCGTCGGCGGGCGTGGCGGACGGCGGGAGCGCCGTACGGGCCATCGGGGACACGCGGGCTACCTCGGACGGGTCGGGGTCGGGGGCGCCGGGCGGCCCTGCGCCGGGCCAGAGGGCCAGGGCAGCGCCGCACGCAGCACCCCATCGTCCCACGGCCGGCACCCGTCGGCTCCCACGCCCCCGACGCGCCCGCTTCCTGAGGCGCCGTCCAGGCGGGAACGTGCGAGTTCCGACGGCAGGCTGCCGCGCGATCCCCCACGATCAGCCGAGATCTGCGACCGGGCAGCCCGGACCGCACGGCCGTGGGCTGCCCGCCCACCCGAGCCGGCGCAGGACGACGGCCACCTCGACCGCGATGCCGCACGGGTCGCCGACCGTCTCGCGCCAGCCGTAACGCAGGGTCGGCTCACCCGCCACGACGAGGGCGTTGTCCCGCCGACGCTCGCGGAACTTCAGCCAGGTGGGGTGGGCCTCCGCGCCGTCGAGCTCGACGACGAGGCCCCAGCGCCGGTACCGCACGTCCCGGTAGCGGTTCCTCGGGCCGGCGCCGGGGCCGTTGGCGCGCTCCGTCACGTTGCGCTCGGCCCGCGGCAGACCGTGCCGCAGCTCGACCGACGAGCGCCACCGCCGTTCGAGCTGCGACTGGACACCCTCGACCACCTCCGCGAGCAGGTCGCGGAGCAGCGCGCGCCGGCTGTGCCGAGCCCGCGCGGCCAGGGCGTCGCTCAGCCGGTCGGGGGTGGTGCGCCGCTGCTGCGTCGCACGCAGGACGACGTCGACCGCGCGGGCGTCGTCCGGTGCCTCGTGCGCGACGTCGAGCACGGCGGCCTCGACGCGCAGCCGCCGCGGCACGGACGCCGGATGGGTGACCCGCTCCAGCCCCCGGGTCCGAACGACGCGCAGCCCGGGCTGCGGCTCCACGGTGCGTGCAGCGGGGACGCAGACGGTCATGACGTCGGGCGGCGCGTCGAGGACCTGGCAGAGCCACAGCGCGGTGCTGCCGCCGAGTGCGGCGCCCCGGCCCGCGTAGAGCACGGCCGCCCAGGCCCGGGCCGTCGCCGGGACCGGGCCGGTGAAGGTCGCGTAGACGCCGGGCAGCAGCCCGGTCCAGCGGCGCGCGTCGAGCAGGGCACCGATCTGGCCCGGTGTGAGGCCGAGCGCGAGCAGCTGGGCCCGGCTGACGACCCCGGCCTGGGCCTGGGCGACCTGCGCCCACGGCTCCCAGACCCGCGAGTGGTCGACGCCGTCACGCAGTCGCCGGTCCCTGCCCACCACGGGTCGATCCTGCCGCCGGGCACGCTCGGCGTGCTGGCGTCGTCCACAGGATGTTGATCATGCATGGGAGCTCGGACGCCGATCCGAACCCGGGCAACCTCGCACCGAGCATCCAGGCCGGGCCGCCACGCGCATCCAGGCCGGGCCGCCACGCGCA
>DAIOGQ010000100.1:0-12664 GCA_036745175.1 Kineosporiaceae bacterium
GGCGGCCTCGGCGGCCTCGAACCAGGCCGCCCAGATCGTCCGGACGACGTCGCGAGCGTCGGCGTGGGACGCGAGAACGACTGCGGGCGAACCGGTGTCGGCGGCCGGCGCCTGCGCGGGCATCGTGACGACCGGCAGGAGAGCGAGCATCCCGATGCCGAACAGGTCCCAGGCACCGTCGTCGGCCGGTCCGGGCGGAGCCGGCGGACCGGCCACCGGCCCGGCGACGGACGTGGTCGGTCGGCCCCGCTCGTCCGGCAGCGCCAGCGGGACGGCGGCCGGGTCCACGACCGCACGGAGCACCAGCCCCTCGGCGAGCGCGCGGGTCATGACGGCGATGAGCTCGACGGTGAACGGCGGCCGCGGGGCCCATCCGTACGTCTCGAGCAGCGCCGCGTACATCGGCACGAGGGTGTCCGTGACGTCCTGGTACTGGCGCCGGAGCAGACCCCGCACGGCGTCGTCGCTGCGCGCCTGCGCCCACATCGCGATCGACAGCGCGAACGCCGGGTGGTGCATGCCGAGAAGCAGGTTCGCGCGGGCGTTGCGCCTGATCACCTCGTCGGCGGGCAGTCGCTGCTCCAGGGACCCGGCGACGGCCTGGGCGGCTTCCTCGGCAGGCACGCGTTCAGGAGCGAGCACGTACGCAAGGAGCTCGCGGCGGTAGCTGTCCTGGTCGTGCCAGTGGTGGTAGAAGGCGCCGATCGTGCGGCCGGCCCGGCGCGCGACCTCGGTCGCCGTCACCTGGTTGAAGACCGCACCCACGGGCTGCTCGCGCAGGAGCTGGGCGCCGGCGGCGAGCAGCTCCAGCCGGGTCAGCTCGCCGGCCTCGGCCCGGGTCGGTCCGGAGCGTCGTCCTGGGGGCATCGGACGTCATCACACCACGTCATGGCGCCGTGGCGTCGAGCGATTCGCCGGGCCCGGACGAGCTTCGGCCGTTGCGGCCAGACTCTGTCACCCACGGTGGCATATCAGATACTATCCGAGATGCCACTCTCGGGGGCGGCCGGCCGGCGAACAGGGGACGCCGGCCGGCTCCCCCCGGCGGACGCCTCCTGACGACACCCGTCCGACGTCGCCTCCGATCTCGTAGGGTCAACGGCATGAAGGCCGTCGTCGTCACCATGCCCGGAGGACCCGAGGTCCTCGCCGTCCGCGATGTGCCCGACCCCGTCGCCGGTCCCGGCGAGGTCGTGCTCGCCGTCGCGGCGTCGGCGGTGAACCGGGCCGACATCATGCAGCGGATGGGCCACTACCCGCCCCCGCCCGGCGCGCCCGACCACCCCGGGCTCGAGGCGAGCGGCACCGTCGTCGAGGTCGGTCCGGGGGTCGAGGGCTGGTCCGTCGGCGACGAGGCCTGCGCGCTGCTCGCCGGCGGCGGGTACGCCGAGAAGGTCGCCGTCCCCGCGGCTCAGCTCCTCCCGGTACCCGAGGGCGTCGGTCTCGTCGACGCCGCCGCACTGCCCGAGGTCACGTGCACGGTGTGGAGCAACGTCTTCATGCTCGCGGGCCTGCGTCCGAGCGAGACGCTGCTCGTCCACGGCGGGTCGAGCGGCGTCGGGACGATGGCGATCCAGCTGGCCCGGCAGGTCGGCGCCCGGGTCGCGGTGACCGCGGGATCTGCGGCCAAGCTCGCGGCCTGCGCGTCGCTCGGCGCCTCGATACTCGTCAACTACCGCGAGCAGGACTTCGTCGACGTCGTCCGGACCGCCACCGACGGGCACGGTGCGGACGTCGTCCTCGACAACATGGGCGCGAAGTACCTGGCACGCAACGTCGACCTGCTCGCGACGAACGGTCGCCTCGTCGTCATCGGCCTCCAGGGCGGCGCGAAGGCCGAGCTCGACCTCGGACGGCTGCTGTCGAAGCGGGCAGCGGTGCTCGCGACCTCGTTGCGCGCGAGACCGCCGGCGGAGAAGGCCTCCATCGTCGCGAGCGTCCGCGAGCACGTGTGGCCGCTCATCGCGGACGGCGCCGTCCGGCCGGTCGTCCACACGCGCGTCCCGTTGGCCGAGGCGGCGCGGGCGCACCGGATCGTCGAGGCGTCCGAGCACATCGGCAAGGTGCTCCTCACCGTCTGACGCCCGTCCGAGAACCGTCCGAGAACACGCCTGATGACCTTCAGGCGGGCGCTCGGGCGACGACGTGGAGGATGCCGCCCGTCGCCCGGACGACGACGAACCCGCCGGGCTTGGCGGCCCGGCCCGTCGTGCCGTCGAGCACGACGTCGCCACGGACCTGCTCGACCTCCCCGTCGACGAGGAGCGCGAACCGCTCCCCGGGCGGTGCGGGCCAGAGCAGGCTGACGAGCGTGCGCTCGGCGGCGTTCGCGACCGAGCGGTGCCCGGCGCGGACCGTCGCGACCTCGCCGTCCCAGGTGACGGCGACCGCCGACGCGCGCGGGCGCCCGTCGGCGTCCGTCGTGAGGAGCATCGGGATCGTCCCGAACCCCGCCGACAGCTCGAGCAGCTTCTCGAGCTCGACCTTGACGCTCATGCGTCCATCCTCCCCCACGGGCGGGTCCCCCGATGTCGGTGGCGGCCCGTACCTTCCATCGCATGACCGACGCCTACGCGTTCACCGCGGTGCTCTGGCGCTGGGAGGGCAACGCCGCCTGGCACTTCGTCAGCGTCCCCGAGGACGTGACCGACGAGATCGACGAGCGCTGGGGGCACGCGGCCGGTGGCTTCGGCGCCGTCCCGGTCGAGGTGAGCATCGGGGGCAGCACGTGGCGCACGTCGGTGTTCCCCGACAGCAAGCGCGGCTGCTACGTCCTCCCCGTGAAGAAACCGGTGCGGGCGAAGGAGGCGCTCGTCGAGGGGGTCGCCGCCGAGGTGACGCTGACCGTGCTGCTGTGACGACACACCCCGCGGTCAGCGCTGCGGATCAGCCCAGGCCGGCGACGGCGACGAGCAGCCGGTCGACGTCCTCGGCGGACGAGTAGCACGACAGGCTCGCGCGGACGGCGGAGCCGCTGTCGCGGATGCCGAGCAGGCCGGCGAGCTCCCAGGCGTAGTTGTGCCCGGACCACACGTTGACCTCGGCCTTCGCGCAGTGCTGCGCGACGTCGTCCGGGCTCGTGCCGCGCACCCGGAACCAGACGGTCGGGGCCTGCCTCGCCGGCGAGCCGAGGCGCTCGACGTGGTCCATCGCGGCGAGTCCGTCGACGAGCCGGCGCAGGAGCGCGCCCTCGTAGGCCTCGACGGCCGCCATCGACGCGAGGAGCCGCGGGCGCCGTCCGGCGTTCGCGCCGGCGGACTGGCCGGCGAGGCCGGCGGCGACCTCGGCGAGCCCCGCGAGGTGGTCGACGGCGGCGGCGAGACCGGCGTGCTGGGCGAACGGGGACGTGCCGTACTCGAACCGGTCCGGCACGGCGTCCGACGAGGAGGCGAGCTTGTCGGGCCGGACCGTCTCGAGCAGCCCCGGGTCGCCGACGACCGCCGCCAAGTGCGGTCCGGACCACTTGTAGGCGCTCGTCGCGTACAGGTCGGCGCCGAGCGCCGCGACGTCGACCGGCGCGTGCGGGGTCGCGTGGACGCCGTCGACGTAGACGAGCGCGCCGACGGCGTGCGCGGCGTCCGCGATCGCGCGGACGTCGGGCCGGGTCCCGATGACGTTGGACGCCGCCGTGACGGCGACGAGCCGGGTGCGGTCGGTGAGGTGCTCGGTGACCGCCTCGACGGGCAGCTCGACCTCGGGCAGCGTGGGCACCGCCCAGCCGGCGGCCGCCCCGGCGCGCGCGGCGGCCTGCACCCACGGCCGGACGTTCGCGTCGTGGTCCAGCCGGGTGACGACGACCTCGTCGCCCGCGCGCCACGTCCGGGACAGCCCGTCGGCGAACCGGTAGGTCAGCGCGGTCATGCTGGGGCCGAGCGCGACGCCGTCGACCGACGGCGCCCCGACGAGGTCCACGACCGCCTCACGGGCCGCCCGCGAGTGGGCGTCCGAGCGGGCCGAGGCGGCGAAGTAGCCGCCGTGGTTGCCGATCCCTGCCGCGTAGGCCGCCGACTCGGCCTCGATCACCGCGGTCGGCACCTGGGTGCCCGCGGCCCCGTCGAGGTAGGCCCACCCGTCGGCGAGGGCGGGGTAGCGGGCGCGGACGGCGTCGACGTCGTAGCTCATGGCGCGAGCCTATGTCGGCTGCCCGGTCATCGGGCACGGCTCGGGGACGCACTGCTGCCGCGGACGCCGTCACACGGCAGGATGGGTGCCATGAGCGAGACGACCGCCGGGACCGACAGCGACGACGGAGAGCGGCACATGGTGGTGACACCCGAGGGGATGGCCGTGACCGGGGAGCAGGACGACAGCGAGCGCAACCCGGCCGAGCTGATCGGTGAGCCGGCGAAGGTCATGCGGATCGGCAGCATGATCAAGCAGCTGCTCGAGGAGGTCCGGACCGCGCCGCTCGACGAGGCCGGTCGGGCCCGCCTCGCGGAGATCCACTCCCGGTCGATCACCGAGCTCGAGCAGGGCCTGGCACCCGAGCTCGTCGACGAGCTCGAGCGGATCACGCTGCCGTTCTCGGACGAGACGCCGTCGGACGCCGAGCTGCGGATCGCCCAGGCGCAGCTCGTCGGCTGGCTCGAGGGGCTCTTCCACGGCATCCAGACCGCGCTCTTCGCGCAGCAGATGGCCGCCCGCGCCCAGCTCGAGCAGATGCGCCGCGCCCTCCCAGGTGGTCAGCTGCCCCCGGGCATGGGCGGTCCGGGCGGTCCGATGGGCCGCCCGGGGATGGCCCCCGGCGACGACGGCCAGGACCGGCAGACCGGGCAGTACCTCTGAGGACCCGCCGCCGGCGCACGGTCGACCCGCTCGGCGACGGAGTCTGGCGCCGGGCGCACGACCGCTTCGTCCGCGCCGTCGACCGGGTCCACATGGCGCTCGACGGCGTCCCGGCGGGACCGGTCCACGACGACCTCGCCGGCGTCGCGGCGCGGCTCGCGATACTCGTCGAGGACGTCTACGGGGTGTGCGTCGCGGCGCAGACCGCCGCCCCGAGCGCGGCGTCCGAGGTACCCGGCGGCAACCACGGCCGGTACCTCGACGCGCACCGCGCCCTCTCGCGCTCCGCGACGCTCACCGCCCAGGCGGCGCAGGCCACGACGATGGCCCGGGTCGAGCTCTCCGGGCCGCCGGAGACCGCCGATCCCGTTGCCGCGCAACGGCTCGTCCCGTCGGTGCTGCGCGCAGTGGACGGCGTCGCCGACCTCGTCGCGCAGGCGACCCGGCTCGTCGGCGACGGACCGGGAACCCGTCAGTAGGCGCGCAGCAGGGGCCGGGTGAGGCACGTCGGTCCGCCGTCGCCCTTGCTCAGCTCGGTCGCCTGGTAGCAGTGCACCTCGACCCCCGCCGCCTCCAGGGCCTTGCGCACGCGCGGGTTGCCGGCGGGGAGCACGACGACGCCCGGCCGGACGGCGAGGACGTTGCCGCCCTGCGTCTCGAACTCCTCGGCGTCGACGTCGACCAGCCGAACGCCGCGCTCGGCGAGGATGTCGAGGAGGGTCACCGGGGCCAGCGGGCGGTGGACGACGGCGAGGTCCTCGCGGACCGGCGACAGGACGCTCATGAGGTGGAGCACGGCCTCCGGGCCGCGGTGCCACGGCAGGTCGAAGCGCTCGACGCGCACGCCGTCCCCGGCGAGCGCCGCGGCCACCTGGGCGTGCGCCGCCGCGTTCGTCCGGTGCCCGCGGGCCATCGCGAGAGTGTTCTCGTCGAGCCACAGCAGGTCGCCGCCGTCCGCCGTCGCCGGGTCGGTCAGGCGGCCCACGACGGGCACCCCGGAGGCCTCCACGAGCGGTGCGAGCCAGTCCGCCTCGGCGGTCCGGACCGGCTTGGCCGCACGGAGCACGATCGCGCCGTGCCGCACGACGAAGACGGGGTCGAAGGCGTACGTCGCGTCGACGAGACCGCGGGGCGCGGCGACCCGGACGACGTCGACCCCGAGCCCGATGAGCAGGTCGACGAACGCGGTGTGCTCGACGAGGAGCCGGTCCGGGTCAGGCGTGCGCCAGCTGGCGGCGGCGAAGTCGCCGTCGACGGTCGGGGTGACGACGAGCGTGCGACGCAGCGGGGCGACGGCCGACCGGACGCCGAAGGCTGGGGTGGTCACGGCGGCGAACCTACCCAGTCGTGGGACCGTCCGCGGGATCGCGGTCACGGCGGCGCGGGTGACCGGCCGGTCGTGAGCCGGCCCACGACGACCCCGACCGCGAGGACGCCCAGGCCGCCGACCACCGCGGCCGGGGGCAGGGTCACGGCGAGCACGGTGCAGCCGACGAGGCCGAGGACGAGCACGGCAGACCGCGGCCGCCCCTCGTCGGACCGCAGCCGCCACGCGGCGAGATGCGTGATCGCGTAGTAGGTGAGGACGGTCGTCGAGGAGAAGCCGATGACGTGCCGGAGGTCCGCGACGAGGACGAGCCCCGCGACGACGGCCGCGGCCGCGAGCTCCGCCACGAACGGGACGCCGTGCCGCACGCCGGTGAGCCCGCCGGGCAGGTGCCGGTCCCGCGCCATCGCGAAGGCGACCCGTGAGACGCCGAGCAGCAGCGCCAGCAGCGCCCCGAGCGAGGCCGCCACGGCACCGACCTGGACGACAGGCTCCGCCCACCGGGCTGCGCCGGCGCGGACCACGTCGAGCAACGGGGCCGGCGACCCCGCGAGTCCGAGCGGTCCGAGTGCGCGGAGCGCGCTGACGGCGACCGCGAGGTACAGGGCCACCGCGACGAGCAGGGCGATCGTGATGGCGCGCGGGATGGTCCGCCGCGGCGAACGGACCTCCTCACCCAGGGTGGCGACGCGGGCGTAACCGGCGAAGGCGAAGAACATCAGCCCCGCCGCCTGGAGGACGCCGAGGATCCCCGGCCACCCGGACGTCGTCCCGGCCGGCCGGCCGGGCACCGCGCCGCTCGCGGGCGCCACCCAGGCGACGACCACGACGAGCGCGAGGACGGCGAGAGCGACCGTGAGGAGCAGCCGCGTGAGCCGTGCGCCGCGCTGCAGCCCGCCGGTCCCGAGCAGCACGGCCACCGCGAGCCCCGCCAGGCCCGCTGGCCGGGCGTGACCGGGCGCCGCGTAGGCGCCGACCGTGAACGCCATCGCGGCGCACGAGGCGGTCTTGCCGACGACGAAACCCCAGCCCGCGAGGTGGCCCCAGGCGGGACCGAGCCGCAGGGTCGCATAGACGTACGTGCCACCGGCCCGGGGGTGCACGGCGGCGAGCCGTCCGGACGACGTCGCGTTGCACCACGCGACGAGCCCGGCGACGACGACGGCGGCGGGCAGCCACCGGCCCGCGGCCCGCGCCGCCGGGGCGAGTGCCGCGAAGATGCCCGCGCCGACCATCGAGCCGAGCCCGAGCGCCACGGCGTCACGCAGGCCGAGCCGGCGGGCGAGCTCGGGCCGCCCGTTCACCCCGTCTGGGTCCCGAGCGCCGCGAGCAGGGTCTCGAGCACCTGCGCGACGCCGTCCTCGGCGCACGGCGGCGCGACGTCGTCCGCGGCGGCGATCGCCTCGGGGTGCCCGTCGGCCATCGCGTACCCGCGGCCGGCCCAGTGCAGCATCGGGACGTCGTTCGGCATGTCCCCGAACGCGACGACGTCGGACGGCGCGATGCCGCGCTCCTGCGCGAGCATCGCGAGCGTGGATGCCTTGCTGACACCGAGCGCAGCGACCTCGACGAGCGAGCTGCGACCGTCGGAGTGGACCGGCTCGGCGATCCCGACGAGCGCGGCCCGGGCCAGGGCGAGCATCGGGTCGGCGGTCGACGTCTCGTCGCGGCACAGCACCTTGAGCACGACCGGGTCGTCGGCGAGCAGCTCCTCGATCGTGCCCGCCAGGGCCTCGCGGGCCGCCGAGTGGTGCGGCATGAAGCCCGGCTCGCGGCGGTACCCGGACATCGTCTCGAGGGCGAAGACAGCGTCCGGCAGCACCGCGCGCAGCGCCCGGGTCGCGGCGAGCACGGCCTGCGCGCTCAGCGCACGGATGTCGACGACCTGCTCGGCGCCGAGGTCGTACACGAGCGCGCCGTTGCCGCAGACGGCGATCCCCCGGTGCCCGGTCGCCGCCGCGACCGGCGGCATCCAGCGCGGCGGCCGGCCGGTGACGAAGACGACGTCGACCCCGCTGTCCTCGCACGCGGCGAGCGCGGCGAGCGTGCGCGGCGACATGGTGCCGTCGCGGCGCACGATCGTGCCGTCGAGGTCGGAGGCCACGAGCCGCATGGGCTCATCCTCGCGGCAACGCCCGGTGGACGCCGCCGGGGCCCCCGCACCCTTCGCGGACGGGCGGCCTCGCCGTCATGTCCGGCCCGCGACGGGCGCGCCGGACATGGCCGGGCGTCAGGCGTGCGGCTCCTTGGGGTGCCGGATGACGACGACCGGGCACTGGGCCGCGCTCACGAGGTGCTGCGAGACCGACCCGAGGATCGCGCCGACGAAGCCCCCGTGACCGCGGCAGCCGACGACGACGGCGTCGGAACCGGCGCTCAGCTGCAGCAGGACGTCCGCCGGGTGGCCCTCCATGACGACCATCCGGACCGGGACGTCGCCGAGGACCTCCTTGACGCACTGCTCGAGCATCTGCGTCGTGTCGCCCTCGAGGTCGAGGTCGTTGACGGTCGGCATGTACGCCGACATCGAGGGGTAGCTCATCGTCGCGTACGACCAGACCGCAACGGCGGTGAGCTCGGAGCCGGTCAGCGTCGCCTGCCGGTGCGCCCAGCGGAGGGCGTCCTTCGAGGCGTCGGACCCGTCGACCCCGACGACGATGCGTCCGAGATCGCCGGCGGGGGCGGCAGGGGCGGGCTGGCTCTGAAGGGTGCGCTCTTCGGTGCTCATGGCTCGTCTCCTCGGTGGGGAGGCGCAGCGGACGCCTCACCACAGATCTTCGCGCCGCGCAGCACGAAAGCCCTGGGCCCCAGGTCCCGCCGTACGGCGGGGCCTGGGCCCGGTGGCGGGGCCCACGTGGAGCGTTCGCGTGGAGCACTCGCGTGGTGAGGGGGGCGAGGGGCGCGGGTCAGCGCGTCTTGAGCGCGTCCGCGTCCTTGGCGTCGCCGTCGCCCGCTACGTCGTAGTCGAGCCCCTCGGCCGCGTAGTCGGCGGCCGTCAGCGGGCCGAGCTCGCTGAAGTCGGTCTCGGCGTCGGCCGCCGCGATGACCTCGGGGAACTCTGCTCCGGACTCCGGCTCCTGCGACGCCGGCGCGGGCTCTGCGACGTCGATCTCGGCGGCCGGCTCGAGCAGCAGCCCGGCGCCGGCCTCCTCGTGCGTCATCGCCTTGCCGGCGACGGGCAGCGGGGCGTCGCTGATCGAGGCCCCCGGGTACCCGGCGTCCTTCTCTTCCGACAGCACGCTGGCGAGGACGCCACGGATCGTGTCGAGGCGCTTGACCGAGTCGGCGTGGACCTCGAGGAGCGTCGCAAGGCGCTCGTTCTGGAGGTCGGTGATCTCCTTGGTGCGCCGGTCGGCGTCGGACAGCACGCGCTCGGCGCGCTGCGAGGCGTCGGCGAGCTTGGCGCGGGCGTCGGCCGTGGCCGCGGAGACGAGGCGCTCGGACTCCGAGCGGGCCTGCGCGAGGACGCGGTCGCCCTGCTCGCGGGCCTGGTTGAGGATCGCGTCGGCCTCGGAGCGCGCGCTCTCGGCAGCGAGGCCGGCCTCCTGGTTGGCCGCCGCGAGGACACCCTGGGCGTCCTCGTTGGCCTTGGCGACCTTCTGGTCCGCCTCCTCGGCAGCGAGACGGAGGATCTGCGAGAGGCGCTCGCTGAGCTCCTCGTGGGCGGGTCGGCTCGCGAGCTGCGTCTTGGCGGTCGCGGCTTCGTCCCGGGCCTTCTCGATCTCGCGACGCGCGGTGTCAGCCTCGGACTGCGCGGCGCGCGTCTGCTCCTGGAGCCAGGAGATGTAGTCCTCGACCTGCTTCTTGTTGTAGCCGCGCACCTGCGTCTCGAAGAGGGTGTCCACGGACACGTCCTGGGCGTTGAGGTTCGTCAGGTCCATCGTCTTCCTCGCGGGCATCGGCTGTTCGGGAGAGGATCTGCAGGTGACTGTGACTGTCTCAGGGGTCGCCGCGCAACTCACTCACCCCGAATGCCCCGGTTGTCCTTGAGCGCGTTCACCCAGGGCTATTTCGGCGCTGCGCTGTGTCGCCTTTAGCAGCCGCCGGACAGTGAGTCACGGAAGGCAACGCTACAACGTCGCAGCGTCGCCGATCGCCCGGATCCGCGGGACCCGCCGGGGACGCTCGCGGGCGGGCAGGGTCAGAGGAGGGTGACGCCGAGCCAGGCGGCGAACCCCACCAGGCCCGACCCTGCGGCCGCCGCGACCGCCAGCCGGGCCGCCGCGAGGTCCGGCCCGCGGACGGCGCGGTGCGCCGTCCGGGTCGAGTGCCCGGACGGCGCCCGGTGCCGTCCGCGACCGGCGGGCAGCGGGCCCTCGCCGGTGAGGTCGTCGTCACGCGGGTCGTCCTCTCCGAAGGCGGGGCCGGCCGACAGGCCCGGGAGCAGGGTCGGCGAGACCGCCGGGTGCGACGCGGGGTGCGACGCCTGCTGCGACGTGACGATCGGCCCGGAGGGCGGGCCACTGTCGAAGAGCCGGTCATCGGTGCGCACGGGCCAGGACAGGACCGGGCCGTCGCCGTAGACGGTGAGCGCCCGCGTCGTCAGCTGGTCCGGCACCTCGGGACCGACGAGCGCGCCACGCAGGCTGTCGAGGACGTGGGCGACCTGGCCTGGGCCGAGCCGCCGCGGGAGCGCGGCGACGCAGCGGCCGACGTCCCGCACCCCGACGACGTTGACCCCGGGGGCGACCGTGGCCGGCTGGACCTCGTGCTGGACGGCGCAGACGAAGGCGCTCACCGTCGTCCGGAAGACCGGGTCGAGCAGCGCGCTCACCGCGCCCGCCGCGGCCGCGACGGCGGCCGTCTCGCGGAGCCGGGGGATGCCGTTCTGCCGCAGGACGCCGCCACGGACCTCGACCGCACCGGTCCACTGACGGCTGAACATGACGACGACGCCGCCCGGTCCGACCCCGACGTGGTCGATCGAGACGCCGGGCCGCCCCGGCCAGTGAACGGCGTCCAGGAAGGTCCAGCCGGACGGCGTGAGCGTCGTGAGCGCCTCGGCGACGAGGCGGCGGCCCGCGAGGCCGTCGGTCCAGCCGTACTCCGAGCGCTGAGCCGCCTGGAGCTCCCGGCGGGCCTGTGAGAGCGCGGCCTCGGCGGCGGCCACCTTGTCGAGGGCGTGCCGGACCTGCTCGCTCGCGCCCTGGAGCTGCTCGGCGCCTTCGCTCGCGTGCATGGGCTTCCTCGGGACGGACGGTGACGACAGCCCGAGGGGCCGGGACGTCACGGCAGGTCTGGTCACGGTGGGTGCCGGTGAGTCTGCCGCATCCGCTGCGCCCGTGAGCGGCACTCGACACAAGACCTCACGGCGTGTCACGACGCAGGTGCGGACCAGGTGGGCTCAGGCGAGCAGCCACGCGACGGCCAGGCCCAGGGCCCCGAAGGTCGTCAGCACCATGAGGAACATCCACACGAGCGCGGGCACGTGCGTCAGCGCGGCGAGCTGGTCGACGTCCGACGTCGGGGCCCGCCGGCCCGCCCGGGACCGGTGCAGCTCGGCGATCGTCCTCGGCGCCGACAGCAGGAGGAACCAGGTGAGGAGGTACGCCGCCGCGGCCTGGGCGTCGGCCGGCGCGTACCCGGTGACGAGCAGCAGGACGCCGCCGGTCGCGACGACCGACACCACACCGAAGACATTGCGGATCTGCAGAAGGAGCGCGAGCAGGAGCAGGACCGCGCAGACGAGCGTCAGCCGGACCCGGTCGTGGGACAGCGCGAACGCACCGACGAGGCCGACCACTGCCGGCGCGGGGTAGCCCGCGAGCAGGGTGAGAACGACGCCGACGCCGCGCGGGCGGCCGCTGGAGATCGTCAGCCCCGAGGTGTCCGAGTGCAGCCGGACACCCTGCAGGCTGCGACCGGTGAGCGTCGCGACGGCCGCGTGCCCGCCCTCGTGGGCGATCGTCACGACGTGCCGCAGTACCCGCCAGGCCGGCCCATAGGCGACGAGCAGGGTCGCGACCGCGAGGGTCGCCACGAGCGTCGTCGCGGGCGGGTCAGGCTGGGTCGCGAGGACGTCGTCGAGAACCCCGGTCACGCTGGTGATCGTAGGCCGGGTCCCTGGCCGCCCCGCCCCCGGCGGCCAGTTTCCCCGGCGGCCAGTTCCCTGACGGCCCCTTGCCCGACGGCCCGTTCCCGGCGCTTTGCTCTGCCCTCACATCTGACGGCAGCGGCATGCCGTCACGCCCCCGCGGCCGGTCTAGCCGTTCGGGGCGTCTTGCTCTGCCCTCACATCTGACGCCAGCGGCAGCCCCGACCGCCAGCGTGGGAGCGCCCCCGGCATGGATGTGCCTGATGGGGGCGCCCACCGCGACCAACGTGGTGGATCCGACGGCGCTTTGCCGCGAGATCTCGCACGATCAGCTCCTGGCGACCCTGTCGCGCTCCCGCGCCAGCCCGACGCGCGATGGGGAACGTGCTCTTGCCCTCGAATGTGAGGGCAGAGCAAGGCTGTGCGGAGTCCGCCCCGGCGAGCCCCGGCCAGCCCAGCCCCGACACCAGCCCAGCCCCGACACCAGCCCAGCCCCGACACCAGCCCCGGCCAGCCCA
>DAIOGQ010000101.1:0-12508 GCA_036745175.1 Kineosporiaceae bacterium
CCGTCGAGCACGAGTTCGGGATGTCGACGACGCCGGACAGCCGGCCCTCGATCGGGGCGGCGCCGAGGATCATGTACGCCTGGATCGCGCTGTAGCCGAACGTCGTGAGGTAGTCGATGGCGTGCAGGCAGGCCCGCTGGTAGGACAGGTGCGAGTCGAGGTACTTCTGCTCGCCGTCGAGGGTGACCGACGTGCCGGAGAACGCGAGCCACTGGCTGTACTGCGGGTCGACGTTGCCCGGCATGAAGATCGCGTTCTCCGAGACGCCGTAGGTGGTCATGCCGCCCTTGATGAGGTCGACGTGCAGGTCCATGAACCCGCCCATCTCGATCGCGCCGCAGAACGTGATCTCGCCGTCGCCCTGGGAGAAGTGCAGGTCGCCCATCGAGAGGTTCGCGCCGTCGACGAAGACGGGGTAGAACACCCGGGTCCCCTTGGTGAAGTTCTTGATGTCCTGGTTGCCGCCGTTCTCCCGCGGCGGCGCCGTCCGGGCCGCTTCCGACGCCACCCGGGTGAACTCGGCACCGGTGAGGCTGCCGAGGATCGCCGAGTCCGGCAGCGGCGGGAGCGCCAGCGGCGGCACCCGGTTCGGGTTCGTGGCGATGAGTGCCGTCTCCCTCGCGGTCCACCTGGCCAGCAGCTCCGCCGACGGCGCGGTGCCCATGAGCCCCGGGTGGACGATCCCGGTGAACGAGACACGGGGCACGTGCCGGGACGTCGCGGTGCCGCCGCGGAAGTCCCAGATCACCTTGTAGGCGTCCGGGAACTGCTCGGTGAGGAACCCGCCGCCGTTCTGGGTGGCGAACACGCCGGTGTACCCCCAGCCCTGGCCGGACAGCGGGCCGGAGTCCTCCTGCGGGATGGGACCGACGTCGAGGATGTCCACGATGAGCAGGTCGCCGGGCTGGGCGCCCTCGACGGCGATCGGTCCGGACAGCACGTGCACACCGGGCAGGGGCGCGTCCCGCACGTCGTCGGCCGAGTCGTCGTTGTGGATGGCGCCGTCGAACCACTCCCTGCAGTGGACGCGGAAGCTGTCGCCGGGTCGCACGTGGACGTGCGCCGGGATGTCCGGGTGCCAGCGGTTGTGACCGACGATCTGCTGGTCGGTGAACTTCTTGCTGGAGTCGAGCGGGAAGACGACCTCGGGCATGACGCTCTCCTGTCGCGGGTGGGTGCCTGTCGCGGGTGGGTGCCTGTCGCGGGTGGGTGCCTGTCGGGGGTGGGTGAGGGAAGGTCAGGCGGTGACGGTGGTCCGGGCAGCAGGCGCGGGCGCCTCCTTCAGCCGGACGTAGAGGACGCCGAAGACGACGACCGTGAAGACGGCCAGGCCGACGGCGAAGGCGATGTCGTTCTCGCCCCAGTTGCCGGTCAGGAGCAGGAACGCCGGCAGCGCGCCGGTCACCCAGCCCTGGACCGCGGCGACCCCGCCGGTGAAGCGGGACAGGTCGGCGCGACCGAGGCCGAGGACGAGGAAGAACAGCGTCCAGAGGAACGCCCAGTTCAGCCAGATGATCCCGAACGAGGCGTCGTCGGACCGGGTGAACGACAGGTAGGAGTACACGAGCGCGCAGACGGCGACGAACGCCGAGAAGTAGCCCAGGCCGGTGCCGTCCAGACCGGCGAGCAGGTTGAAGGCCACGTAGAGGTACGTGAACCCGAACAGGTAGAGCCCGGACGCGCCGAGGATCGTGTCGGCGTCACCTCCGGACTGGATGATGAGGATCGTCGGCGTGACCACCTGGAGCAGACCGACGAACAAGTTCATCGGGGCCGCCGAACGTGCCTCGACCCACCCCAGGAGCATCGCGCCGTTGATGAACAGCACCGCTCCTACGTAGAGAAGCCCGACACTTCCCACGGGCCCTCACCTCCTTGTGTGCGCAGGGGAGTACGCGCCGTCCGGCGGTGCCGGCAGCGTTCAGTTGTGCGCACGGCGTTGCGCCGGTGCGCGGCGGTCAGGGCCGGGGCAGCCGCCGGAGCGCGGGGTTACGTTGCACGGCCATGGATCCGGCGCTACGTCCGGCGCGCGGAGGGGGTGCGGTCACGACGTCTGGACGGTCGGCGGTGGCCTTCGTCGCGTCGATCGCGGCTATCCGCCGGGGGTCGGCCGTCGAGAGCCGCGGCGACGTCCACGTCCGCCGGCCGGGGCCGCCGCACTCGGGGCACCCGGCGCTCGCCGGGGCCGTGCCGATCGGTCTGACGACGTCGAACGGGCCATGCTCGGCGCAGCGGTATCCGTAGGTCGCCATGACCCCACCTGCCTCGTCGTCGAGGGGTCGGACGTCGGAACCCGTCCGCGGAAGCGTGTCGTTCAGACCCGAATAGTGATCTCCGGCGCATACGCACGTCAATAGCCGCAGAGTGGTCGGGCGAACTGCCTCGGGACGTGCCGCGGAGAGGGTGCCGTCGGCTGTCGCAGGAATGTGGGCACACGGTCCGCGCCGGTCGGCGACCCGTGTCCGTGAGGTGCGGTGGGCATGCGCACCGCGAACCGTCGGCGGCCGTCCAGGGCCGCTCGAAGGCGCGCTGCGAGCGGGGGAGGACGCTGCGTCCGGCAGGGACTGCGGTGACCGGCGTGGGCACCCGGGCAGCCCGCGCGACCGCCGTCCGGGCGCACGGCTGTGGGCACCCGGGCGGGTCGGTCAGGCGCCGACGACCGTCACGGTCATCCCCGCGCCGCGCAGCGCCCCGAGCTCGGCCGCGTCGGCGCTCGCGTCGGTGACGAGCTCGCCGACGTCCCCGGCGTCCGCCATCCGGGCCAGCGTCACCCGGCCGACCTTGGTGCCGTCCGCGACGACGACGACCCGCTGGGCCCGGCGGATCATGGCCCGGTTCGTCCGCGCCTCGGTCTCGTCGTGGGTCGTCAACCCGCCCGCGACGCTGATCCCGTCGACGCCGACGAAGGCCGTGCCGATGTTGATGCCGCCGAGGACCTCCTCGGCCCACGGGCCGACCAGCTCGTAGGACTGCGGCCGGGAGACCCCGCCGACGACGATGAGCTTGACCCGCGGGCGCAGTACGAGGTCCATCGCGATGTTCAGCGCGTTCGTGACGATCGTCAGGTCGCCGCGGTCGGACAGCCGGCGCGCCACCTCGCTCGTCGTCGTCCCGCCCGTGAGCCCGACGACGTGCGGACCGCTCGGCAGGCTGCGCAGGGCCGCCCGGGCGATCGCCCGCTTGGCCTCGCGGTGCGCCCCGTCGCGGTACCGCACGGGCAGCTCGTAGGCGACGTCCTGGGCGAGCGCGCCGCCGTGCGTGCGGGTGAGCAGACGCTGCTCCTCCAGGAGCGCGAGGTCCCGCCGGAGGGTCGCCTCGGAGACGCCGAGCCGACGGGCGAGGTCGCCGACGTGCACCGATCCGGCGTCCGTGAGGCTGGAGAGGATCGCGGACATCCGCTCGCTGCGCCGCGCCGACCGGGCCGTCACGCGCAGGCTCTCATCGCGGGATCCCCATGACCGGATCCTCGCAGATCCGGTCGTAACCGCGCACGAGTCGTGCACGGTTGCGCACGGATCCTTGCCACGACCCTGGCCGGCGCCGAAGACTGCGACCCCATGACGGCCCCCTCGCGCGGTCCGCGCGTCACCTTCGTCGGCGCGGGCAGCGTCGTCTTCACCCGCGACCTGCTCGCCGACCTCCTGCGCTTCCCCGAGCTCGCGCAGCTGTCCCTCGCGCTCCACGACATCGACCCCGAGCGGCTGGCCACGGCGGAGGCGACGGCGCACCGGGTCGCGGCGCAGGTCGGGGCCCGGCCGACCGTGACGACCCACCTCGACCGGCGGCCGGCCCTCGAGGGCGCCGACTTCGTCGTCACCATGGCCCAGGTCGGGGGCATCGACGCGACCCGGACCGACTTCGACGTGCCCGCCCGGTTCGGGCTGCGCCAGACGATCGCCGACACGATCGGGATCGGCGGGGTCTTCCGGCACCTGAGGACCGCCGTCCTGCTCGACGGCCTCGTCACCGACATGGCCCAGGCCTGCCCGCAGGCCTGGCTGCTCAACTACACGAACCCGATGGCGATGAACGTGACCTACCTCGCCGAGCGGGCGCCCTGGCTGCGGTTCGTCGGGCTGTGCCACTCGGTGTACTGGACGGTCGTGGGGCTGAGCGAGATCGTCGGGGTGCCGCACGACGAGGTCACGTACACCTCGGCCGGGGTCAACCACCAGGCCTGGCTGCTGCGCTGGGAGCACGCGGGGGAGAGCCTCTACCCTCGGCTGGACGCCGCGATCGCCGCCGACCCCCAGCTGCGCCGCCGGGTGCGCGTCGACCTGTACCGCCGGCTCGGCTTCTACCCGACCGAGACGAGCGAGCACTCGAGCGAGTACGTGCCCTGGTACCTGCGGCACGACAGCGAGGTCGACCGGCTGCGGATCGACGTCGGCGCCTACGTGCGGATCAGCGAGCAGAACCTCGACGAGTACCACGCCGCCCGGGCGGCGCTCGCCGCCGGCCGGGACCTCGAGCTGTCGGACACCACGGAGTACGCCCCGCAGGTCGTCCACTCGATGGTCACCGGGATGCCGCGGACGATCGTCGGCAACGTGGCGAACACCGGCCTCATCCCGAACCTGCCGGCGGGCGCGGGGGTCGAGGTGCCGTGCGTCGTCGACGCCGCGGGCGTCCGGCCGGTCTTCGCCGGCCCGCTGCCCCCGCAGTGCGCGGCGCTCAACCGGGCCTTCCTCGGGCCCGTCGAGCTCGCCGTCCGGGCCGCCCTCGACGGTGACCCGCGGGCGGTCCGGCACGCCGCGATGCTCGACCCGAACACAGCGGCCTCGATGACGGTCGAGCAGATCTGGCGGCTGTGCGACGCCCTCGTCTTCGCCCACGGCGACCTGCTCCCCGAGCCGCTGCGCGAGCCCTGCCCGCTGTAGCCGAAGATCACCGCCACCAGGCCCGGCGGTGGACATGTGGGCACCCGGCGGCCGTGCAACGGTGATCTACAGCCGCAGCACGCGGCGGGCGTTGCCGGCGTAGAGGTCCGGCAGCAGGTGGCCGGGCAGGTCGGCGCCGGCGATCTGCCACCGGCCCTGCGGCGGCACCGGGCTGCCCGGCGCGTAGTCGAAGGCCTCGTCGGCGGCCTCGAGGAACCGGAAGGCGACCTCGTAGGCCGCGCCGTCGGGCGGGTAGGCGTCGGTCCCGAAGAGGACCCGGGTCGGGTGCCGCTCGACGAGGCGGCGAAAGGCCCGCGGCGTCCTGCCGAGCTCGCCGAACCGGCCGCCCGTGTCGACGTGGAAGTTCGGGTGGAGGGTGAGCATCCGGTCGACCCGGCCGAGGTCCTCGGCGTGGCAGCCCACGTGCGCCCCGACGTACGTCGTCCCCGGTGTCGCGGCGACGAGGGTCTCCAGGGCCGCCATCAGCCGGTCGAACGTCGGGAGGCCGGGTCCGCCGAACCACCACTGCGGGTGCTCGCCGAGCTCGTCGACGCGCTCGTTCGTCGCGTCGAGCGGGGCGAAGAAGGCGACCGGGTCCGCGGTGTGGATGACGACCGGCAGCCCGAGGTCGCCCGCAGTCGCGAAGACCGGCAGCAGCCGCTCGTCGTCGGGCAGGACGAGGCGGCCGGCGCCGTCCCGGTGCGTCAGCCCGAGGTCCTTCCAGACCTTGAGCCCGCGCGCGCCGCGCCGGACGGCGTCCTCGAGCTGGGTCCGCAGGGCGGCGGTCGGCGCGTCGTCGGCCAGCGCCCCCCAGTCGAGATGGGCGAACGTCGCGAAGCGGCCGGGATGGGCGCGGTCGTAGCGGTCGAGGTTCGCCGTCAGCTCCTCGCCCCAGCGGCCGTCGAGGTTGACGACCGTCTCGACGTCGTGGGCGTCGAGCACGGCGAGCAGTGCCCGGACGTCCCCGGCCAGCCAGCCGCCGTCCGGCGCGAGCCATCGGCCCACGTGGTTGTGGGCGTCGACGCACGGCACCGCGGGACGCGGGGTCGCCGTCACGGTCGTGACGGTCTGCGGGACCGGGCGCCAGTCCCGCAGCAGGAGCCGGTCGGCCAGCCGCTCGGCCGGACCGTCGGCCGGACCGTCGACCGGACCGTCGACCGGACCGTCGACCGGACCGTCGACCGGACCGTCGACCGCGCCGTCCGCCCGGTCCATCGCCGCTCCAATCGCGCAGTCGGACTGCTCACTTCACGCAGAATCATTGCCGATCGAGCAGAACCGAGCGTATCAATGGCCGCAATGTCTCTCACCGAGTCCGAGATCCGTAGCCAGCCCGACGTCTGGGACCGTGCATTGGCCCGCGTCGATGCCGTGCGCCAGGTGCTCGGCGTCCGTGGCGAGCGCGTGCTCGTCACCGGATGCGGCACGTCGGCCTTCATGGCCGCCTCGCTCGCGGCGCTGCGGGAGGCCGCCGGCCTCGGCGAGACCGACTGGGCGTACGCCTCCGAGGCGCCGGCCGGACGGCGCTACGACCGGGTTGTCGCGCTGACCCGGTCCGGGACGACGACCGAGGTCCTCGACGTGCTGTCGACGACCGCCCGCGCCCACCCGAGCACCCGGCGCGGCGTCGTCACCGCGGTCGTCGGCTCCCCCGTCGAGGACTACGCGGACGACGTCGTCCGACTCGACCTCGCCGACGAGGCGAGCGTCGTCCAGACCCGGTTCCCGACGACGCTCGTGCTGCTCGCCCGGGCGGCGTGCGGCGAGGACGTCGCCGGCCTTCCCGCCGCGTGCGCCGCCGCCCTGGAGCGCCCGCTGCCCTTCGACGTCGCGGACGTCGACCACCACGTCTACCTCGGCCGCGGCTGGACGACAGGCCTGGCCCACGAGGCCGCGCTGAAGATCCGCGAGGCGGCGCAGGCCTGGTCGGAGAGCTACCCCGCGCTCGACTACCGGCACGGCCCGCTCGCCGTCGCCGGACCGCGCTCCGCGGTGTGGTTCCTCGACCCGCCGCCGTCCGGGCTCGTCGACGACGTCGAGGCGAGCGGTGCCCGCGTGGTCGTCCCGGCCGACGACCCGCTCGTCCGGCTCGTCACCGCCCAGCGCGTCGCGGTCGCGCTCGCCGAGCACCGCGGCCTCGACCCCGACCACCCGCGCCACCTCACCCGCTCGGTCGTCCTCGCGCGAAACGGAGCCACCCCATGAGCCCGAAGCCCCTGCTGCGCACTCCCTTCCCGCGCTCGCCGGGCCGCCTGGCGCCGGGTCGTCCGGCGCCGCGCCGTCGCAGCCTCGCCCGCGGCGGCACGGCGCTCGCCGTGGCCGCACTGCTCGCCGCCTGCTCGGGCGGCTCCGAGCCCGGCGACAGCGGCGCCGCGGCGAGCCCGGCGGACACCGCGGCGAACGTGACCCTGACCTGGTGGACCGGCCAGACCTCGGATGCCCAGGAGGTGCTCGACGGCCTCGCGAAGGAGTTCACGGCGCTGCATCCCAACGTGACCATCAAGGCGTCGTCCGGCGCCCCCACGACCGACGAGCTGCTCCAGAAGCTCACCGCCGGGTTCGCGAGCGACACCCACCCCGACATCAGCTACGCGTTCGGCAGCTGGGCGACCCAGCTCGGCGAGTCGGGCAAGACCCTCGACCTCACCGAACGGGTCAAGGATCCCGCCGTCGGCTGGGACCAGTTCCCCGACGCCGCGCGGCAGACGGCGTCCCCGGGCGGGAAGGTCCTGGGCGTGCCGGCGATCGTCGACAACCTCGCCCTCATCTACAACCCGGACCTCTTCGCCGCGGCCGGCGTGCCGGAGCCGACGGCGGACTGGACGTGGGACGACTTCCGGGCCGCGGCGAAGAAGATCACCGACCCGGCGAAGAACGTCTACGGGACCGCGTACTCGGTCTCCGGGTCCGAGGACACGACGTGGCACTTCTGGCCACTGCTGTGGCAGCGCGGAGGGGACGTGCTCACGGCCGACCAGAAGAAGTCCGCGTTCAACAGCCAGGCCGGTGTCGACTCCCTGGAGCTGCTGCGGGCGATGGCGGTCGACGACAAGAGCGTCTACCTCGACCAGACCGACGAGAAGTACGGCCCGCTGTTCACCGACGGCCGGATCGGGATGATCATCTCGGGGCCGTGGCAGCTCTACGACCTCGTGCAGAAGAAGACGCCGTACAAGGTCCAGGTGCTGCCCGGGGTGAACGGCAACCACCAGACCGTCTCGGGACCGGACGTGTGGGCGCTGTTCGACCACGGCGACGCGAATCGCGCCTACTGGTCCTTCGAGCTCGTCCGGTGGCTCACCTCGCCCGAGGTCGACGTCCGGTGGAACCTCGCGCAGGGCAACCTGCCGCTGCGCTCGTCGGCCGCGAGCACGCCGGAGTTCGCCCAGTACGTCAAGGACTACCCGGGCGGCGACGTCATGTTCGCCAACCTCGAGAACGCCACGAAGCCGCGGCCGACCGTGACCGGGTACGTCGAGCTCTCCCGCTACCTGGGTGAGGCGATCTCGACGACGCTGCAGGGCGCCGCGCAGCCGAAGGCCGCGCTCGACGAGGCGGCCAAGAAGGCGGACGTCGCGCTCCAGGGCGGCTGACGGATGGCGACGGCGACCGCCCCGCCGCGTCGGGCGAAGGCCCGGCGGCGGGTTCTCGGGGACCTCACGGGGTGGGGCTTCGCCGGGCCGGCGACCGTCGTCGTGCTCGGGCTCTCGGTGTTCCCGGCGCTCTGGGCGCTGCGGATCTCGCGACAGCGCTGGAACGGGATCGCGCCGCCGCGGGAGCTGGGCTGGGCCAACTACGAGCGGATGCTCGACGACCCTGACCTGTTCGCCGCGGTGCAGCACACGGTGGTCTTCAGCGCGCTGTTCGTCCCGCTGTCGCTTCTGCTCGGACTGCTCCTCGCGGTGGCGCTCAACCAGCCGATCCGCTTCGTCGGCCTGTACCGGACGTGCATCTTCGTGCCGTTCGTCGCGTCCGCGGCGGCCACGGGCATCCTCGCGAGCTTCGTGTTCAACCCGCAGTTCGGCATCGTCAACGCCGGCCTGCGTTCGGTCGCGCTGCCGCCGCAGCAGTTCCTCGAGAGCACCTCGCAGGTGGTCCCGGTGCTCGTCGTCATCTCGCTGTGGGGGTCGGTCGGGTTCACCGTCGTGGTGTACCTCGCGGCCCTGCAGGACATCCCGCGCGACCTCACCGAAGCGGCCCTCGTCGACGGCGCCAACCGGCGGCAGGTCTTCCGGTACGTCACGGTGCCGCAGCTGCGGCCGGTGACGGTCTTCACCGCGGTCTGGCAGACGATCACGGCGTTGCAGCTGTTCGACCTCGTCTACACGACGACCCGGGGCGGTCCGCTCGGGGCGTCCCAGACGGTCGTCTACTACGTCTACTACCAGTTCCGCGAGCTCCAGCGGTACGGCTACGCCTCGGCGGTGTCGTACGGGCTGTTCCTGGTGACGATGCTCGTCACCCTCGGGATGGTCCTCTACGCGCGGCGACGGGGCCTGGAGGCGTTCTGATGGCGCAGGGCCTCTGATGGCGCAGGACACGGCGTCGACGGCCGCCGACGTCCCTGACGCTGTTGAGCACGCTGTCACCGCGCCGGTCCGCGGACGACACTGGCTGCCGTTCAGCCCGTGGCACCTCGTGCTCGCGCCGACGGCGCTCGTCTTCGTGCTGCCGCTGGTCCAGATGGTCCTCACGTCGTTCATGGACGACAGCGAGATCAACCGCTTCCCGCCGCGGTTCTGGCCGAGCAGCCTCGACCTCGGCGGCGGAGGTGGGTTCGGACGGGAGGCGGCGGGCGGCTACATCGGCCTCTTCACCCAGACGCCGGTGCTGCGCTGGCTGCTCAACTCGCTCGTCGTCTCGACCGTGGGCGTCGTCGCGCACCTCGTGCTGTGCTCGCTCGCCGGCTACGGCTTCGCGAGGCTGCGGTTCCACGGTCGTCAGCTCGGCTTCTTCCTCATCGTCGGCACCGTGATGATCCCGACCCAGCTCCTGCTGGTGCCGACCTACGTCATGTTCGCCCGCCTCGGACTCGTCGACACGATCGCCGCGGCGTTCGTGCCCTGGCTCGCGTCCGCGTTCGGTATCTTCCTCATGCGGCAGTTCTTCCTCTCGCTGCCGAGCGAGCTCGAGGACGCCGCGCGGATCGACGGTTGCTCGACGTTCGGGGTCTTCTGGCGGATCGTGCTGCCGCTGGCCCGGCCGGCGCTGGCGACCCTGACGATCTTCACGCTCCTCGGCGCCTGGAACGACCTCGTCTGGCCGCTCATCGCGATCAACGACGAGGACGCCTACACGATCCAGCGCGGGCTGGCCGACTTCCAGGGCACCCGCCGGACCCAGTGGTCGCTGCTCATGAGCGGCAACGTCGTCGCGACGATGCCGCTCATCGTGGCGTTCCTCCTCGCGCAGCGGCAGTTCGTCGCGACGATGACGTTCAGCGGCCTCAAGGGCTGACCGACCTGGGCCGGACGACGTGCACGGCGGCGAGATCGACAGCGGGAACACATCGCCGAGGAAGCCCCCGAGCAGCTGGCCGTGGAACTCATCGGGTTCCTCGCGGGTACGGTGCCGGCTGCTCCTGCTGCACCTGCCTGAGCACTGCGGCCGTCGCGTCGAGCTCGGCGCGGTCCGCCGTCCGCCAGTCGTTCTCGAACCGGAAGGCGTCCCCGACGACGCGCGGGACGACGTGCAGGTGGACGTGGAAGACCTCCTGCCCGGCCGGTTCGCCGTCCGCGAGAACCAGGTTGACCCCGTCGCACGCCAGGGTCGACGCGCGCAGCCGCGCCGCCACCCGCTGCGCCATGAGCATGACCGCCACGGCGTCGTCCGCCGACAGGTCGGCGAGCCCCGCGGCGCGCCGGCGTGGGACGACGAGCGTGTGCGGTGGTGGGCTCATCGGGACACTCTCGCGGCCGCGTGGCCGACCCTCAACCGCACCGGGTGATCCGTGGTGGCGCTTCGCGGAAGACTCTCGCGGCATCCTGCCGCAGAGGTCTTCTGCGCAGGCGTGAAGGCGCGACGGCCGGTGCAGCGCCGGACGCCGGAACCGTCAGGCCGTCGTCACGACGACCTTCTCGGCGAGCGCGCGTGCGGTCTCGGCGTCGAGCACCCCGGCGCCCGGGGTGAGGGCGTTCGCGGCACCGGCGCCCATCGCGAGCCGCAGGGCCGTCTCGACGTCGTCCGGGGCGTCCGCGAGCGAGGTGAGCAGGCCGCCGAGGAAGCTGTCGCCGCTGCCGACGGGGAAGTCGCCGCGGACGTCGAGCCTCACCCGAAGCGCCGCGCCCCCGCGCGGGGCTGCGACCGCACCGTCCGCGCCCGCGGTGACGATCGCGAGGCTCGTGCGCGGGGACGTCGCGAGAAGCGCGGCCGCGAGCGCGGCAGGATCGGACAGGTCCGCGCCGTCCAGGGTCGCGTCGTCCCCGTACCCCGTGCCGCGCCCGGACCCCAGCAGCGCCGCGGCCTCCTCGACGTTGACCTTCAGCAGGTCCGCGCCCGCCCCGACCGCCGCTGCCAGCGCCGTGGAGTGCGTGTCGACGGCGACCTTGGCGCCGGCGCCCTTCGCGGCCGCGACGAGGTCGGCGAGCGCCTCCGGGACCGGGCCGGGCGGCAGCGAGCCGGACAGGGACACCCACGACGGGTGCTCGTCGCACACCCGGACGACGGTCGCGAGCAGGTCCGACCACGCCTTCGGGGTGATCCGCGGCGGCGGCTCGTAGAACTCGGTGAGCGTGCCCGCCGAGCGGTCCGAGACGGACACGCACGTCCGGGTCGGCTCGATACCCATGACGGTCGCCAGCCGCATCCCGCCGCGGGCGAGCATGGCGACCATCCAGGCGCCGGAGTCACCGCCGAGGACACCCGCCGCCGCGACGTCCGCGCCGAGCGCGCGGGCGGCGCGCGCGACATTGAACCCCTTGCCGCCGGGCACCCGGTAGACCTCGGCCGGCCGGTGGATCGTGCCCGGCGCGAGGTGCGGCACGACGTACGTGACGTCGATGCTGGGGCTCAGCGCCACGCACACGATCCGCGCCGGGCGCCGCCCTGCGCCCGCTCCCGGTGCCGCGCTGCTCGTCATCCGTCCGTCATACCAGCCCGTCGACCTCCGCGCGGGTCGCTTGGGCCTGCGTGCCGCCCGCGGCCCGGGTCGAGAGCGACCCGCACACAGCCGCCCAGCGCAGGCACTCGGCGAACGGCCGCCCGTCGAGCCGGGCCGCGATGAAACCCGCGTCGAAGCAGTCGCCGGCTCCCGTCGTGTCGACGACGTCGACGGACACCCCCGGTGCGGTGTGCCGGCCGGCGGCGTCCCAGCCGACCGCGCCGGCTGCGCCGGCCTTCGCCGCGACGTCCGGGCCGGCCGCCTGCAGCCGGTGGGCGGCGGCGTCCGGGCCCGCCGGAGCGCGGGCGTCGTCCTCGAGCGCGCCGGCGAGCGCCACGAGCTCGGCCTCGTTGGGCAGCAGCACGTCGGTGACGGCGAGCGCCTCCCGGACGCCGGCCCAGCGCCGCGCCGGGTCCCAGTTGGTGTCGAGCGACGTCGTGCAGCCGGCCGCCCTCGCCCGGGCCAGCAGCCCGGCGCCGCGGGCCGCGAGCCCCGGCAGCAGGAACCAGCTCGCGACGTGGACGTGCCG
>DAIOGQ010000102.1:0-12466 GCA_036745175.1 Kineosporiaceae bacterium
GCCTCGCGCTCGTCGAGGACGTCCTCGCAGACGACGACGAACTCGTCGCCGGCCAGCCGGGCAGCGGTGTCGGTCGCACGCAGCACGGACTGGATCCGGCTCGCGATCTCGACGAGGATCTCGTCGCCGTGCTCGGGGCCGATGCTGTCGTTGACGACGTCGAACCGGTCGAGGTCGCAGGACAGCACGGCGACCCGTCGGCGGCTGCGCCGGGTCCGGTCGAGGCCCTGCTGGATCCGGTCGAGCCCCAGGGTGCGGTTCGGCAGCTTGGTCAGCGGGTCGTGGAGCGCCTGGTGGGTGAGCATCTCCTCGGCCAGGCGGATCTCGGTGACGTCGACGACCTGGGCGATGAGCTCGACGAGCGCGCCGTCGGCGTCGTCGACGGCCGCGACGTGGAGCCGGGCCCAGACGCTCTCGCCGCCGCGGCGGACGAACCGCTTCTCGAGGGAGTAGGAGCGCCGTTCGCCGGCGAGGGTCTTGGCGAGCATGCTCGCGTCCGCGTCCACGTCGTCGGGGTGCGACAGGTCAGCGAGCGTCGTGCCGGCGAGCTCGGCGGGGGTCCGCCCGAGCATCCGCCCGAGGACCCGGTTGGCCTCCTTGACCCGGCCGCCCCCGTCGAGGACGGCGACGCCGATCGGCGACTCCTCCATCGCCGCCGCGAAGCGGCTGCGGCTGCGGCCGAGCGCGGTGGAGTCCGAGACGTCGACGACCGTGCTCACGAGCAGGGCCTGCCCACCGCGGAGCTGGAGCGGGATGGAGGTGACGTCGACGTCGACGTCCGAGGCGGTCGAGCGCAGGAGCTCGTCGGCGCGCGGGTTCATGGCCACGGTGGCACCGCGACCGTCCTGGACCACGACGCCGACGGTCACGGCGTCGAGGACCGTGCGCAGCAGGGGGTCGGTGTCCACCGACGCCTGCGTGCCGGATCCGGGCTGGTCCTGTTCCGGCGTGCTTGACGGCATGGGTCGCCCCTTCTCGATGTGACGCTCAGTGTACGAAACATTACCCAGCGGGGTTATGTCGGCGCGCGTCATAAGAACGGTGGATTCGCCGGGCCTGTGTCGCCCGCGGGTACTCTTGACCCGCGCACCGGCCGCGGGGCACGCGGCAGAGCGGGCCTGTGGCAGGCCGGTGCCGCGCCTCCGTAGCTCAGTGGCCAGAGCAACCGCCTTGTAAGCGGTAGGTCGTCGGTTCGACCCCGACCGGGGGCTCAGTGCGCGCGGGTCGACCCGTCGGGCGCGCAGCAGCCGGCATCGGCGTCCGCTCCTGCGGGGGTGGCCGTGCTGAGCCGGCAGAAGCACGAGGCGGTGACCGGGACGTCGGCGAACGCCGCGGCCAGCGTCAGCTGCTTGCCGATGATCCGTGCCTCGTCGGCGCGGCCGAGCGCGACGAGGCACTCGTGGTAGCCGTGCAGGCTCCAGACGTTGTTCGGGTGCTGGAGCGCACGCGGCAGGGTGTCGTCGATCCCGAGGTCCGCCCGGTAGACCGCGGCCGCCTCCTCGACATGACCTTGCTCGAGGAGCAGCGCGCCGTAGGCATGCCGGGTCGGCTGCATCCAGCCCCACGGCTCGTCGTAGGGCAGCGAGTCGTCGAGCTCGATCGAGCGGCGCAGGTGCGTGAACGCCAGGTCGTGGTTGCCCTTGCGGTACTCCAGTTCGCCGTCGAGCATCGCGGAGGCGACGGCGAGGATGTCCTGGCAGGTGTTGTTGAAGAGCATGCGGGAGGCGGGCACCCGCTGCAGCGCCGCGAGGAAGAGCTCCCGCTCCACCTCCGCCTCGCGGACCCGGCCGGTCGCCGAGTACGCCACTCCTTTCGCGTAGTGCGCCATCGCGGTCGTCACGCAGTAGAGCACCGGGTCGTGCGGGAGCGGCAGGTCGACGGCGTCCTGCCAGCGGCCGAACCGGATGAGCACGTGGACCCGCATCGCGAGGAAGCCCTCGAGCCAGTCGGCCATCGGCGGGACCTCGACCCGCAGCAGGTCCTCCGGGATGGACGCCTCGAGCCGGCCGGCCATCTCCAGCGCCACCCGGGACTGCCCGAGGAACAGCGCACCGTAGATCGCGAAGTGGTAGTCGTGCGAGCGGTACAGCGTGTAGAAGTTCATCGCGCCGTCCCGCGCGAGGTACTTCTCGTCG
Organism: Kineosporiaceae bacterium; assembly: GCA_036745175.1. Lineage (GTDB taxonomy): Bacteria > Actinomycetota > Actinomycetes > Actinomycetales > Kineosporiaceae > R-H-3. Next base: position 2,136 of record DAIOGQ010000102.1, read on the forward strand.
GCCCTGACGGCGTCGAGGTTCGACGCCACGACCCGCCGGTAGTCGCCGCAGAGCACGTCGAGGTGTGTCGGCATGTGGGCCAGGTGGCCGGCGTCGGGTACGAGGCCGCGGAGCCGGTCGGCGAAGGGCAGCGCCGCCTCCGGTGTCGTCGACATCTCCATGAGATGGATGTACATGTGCAGCAGTCCGGCGTGGGTCCGCCCGGCGTCGGTCGCGAGCGCGGCATCGAGCACCGCCTTCGCCTCGAGCGCGCGCGAGCCCGGCGCGGGCGCGCCGGTCCTCAGGTCCCACAGCTGCCACGGCGTGAGGTTCATGAGCGCGTCGGCGTAGAGGGTCGCCACGTCGAGGTCGTCCGGGAACTGCTCGTGGACGGCGCGCATCGCCTCGGCGTAGCCCCGGCTCCACACCGAGAAGTCCGGCGCGGGGTCCGGGCCGGGGTACCGCGCGACCAGGGCCCCGACGAGGGCCTGCTCGACCGGTGTCCCCGGCCCCACGGCGTCGAGGGCGCGCCGGGTGGCCTCGTGCGTGCGCCGGACCGTGCTCGCGAGGTCGGCCTCGTCGAAGAACTCCCACGGCTTGTTGTAGTTGGGTCCGAGGGCGTACGCCACACCCCAGTGCGCGAGGGCGCACCCCGGGTCCTCGCGGATCGCGCGCTCGAAGCAGCGCACGGCCTCCTCGTGGTGGAAGCCGTACGTCCACGCGAGGCCCCGGTCGAACCACTGCTGCGCCGCCGGCGACGCGGTCGTCACACGCCGGGCGACGTCCCCGAGGTCGTAGTAGTCCACGGTCTCTCCTCGTCGCAGGCCGCGATCGCACCCGCTCGGCGGATCACGCGTGGGCAGGCTAGTGGCGCGCGCGCCGTCCGAGAAGGGTTGCTTGACGCCGACCATCATCAGTTTGGCGGACGGTCGGGGGAGGGTGCCTCACCCGTTCGCCCGCGGAGTGCTTCACTCCCGGCGGCAGCCGCCGATATCGATCTCATGACCATCGATGCCGTCGCAGGTGTCGCCGCCGTCGGTGGCGCCCTGCCTGCGAGCGCCCCGGACCTCAGCGAGGCGCCCTGCCCCCACGTCACGATGGACGTTCCCGACTCGACGCTCTCGATCCTGCTCGTCGACGCGTGCGCGGCGCCGCTCGCGCTGATCGACCGCTGCGGACACCTCCTGCGGGTCAACGGCGCCTTCCTGCGGCTCGCCGGGCGTACGGCGCCGGACGTCGTCGGGCGGCCGGTCGAGGAGCTGCTGCCGCTCGAGGGCGGCGTCCGGCAGGCGATCGACCTCGCCGCCCGAGCGGCGACCGGGCGACCGGTCGTGCCCCCCGAGCAGCTGTGGGTCGACGAGCTGGGGAACCGCCGTCGGGTGGCGTGGACCTTCACCGGTGCGCCGGGCGGCCGCGCGCCCGTCGTCTACCTCATCGCGACCGGCGTCGACGTCACGCGCGAGCGGCAGGCCGAGGCGAGCTGGCGGCAGCGCGCGCAGATCGACCACCTCACCGGGCTGGCGAACCGGACGGCGCTCGACGCGGTCCTCGCGGCACACCTCGAACCCGGCCGCGGCACGGGCTGCGGCCTGCTGTTCCTCGACCTCGACGGGTTCAAGGCGGTCAACGACGTGTACGGGCACGGTGCCGGCGACCAGGTGCTCGTCGAGATCGCGCAGCGGCTCGTCTCGAGCGTGCGGTCGAGCCGTGGGGACGTCGTCGCGCGGATCGGTGGCGACGAGTTCGTCATCGTCCTGCCGTCGGCGGGCGACCTCGAGATGCGCGCCGTCGTGCCGAGGATCGAGCGTGCGGTCGGCCGGCCGGTCCGGATCGACACCGGCCTGGTCAAGGTCGGCGTGAGCATCGGGAGCCGGGTCGCCGATCCGGGGGACGCCCCGGCCGACGTCCTGCGGGACGCCGACAGCCTCATGTACGCCACGAAGAGCCGTCGCCGGGAGCGCCGGGCGTCGGCCGCGTCGTCGGGCACGCCGGGGTCGGGCACGCCGGGGCCGGGCACGCCGGGGCCGGGCAGCGACCCTCAAGCGGGGTTTGAGCAGGCCTTGACGGCCGGCTGACCGATCCTTCACATGGCGGCCGCCAGGGTCGCCGTCATGACAGGTTCGTTCTTCGACCAGTTCCCGGACCGCCGCGAGGAGCTCTCCTCCGGGCCCGGGCAGCCGCCCGCACCTGCCGCGCCGTTCGGCCGGCGACCGGCCGACCCCGACACCGCGCCGCTGAGCGTCCCCGGCGCAGAGCCGTTCGCCGGCGTCCTGTTCGGCGAGGTGCCGTTCGTCGACGCGCCGCGTGGCGAGCGGACCCGCGGCCGTCGGATGCTCGTCGCGGTCGGCAGCCTCACCGCCGGCGCGGTGGCGGCGTCCGGCGCGGCGTTCGCCCTCAGCGGGGGCGCCGAGCCCGGGCTCGCGGCCGCGACGGTCGCCGGCGAGGTGACACCGCCGGGGTCCGCCGCGGAGCAGGACGATGTGGACGACCGGGCCGACGAGGGGACCTCGCGCACCCGGGGCCGCGGCGACAGGTGCGTCCGGCTCGACGCGAGGACGCTCGCCGCGATCGACTCCGCCCGGGCGGCCGGCGCCGCAGGGCGTGCTGCGGCTGCCGGGCCGGCTGTCCGCGTCCGCACCGACAAGGGCGACGTCCTCGTGCCGATGTCGGCCGTCAAGGTCGTCTCGTGCGCGTGGCCGAAGCCGAAGCCGTCGACGTCCGAGACCACGAAGAAGAAGCCGGCCGCCACGCCGAAGCCTTCCGCCACCACGTCGACGTCGTCGAGCCCGCGCGCACCCAAGCCGTCGTCCTCCTCGTCGGCGCCCAGACCGAAGCCGTCGACCTCCACGTCGGCACCCAAGCCGAAGCCTTCGTCGACGACGTCGACGAAGCCCGCGCCGAAGCCCACCACGACCACCCCCACGCCGAAGCCGACGACGTCCAGCGGCTCCTGAGCCCCCCGGGCCTGCCCGCGGGGTGCTGGCGGGGGCTGTGCGTCAGCCGAGCAGCTCGCCCGGTAGGTACCGATGCTCCGGTGCCAGCGGCGAGCCGCTCGTGGAGGGTTGCGGGGCGTCGGTCCGGCGGTCCGGCGTCCCGGCCCGGCGGCCTTCGCGCAGCTCGACGAGCCGGGTCCCGCAGCGGTTCAACGCCTCGACGACCTGCGGCCGCCGGCCGTCGGGCTGCCATGAGGTGTCCCGGTCGAGCAGGTCGGTGAGCAGGTCACGCATGGACTCGTAGCGGGCCGCGAGACCGTCGACGACGGTCGCCGGGACCCGGTGGTCGACCTCGCTCCCGAGCGCGGACGGCAGGGTGGCGCGGCCGACCATCGCATCGGCGGCCAGCGTCGCCACGAGGTCGACGTCCTCGGCGACCCAACGCCGCCACGGCAGCGGGCCGGACGGCGTCGAACCGGCCGGCTCGTCCTCCCGGACCTGTTGCGCCGCAGTGGCTCCGAGCGCCAGGAGCAGCGCGTCGAGCTGGAGGTCGAGGCACAGCCGGAGCACGTGGGCGGCGGCGGTGTCGTCGACCTCCCGGGACGTACCGCCAGGCGCTCGTCGGACGCCATGGTCGCGTACGGCGGACACGTCACGGTCGCGTACGGCGTGCACGTGGTGATCGAGTGCGGTCATCGCCGGTCCTCCCCGGGTACGGCCGGCCACCTCGACCGGCGAGCGGTGCAGCCTGCGGGGCTCGCGTGATCGGACGCGACGACGCCGCACCCCGCCTGCTCCAGGGATGCACAAGGATATGCCCGACTGGTGTGTTTTTCTAGCGTCTGCACCGGTATCGACCCTGCCGGGTCCATTCGGACGTCCGGTGGGAGGGCGGCCCGACGGGCGCCACGGGCGGCTCACGAGAGGCCGAGCGCGCCGGCCTCCTCCCAGAGCTCCCCGCGGACCCTCGGGTGCGCGGCGTGCTCGATGAGCTGCCTCGCCTGGGCCTTCTCGTCGTGGCCCCAGATGTCCGCGACCCCCTGGTCGGTGACGACCGCGGTGGGCTGGAACGACGTCACGGGCTCGTCCACGAGCGGGATGATCGTCGAGACGTCGGCCTTGGGGTGCCACGACCGCAGCGCCATGATCGCCTGGCCCTCCGCCGAGTGCAGCGCGCCGACGATGAAGTCGGTCTGGCCGCCGAAACCGGAGTGGATCCGGGCGTTGATCCTCGACGCGTTCGCCTGCGCGAAGAGGTCGACCTGCAGCGCGGTGTTCACCGAGATCATCGACGGGTTGCGGGCGATGAGCGCCGGCTCGTTCGTCGTCTCGGTCCGCAGCATCCGCACGCGCGGGTTGCGGTCGACCCAGCGGTAGAGGTCCTCGGAACCGAACAGGAACGACGCGGTGATCGGCGTCGTCGGGTCGAGCGCGCCGACGGCGTCCAGCGACAGGATGCCGTCGCTGAACATCTCGCTCCACACCCGCAGGCCACGACGGGCCTTGAGGCCGTGCAGGACCGCGTCCGGCACCGCACCGATCCCCATCTGGAGCGTCGCGCCGTCCGGCACCCGCCGCGCGACGAGGTCGCCGATGTGCGCCGACGTCTCGTCGAGGGCGCTGCCGCCGGGCGAGGGCAGTGCCTCGTCGACCTCGATCGCGTAGTCGACGGCGTCGACCGGCAGGACGGCGTCGCCGTAGGTGTACGGCATGCGCTCGTTCACCTGCGCGACGACGATCCCGCCGCGGCGACGCACGGCCTCGACCGCCGCGGGCAGCACGTTGACCTCCATGCCCATCGACACCGTGCCGTCGATGACGCGGGAGGTGTGGAGGATGACGACGTCCGGCGGCAGCGTCGTGGCGAACAGCCGGGGGACGAGCGACAGTCGCGAGGGCACGTACGACAGCCGGGGGCTGCGACGCATGCCGGGGCCGACGAAGGCCGTCTCGAGGACGACGCCGTCGCGGTCCGGGAGCCCCGGCTGCGCGTTGAGCGCGTGGAGGCGGTAGCTCGCGACGGCCTTGTCGAGGACCCCGATCGCCACGTGCGGGCTGGCGAAGTTGCCCGAGACGACGACGCGGGCATCGGGCGGCAGACCGCCGAGGGTGGACGCGAGGCCTGCGATGTCGAGCGTCTTCACGTCACTACAGTGCCAGCCGTGTCCAGCGGGCTCCGCAGGCGGAACGTCCCGGCGCCCCCGCGGCCGCACCGCCTCCGGTGGACAGTTGACTCAGTCACATATAGCGTCGACGCATGCCGACACTGACGACCCGCCTCGAGATCGCGTCCTGGGACGAGGTGCCGACGAGCGAGCCCGCCGACGGCAGCAAGATCACCCGCGCGGCGGTCACGCTCGCCGGCGGCCCCGACGGCCTGGTCGGGGCGAGCTCGCAGTCCGTCATGTACTACCGGCCTGACGGGACGAGCAGCTACGTGGACGTCATGGTCGTGACCGCCGACCTCGACGGGCGGGCAGGCTCGTTCGTGCTCGTCGGCCGCGGTGACTACGACGGCACCACCGCGACGAGCACGAGCCAGATCGTGCCCGGCTCGGGCACCGGTGACCTGGCCGGGATCAGCGGGACGTGCACGAGCGAGTCCACCCATGCCGACTACCCGTTCATGCCGTTGAGCCTGACGTACCGGCTCGCGTGACGGACGACCCCCGGAGCGGGGCTGCCGACACCGGCCGGACCGTCCCGGCCACCGCCAACCTGCTCGGAGCGCTGGCACTGGTCGTCACCGACCAGAGCACCGACCGGCTCGACGCCGCGTGCGGGCAGACCGGGGCGGCGGCCGCGGCGCTGTCAGCCCTGCAGCACATCCTGACCCGCCCCAGCCTGGACGAGCTGGGCGCGGTGCTGGCGCTGACGCCGTCCGGAACCGTCCGGCTGGTCGACCGGCTCGGCGCAGCCGGCCTCGTCACCCGGGGGCCCGGCCGCGACGGTCGCACCCGGGCCGTCACGCTGACCGCAGCCGGACGGCGGGCCGCGGCGCGCGTCACCGCCGCCCGCGCCGGCTACCTGGAACACCTGCTGGCCCGGCTCACCGACGACGACCGCCGGCTCCTGCACACCCTCCTCGGCAAGATCCTCGCCGCGGTGGTCGAGGGCAAGGACTCCGGCCCCTGGATCTGTCGCCTGTGCGACCTGCGGTCCTGCGGCCGCTCCGTCGGCGCCTGCCCGACCGCCGACGCAGCGGCCGCCAAGTACGCGCTCTGAGCCTGTCAGCGCGTCGGTCGGGCTCAGGGCAGTGCCGCCCGCCGGCTGTCGGCGAGCTCCTGGGCCGGCGGCCGGAGCGCCTCGGCCCAGGTGGGGAAGGCCCGGACGTGGTCGGCGAGGACCTCGACGGTCACCCGGGCCCGGACCGCGAGGGCGAGCTCGCCCGCCCAGGCGTCCGCGGCCGGTCCGACCGCGGCGGCGCCGACGAGCACCCCGGTCCGGGCGTCGCAGACGAGCTCGACCTGTCCGATCGTGTCGTCCGTGCCGTCCGTGCCGGCTGCGCCCGACGCCCGGACCGGCTCCACCGTCCCGGCGACCTGCTCCACGAACGCGCGTGCGGTCTCGGCGACGTCGAACCGGGCGACGAGCACGTCCGTCCGGGCCTGTCTTGCCTCGGCCGCGGTGTCACCGACGGAGTAGACCGGAGGGTCGGTGTACACAGCCCGCGGGACCCCGCTGTAGTCCGCGTCCCGACCCGTGCCGAGCAGGTGCGCAGCGACGATCCGGCCCTGGTAGGACGCCGTGTGCGTGTACGGCGCCACCCCCGTCACGTCGCCGACGGCGAAGACGTCCTCGTGGGACTCGACCCCGCCGACCGCGACGACCCGGCAGCGCGCGTCGACCGTGAGCGGGGATCCCTGCTCGACCGGGACGTCGAGCACCTCGAGCCCGAGGTCCGCCGTCCGCGGCGCCCGGCCGGTCGCGACGAGCACCCGGTCGGCCGGCACCGCCGAGCCGTCCCCGAGCCGCACCAGCACCGCAGCGGCGCCGTCGCCGTCCTTCTCGACCGCCTCGGCGGCCACCCCGACCCGGACGTCGACGCCGTTGCCCCGCAGGGCGTCCGCGAGGAGACCGCCGACCCACCCGGGCTCCGCGGCGAGCAGCGTCGGCGCCGGCTCGACGAGCGTGACGGCGACCCCGAACGACGCGTAGACCTGTGCGAGCTCGCAGCCCACGGCGCCGCCGCCGAGGACGACGAGCCGGGCCGGCCGCTCCGCCGACGACAGCGCCTCGTCGCTCGTCCACGTCGGCGCCATGTCGAGCCCGGCCACCGGCGGACGGCTCGGGGTGCTCCCGGTCCCTACCACGAGCGCGTCCCGCCACCCGAGCCGTCGCTCACCGCCGTTCTCGCCGCGGACGGTGACGACCCCGCCGCGCCCCGACGGGTCGCGGGCGGTGACCCGCCCCCGGCCGCGGACGAGGGTGACTCCGGCATCGACGAGCGCCGACGCAGACCCGCCGTCGTCGCGGTGCGCGGACGCCTCGTCCCTGCGCCGGACCGCATCGGCCCACGCCGGCGCGTGGACGGCGTCGCGCGCGTCCTGCGGTGCCCCGCCGGCCGCCTCGCGCACCGCTGCCCGGTGCCGCCGCGCGGCGAGCAGCATCGCCTTGCTCGGCACGCACGCGAGGTACGGGCACTCGCCACCGACGAGCGCGCCCTCGACGGCAGCGACGCGCCGGCCCGCCTCGGCGAGCGCGACGGCGACGACCTCGCCGGCCGAGCCGGCTCCGAGGACCACCACGTCGAAGACGTCGTGCGGCCCGCCGCCGAGGACGTCGTCCGCGTCCGGACCGGTGTCGTGCTCGTCCTGTCCCATGGTCGTCATGCTCACCGGGACATCCGGTCGGTGCCCGTCGAGGCGCCCGGTGTGCCACGCGTACCCGGCTCGACGTGCCGCCCCGCAGACGCCGTGTTCGGCTGTCATGGCAGCGCGGCCGCGTTGCGACCCACCCAGAGAGGCAGCTGATCATGAGCACCGACGACAAGTTCGCCAACAAGGCCGATGACCTCGCGGGCAAGGCGAAGGAGGGCGTCGGTCGCGCGACCGGCGACGAGGAGCTGGAGGCGGAGGGCAAGAGCGACCAGGCCAAGAGCGACCTCAAGCAGGCCGGCGAGAAGGTCAAGGACGCCTTCAAGCACTGACGTTCCTCCCGGGACGGCACCGGCGGACCACCGCCGGTGCCGTCGAGCGTCGCGGGCCGGCTCCTGCACCGGCGATCCCCGCTCGTCCCGCGGCGCTGTCAGCTCATGCCGCGGCGCGCCCGGCGGGCACCGGCCGGACACCGTCGAGCACGCCCTGGAGGACCTGCGCCCACGGCGTCGGCTCGATGCCGAACGTGATGCGCGCCGCGGTGGAGTCCATGACCCAGGGCCGCTCGTGCTGGTGCATGACCTCCGGGAGCTCGCGCAGGAAGGGCACGAAGAGTGCGGCGCCGACGCGGACGACCGCCGGCACCCGCCGGACGTCGACCGGTGGGATCCCTGCCAGCCTGCACAGGTCGGTGATGACCTCTCGCAGGGTCCGCGGGTCGTGCGACGGCACGTGCCAGGCCCGGCCCCAGGCCCGCTCGTCGGTCGCGGCGCGGACCAGCGTCCGGGCGACGTCCTGGGTCGCCGTCCAGGTGTGGGGCGCCGAGGGCTCGCCGACGACGTAGACCGGCTTGCCGGCGAGCAGCCTCTTGACCGCGCTGTCGCCGACGTGGGCGTTCGCGTGCGGGCCGAGGTAGTCCGACCCGCGGACCTCGGTGACCCGGGCCCGACCCGCCTCGTGCGCCGCGAGCGCGTCGCGCCACATCCGGGCGCGGACCCGGCCCTTGGTCCCCGTCGCGGCCATCGGTGTGCGCTCGGTCATCGGTGCGTCGACCGGGCCGTACACGTAGAGGTTCGACACCGTCGCGAGAACGGCGCCCGACGACTCGGCCGCGCCGAGCATAGCCGCGGCGACCGGCGGCCAGTCGGTCGCCCAGCGGTGGTAGGCGGGGTTCACGCAGTTGTACACCGCGGTGGCGCCCCGGGTGAGCGCGACGAGCCGGGGGGCGTCGGCGGCGTCCGCGGCGATCCGTTCGACCTCGGGACGGTCCGGGCCGGAGCCCGACCGGGTGACGACGCGGACGGTGTGGCCGGCGTCGGCGAGCAGGCCGGCCACGGCACTGCCGACCGGACCGGACCCGACGACGACGTGGAGCTGCTGCTGCGGCATGGGCTGTCCTTCCCTCTCCATGGAGCGACGCTCTGTTCCGAGAGCGGTGCTCTCTCTAGATCGATGATGAGCCTCGATCCATGACAAGTCAAGAGCACTGCTCGCAACTGTTGTCAGTGCTCTCGCGATCGGTCATCATGGCGGCATGGTCGCCGTGAGTGCTGACGACGGACCCGGCGGGCCGGGTGAGCGCGCCGCCGTGCCCGGCGTCCGGGCCCGGGCCCGCGCCGAGCTGACCCGCGCGATCGTCGAGACCGCACGCCGGCACCTCGCGCAGGAGGGCCCGGCGGCGCTGTCGCTGCGCGCCGTCGCCCGCGAGCTGGGGATGGTGTCGTCGGCGGTCTACCGCTACGTGGCCAGTCGCGACGACCTGCTGACGCTGCTCATCATCGACGCGTACGACGCGCTGGGCGCGGCCGTCGAGAAGGCCGAGGCCCGGGTGCCGCGCGAGGACCTCGCCGACCGCTTCCTCGCCATCGGCCGGGGCGTGCGCACCTGGGCGCTGGCGCACCCGCACGAGTACGCACTCATCTACGGCTCACCGGTGCCCGGGTACGCGGCTCCGCAGGACACGATCGGTCCTGCGACGCGGGTCCCGGCGCTGCTCGTCACGATCCTCGTCGACGCCGTCCGGTCGGGCGTCCACGACCCGGCGACGGCGCGCGCGGTCCCGGCGCCGGTGCACCGCTCGTTGGCGCCGCTGCGGTCGGTCGTGCCGGACGACGTCCCGGACGGCCTGCTCGTGAACGGTCTCGTCGCGTGGACCTACGTGTTCGGGGCCGTGTCCTTCGAGCTGTTCGGTCAGCGGCAGAACGTCGTCGCCGGCGCCGCGTCGCTGCGCGAGGCCTTCTTCACCGAGGAGCTGCGCCGCGTCGCGGCGCTGGTGGTACCGGTGGCCGCCCCGGGTGCGTGACCGGGTCGTGCCAGCAGGTCCGCGGGCACCCGCAGGGCCTGGTCGGCGGCACCGGCCGCGGGCAGGTCCGCGCGGCGGTGCGCACACCGGGAGAGGCACTCATACCGGTGCATCGGCGTCGGCGCGTCGAGGCTTCAGTGCTCCGCGGGCTCAGAAGTCGTGCTCGACGGCCCGACGTCGGGACGCCTCGATCTCCTTGTAGGCGTCCTCGCGACCGGCCCAGTGCGCGCCCTCGACGCTCTTGCCGGGCTCGAGGTCCTTGTAGGTCTCGAAGAAGTGCTGGATCTCCAGCCGGTCGAA
>DAIOGQ010000103.1:0-12381 GCA_036745175.1 Kineosporiaceae bacterium
GACGCCGGCGTCGGCGGCCGGGCCGCGCTCGGCATCGGACGACGGCTCGCCCGGCTCGCGGCGACGTCCCAGGTGCTCGTCGTGACCCACCTGGCCCAGGTCGCCGCGTTCGCCGACCGGCACCTGCTCGTCGTCAAGTCCGGCGACGGCGAGGTCACCGAGAGCGGTGTCACCCTCCTCGACGACGAGGGTCGCGTCCGCGAGCTCGCCCGGATGCTGGGCGGCATGGAGGAGTCAGACAGTGCCCAGGCCCACGCCGAGGAGCTGCTGGTGACCGCGAAGTCCGACCGGGCCCTGGGCTAGCGGGGACGGCGTCGCCGCAAAGGCGCCGTGGCCTGAGCGATCTGGCAAAAGGTGGGAGCATCGAGGGGTGAGGATGCCGCAGGCCCGTCGCCGTGCGGAGCCCGGTACGGGCCCCGGCGTGACGGGCGTCGTCCGGATCGACACCCGGACGAAGAACCTCACCAAACGGCTACGGCCCGGCGACGTCGCCGTCATCGACCACCTGGACATCGACAAGGTCTCCGCCGAGGCGCTCGTCGCGTGCCGGCCGGCGGCAGTCCTCAACGCCGCCGCGAGCATCAGCGGCCGCTACCCGAACCTCGGGCCGCAGATCCTCGTCGAGGCCGGGATCCCGCTGGTCGACGAGGTCGGGCAGGACGTCCTCACGGCAGTCCACGAGGGCGAGGTCGGGCGCCTGCACGACGGATGCCTGTACATCGGCGACGAGGCCGTCGCGAAGGGGCACGAGCACGACGCGGCGAGCGTCACGGCCCTGATGGAGGAGGCGCGGGCGGGGCTCGCCGTCCAGCTCGAGGCGTTCGCCGCGAACACCATGGAGTACCTGCGCAAGGAGCGCGACCTGCTCCTCGACGGCGTCGGCGTGCCGCACATCAGCACCGAGATCGACGGCCGGCAGGTGCTCATCGTCGTCCGCGGGTACCACTACAAGGAGGACCTCGCGACGCTGCGGCCGTACATCCGCGAGTACCGGCCGATCCTCATCGGCGTCGACGGCGGGGCCGACGCGATCCTCGACGCCGGGCACACGCCCGACCTGATCGTCGGCGACATGGACTCGGTGAGCGACCGTGCCCTGACGTGCGGCGCCGAGATCGTCGTGCACGCCTACCGGGACGGCCGGGCACCAGGTCTCGAACGGGTGATCGACCTCGGCGTCGCCCCCGTCGTCTTCCCGGCCACGGGGACGAGCGAGGACGTCGCGATGCTCCTGGCCGACGACAAGGGCGCATCGCTCATCGTCGCCGTCGGCACTCACGCGACACTGGTCGAGTTCCTCGACAAGGGTCGTTCCGGGATGGCGAGCACGTTCCTCACCCGGCTGCGCGTCGGGGGCAAGCTCGTCGACGCCAAAGGCGTCTCGCGGCTCTACCGGCAGGGCATCAGCAACCTTCAGGTCGCCGTGCTCGCGGTCACGGGCCTGCTCGCGCTCACCGTCGCGCTCTACGCCACCGGTACCCTGCCCGCGGTCGTCTCGGTGGTGGCGGCCCGGCTCGACGAGGTCCTGTCGTGGATGCGCGGCTGGTTCGTCGACGCCAAACCGGAGGCGCTCGGGCCGTGGGTCCACGCGCACGGACTCGAGCTGATGGACACATGATCGACTTCAGGTACCACCTCGTCTCGCTCGTCTCGGTGTTCATCGCCCTCGCCATCGGCATCCTCCTCGGCGCCGGTCCGCTCAAGGAGCCGCTGGAGCAGGGCGTCAGCCGGACGATCCAGCAGCAGATCGACGGGCTCCGGCAGGACCGCCAGCAGCTGCGCGACCAGCTCGACTCCTCCCAGGCCGGCGTCCAGCACCGGGACGAGGTCCTCGCCGACGTGAGCCCGGCGCTCGTCCGCGACCGGCTCGCGGACCGGTCCGTCGTGCTCGTCGTCCTGCCGGACGCCGCGACCGACCGGGTCGGGGTCCTGACCACCCAGCTCGAGACGTCCGGCGCCACGGTCGTCGGACGCCTCGAGGTGCAGGCCGCCTGGACCGACCCGGAGGCCGCTGACGACCGCGCCGCCCTCGCCACCCGGCTCGTCGCGGGGCTGCCCCCGGGGTCGCCGGTGCCCGCGGGCGCCGGGTCCGGGCCGGACGCCGTCCTCGCCGGGCTCCTCGCCCGGGCCCTCGTCGCGCCCACGTCCGCCGCCGCCGGGACCCCGGACCCGTCCGCGACCGCGATCCTCGACGGCCTCACGCAGGCCGACCTGGTCTCCGTCGACGGCTCGCTCGACGCCCGGGCGGGCCTCGCGGTGGTCCTGGCGCCCGGCGTCGAGTCGGCGACCGTGACCGCCACGTCGTCGTCGACGGCGTCCGCGGGGCCGTCGGCCTCGCCGACGACGCTGCCCCTTCGGCCGTGGAACCCGCTCGTGGCGGCCCTCGCCGCTGCTTCCGAGGGGACCGTCGTCCTCGGGCCGGGGTCCGCGGCGACGAGCGGCGGCGCGGTCGCCGACGTCCGGGACGACGGCGACCTCGGCCGGCGGGCGTCGACCGTCGACACGGGGGAGACGGCGATGGGAGACCTGACGACCGTCCTCGCGCTCGTCGAGCAGGCGGCCGGCGAGGCCGGCGCCTACGGCTTCGGCCCAGGTGCGACGGCGCCGCTACCCGAGATCGCGCAGACCGCGGCCGTCGTGACGTCGCCGACGCCCGCGGCGACGGCAACCCCGTGAGCCCGGCTGCGCACCCGGCCGTGAGCGGGTCAGCCCACGGCCGCCTGGACCGCGCGCTCGGCGCCGTCGCGACCGGAGCCGGGATCGCCCGGCTCACCTGGTCGGTGCTGCGCGCCGCACCGCCCGGGGGCGCTGCGCGATGGGAGCGGACGAACCACCGCGGCGAGCCGATCACGCTCCTGGAGGGGCCCGCGTTCGCGGTCGCTGCGGCGGCGTCGGCGGTCCTCGCCCCCGGGACGAGCGGGCGGGCCCGGGCCGCGGCCGTCCTCGCCACGACCGGCGCGGCCGCGTTCGGCCTCCTCGACGACCTCGGGGAGAGCGGGACCAGCAAGGGCCTGCGGGGCCACCTCGGGGAGCTCGCCCGCGGCCGGTTGACGACCGGCGGCGCCAAGATGCTCGGGATCGGCCTCACCGGCCTCGCGGTCGCCGCGCTCGCCCTGCCCCGCCACCGGGCGGACGGCGCCGCGGCCACCGGCGGGACCGCGGCCGGTCGGGCGGGCCGGCTCCTCGACGTCACGACGGCCGGTGCGCTCGTCGCGGGCAGCGCGAACCTGCTCAACCTCCTGGACCTGCGGCCCGGCCGGGCGCTCAAGGCGGCCCTCGTCGTCGCGACGCCGCTGGCCGCCGGGGCGGCATCGGCACCGTTCGCCACCGCGCTGGCGGGGCCCGCCGTCGCGCTGCTCCCCGAGGATCTTCGCGAGCGGGCCATGCTCGGCGACACCGGCGCCAACGCGGCGGGCGCGCTGCTCGGCACCGCGCTCGTCACCGGCGCCGGCCGCCGGACCCGGCTGGTGGCGCTCGGCGTCGTCGTCGCGCTGACCCTGGCGAGCGAGCGGTGGAGCTTCACGAAGGTCATCGAGGCGACCCCGGTGCTCCGCGAGCTCGACGCCCTCGGCCGCCGGCCGCGGTGACCCCGGACGCCCGCCCAGTGCCCGTGCCCGGACCGCGGCCGTGAGGCGCGTCGGGGCCGCGGGCACGCTGCTCGGGTCGGCAGCGCTCATCGCAGGGGTGACGGTCGCGGCCCGGGTGACCGGCTTCGGCCGGTGGCTCGTCTTCTCGCACGAGGTGTCCGCCCAGTGCGTCGGGAACGCGTACTCGACGGCCAACCAGGTCCCGAACGTGCTCTTCGAGGTCGCCGCCGGCGGAGCCCTCGCCGGAGCGGTCGTCCCGCTGCTCGCCGCGCCGCTGACCCGCGGCCTCGCCGGCCGCGCGGACGTCGACGCGATCGCGTCCGCCCTGCTCACCTGGGCCTGCCTCGTCCTGCTGCCGCTGTCCCTGCTCGTCGCCCTGCTCGCCCGACCCCTGACGGACGCCCTCCTCGGCGACGCCGAGTGCCCCGGCCAGCGTGACCTCGCCGTCCGCATGCTGCTCGTCTTCGCGCCGCAGGTCGTCCTCTACGGCGTCGGGACGGTGCTCACCGGCGTCCTCCAGGCGCACCGCCGGTTCCTCTGGCCGGCGCTGGCGCCGCTGCTGTCCAGCCTCGTCGTCATCGGGGCCTATGCGGCTTTCGGCCGGGTCGCGGCCGGCGCCCAGGACGACGCCGCCGGCCTCCCGCCGGCCGCCGAGGCCTGGCTGGCCTGGGGGACGACCGCGGGCGTCGCGGCGATGACACTGCCGCTGCTCCTGCCGGTGCTGCGGACCGGGGCCCGGCTGCGGCCGGCGCTGCGGTTCCCGGCCGGCGTCGCGACGCGCGCACGCACGCTCGCCCTCGCCGGCGTCTCCGCGCTCCTCGCGCAGCAGGCGAGCGTCGTCGCCGTCGTCTACCTCGCCAACCACGGCGGCGTCGAGGCGACCCTCAACGTCTACCAGTACACCCAGGCCGTCTACGTCCTGCCGTACGCGGTGCTCGCGGTGCCGCTCGCGACGAGTGCCTTCCCGCGGCTCGCGGAGCGCGCCGCGACGGGGGACCGGACCGGGTTCGCTCTCGCGGCGGCCGGCACCACGCGGGGGATCGTCCTCGTCGGCGTCCTCGGGGCGGCCGTCGTCGCGGCGACGGCGCCGGCCGTCGGGAGCTTCTTCGCCGTGCTCGACCGCGGCGACGTGAGCCGGATGTCGGCGGCCCTGACGGCGACGGCGCCGGGCCTGGTCGGGTTCGCGCTCGTCGCGCACGTCGGGCGGGCGCTGTACGCGCTCGAGCGCAGCCGCAGCGCCGCGGCCGCGACGGCGGCGGGGTGGCTCGTCGTCACCCTCGCCTCCGTCGGGGCCGTCGTCGCGGCGCCCCGGCCGGACGACGCCGTCGTCGGGCTCGGCGTCGGGTCGAGCCTCGGGATGACGGTCGGCGGCGCGCTGCTCCTCGTCGCCCTCGCCCGCGCCGCGGGGGCGGCGGCCCTCGCCGGGCTCGCCCGGACCGGGCTCGTCGCGCTCGGCAGCGGGCTCGCCGGCGGCCTGCTCGGCCGGCTCGCGACGGACGCGGTGCTCGGCATGGGTGGCGGGTCGTCCGCAAGGACCGGGTCGTCCGTGGCCGGGGCGGGGGCCGGGGCCACGCTCGCCGCCGCGGTGGCGGGTGGCATCGTGGCCCTCGTGGTGCTCGTGGCGGCAACTGCGGCGCTGGACCCCGACGTCCTGCGTCGCGTCCGGGGTGCGGTGTGAGCGCCGACCGGACTCCCGTCCCGGCGGCCGGCCCCGGTCCCGCCGGATCGGCCCGAGGACGACGCATCCTGCTGGTCCTGGGCACGAGCGGCGGAGGGGTCGGCCGGCACGTGCGCGCCCTCGCGGACGGGCTGGCGGCCGCGGGCGCGGACATCCGTGTCGCCGGTCCGGAGGCCACCAGGCACACATTCGGGTTCGACGGCTTCGAGGCCGTCGAGATGAGCGACCGGCCCAGGCCCACGGCCGACCTGAGCGCCGTCCGCCGGCTGCGCACCCTCGCCCGGACGGCGGACGTCGTCCACGCGCACGGCCTGCGCGCCGGTGCCCTCGCCGTCCTCGCCCGCACCGGCCTGCGTGGTGACGTCCGGCCCGGCCTCGTCGTCACCCTGCACAACGCGCTCGTCTCAGGAGGCCGGGTCGCCGCCGTCCACGCCGTCCTCGAACGGCTCGTCGCCCGCGGCGCGGACGCCGTCCTCGTCGTGAGCGGCGACCTCGGGGACCGGATGCGGGCCCTGCATGCACGCCGGGTCGAACGGGCGCTCGTGCCGGCGCCGGACCGGCCGGGGACGGCGACCGTCGACCGGGGCGCCGTCCGGGCCGGTCTCGGCGTGCCGGACGGGACGGCACTGCTGCTCACCGTGGCCCGGCTCGCGCCGCAGAAGGGCCTGGGGCTGCTCCTCGACGCCGTCGCCGCGCTGCAGGGGGCGGACGGTGTCCCACCGGTGCTGGCGGTCGTCGCGGGGGACGGGCCGCTCGGGAGCGAGGTCCGGGCTGCCGCCGCTGCGCGCGGCCTGCCGGTCCGGTTGATCGGGCGGCGAGACGACGTCCCGGCCCTGCTCGCCGCGGCCGACGTCGTCGTCGTGCCGAGCGTCTGGGAGGGACAGCCGCTCGTCGTCCAGGAGGCGCTGCGGGCCGGGGCGGTCGTCGTCGCCACCGACGTGGGGGGCACCCGCGAGGTCGCCGGGGACGCGGCGCTTCTCGTGCCAGGAGGGAACGCACAGGCGCTCGCGGCGGCGCTCGCGCGTGCCGTCACCGAGCCCGGGGCCGCCGCGGACCTGCGGGCCCGGGCGCTGGCCCGGGCCGCCGCGCTGCCGTCGGACGCCGACGCGGTCGCCCAGGTCGTCACCGTCTACGCGGCCGTCCGCGCGGCCGCCCACGGCACCGTCGGTCGCGGCGCCCGACGACGCACCGGGCGCGCCGGAGCCCGCGGTGGCGAGGAGAGCGCACGTCGCTGATAGGCTCGAAGCCCGTGGCGCAGAGGATCGAGCGAGCAGCGGGAACATCGTCGACGAGGCACATCTTCGTCACCGGAGGCGTGGCCTCCTCACTCGGCAAGGGGTTGACCGCCTCGAGCCTGGGACACCTCCTGCGAGGGCGTGGCCTGAGGGTCGCGATGCAGAAGCTGGACCCCTACATCAACGTCGACCCCGGGACGATGAACCCGTTCCAGCACGGCGAGGTGTTCGTCACCGACGACGGGGCCGAGACCGATCTGGACATCGGCCACTACGAGCGGTTCCTCGACGTGGAGTTCGAGCGCTCCGCGAACGTGACGACGGGCCAGGTCTACTCCACCGTCATCGCCAAGGAGCGCCGCGGGGAGTACCTCGGCGACACCGTGCAGGTCATCCCGCACATCACGAACGAGATCAAGGCGCGGATGCGTGCGCAGGCGGTCGAGGACCCCGGTCTCGACGTCATCATCACCGAGATCGGCGGCACCGTCGGCGACATCGAGTCGCTGCCGTTCCTCGAGGCCGCGCGCCAGGTGCGCCAGGACGTGGGCCGGGACAACGTGCTCTACGTGCACGTCTCGCTCGTGCCGTACCTCGCGCCGAGCGGGGAGCTGAAGACCAAGCCGACCCAGCACTCCGTCGCCGCGCTGAGGAGCATCGGCATCCAGCCCGACGCGATCGTGTGCCGGGCGGACCGGGACATCCCCGAGGGCGTCCGGCGCAAGATCGCCTCGATGTGCGACGTCGACGGGGAGGCGGTCGTCGCCGCGGTCGACGCGCCGTCGATCTACGACATCCCCAAGGTGCTCCACGAGGGCGGGCTCGACGCGTACGTCGTCCGTCGGCTGGGGCTGTCGTTCCGCGACGTCGACTGGACCAAGTGGAACGAGCTCCTGCGCCGCGTCCACCGGCCGGCGCACCGCGTGGAGGTAGCGCTCGTCGGCAAGTACGTCGACCTGCCGGACGCCTACCTGTCGGTGACCGAGGCGCTGCGGGCCGGCGGCTTCGACCGCGACGCGAAGGTCGACATCCGCTGGGTGGCCTCGGACACCTGCGAGACGCCCGAGGGCGCGCACCGGATGCTCCACGGCGTCGATGCGGTCTGCGTGCCCGGCGGCTTCGGCGTCCGGGGGATCGAGGGCAAGGTCGGCGCGCTGCGCTGGGCCCGGGAGAACGCCGTCCCGACCCTCGGGCTCTGCCTCGGCCTGCAGTGCATGGTCATCGAGTTCGCGCGGAACGTCGCCGGGCTCGAGGGCGCGAGCAGCACCGAGTTCGACCACGACAGCGCCCACCCGGTCATCGCGACGATGGAGGAGCAGAAGCAGATCGTCGCCGGCGCCGGCGACCTGGGCGGCACGATGCGGCTCGGCGCGTACCCGGCGCTGCTCGCCGACGGGTCGGTGGTGCGGGCGGCGTACGGCGCCGACCGGATCAGCGAGCGGCACCGGCACCGCTACGAGGTGAACAACGCCTACCGCGAGCGGCTCGAGGCCGCCGGGCTCGTGTTCTCCGGGGTCTCGCCCGACCGCTCGCTCGTCGAGTTCGTCGAGCTGCCGCGCGAGGCGCACCCGTACTACGTCGCGACCCAGGCCCACCCGGAGTTCAAGTCCCGGCCCGACCGCGCGCACCCGCTCTTCGCCGGCCTCGTCGGTGCGGCGCTCGAGCGGCAGTCGTCCGAGCGGCTCCTCGAGGTCGAGGCGGCGGGCGCCGCGACGGTCATCGCGTGACACCGGACCACGTCGCGCCCTCCGCGCCTGCCGCGCCGTCGGGGCTCGTCGCGCCGTCGGGGCCCGCCGCCGGTCCGGACGGTGCGGTCGCCGACCGGTTCCGGCCGCGTCCGGTGGAGGCGACGACGGTGGTCCACCACGGGATGATCTGGGACGTCGTCCGGGACCGGGTCGACCTCGGCGAGGCGGGCACGGTCGAGCGCGAGTACGTCCGGCACACGGGCGCCGTGTGCGTGCTCGCCGTGGACGACGAGGACCGCGTGCTCCTGCTGCGCCAGTACCGGCACCCGGTCCGTCACGAGCTGTGGGAGCCGCCCGCGGGACTGCTCGACGTCGCCGGGGAGGACCCGCTGCTCGCCGCGCAGCGTGAGCTCGCCGAGGAGGCCGACCTGGTCGCGACCGACTGGACGGTGCTGCTCGACTGGTTCTCCTCGCCCGGCGGGATGGACGAGGCGCTGCGCTGCTACGTCGCCCGCGGGCTGAGCGAGGTCCCCGAGGGCGATCGGCACACCCGGGAGGCCGAGGAGCACGCCATGCCGACGCGGTGGGTGCCGCTCGACGACGTGAAGGACGCCGTCCTCGCCGGCCGGATCCACAACCCGGCCGCGGTCGTCTCGGTCCTCGCGGCATGGGCGGCCCGGGCCGACGGGTGGCGGACGCTGCGTCCGGCGGACGCTCCGTGGCCGGAGCACCCGCGCCTGCGCTGACGCGTTCCCGTCAGCTCCCTGGACCGGCATCAGCTCCCTGGCCCGGCGACGGCGGTGCGGGGCGGTGGCGGTCTGACCCCGCACCGGCTCATCTCGAGCGCGGCCAGGCGGGCGACGACGACGTGGTCGTCCCGGCGCCAGGCGTCCACGGCGTCGGGGGAGACGGCGACGATCCTGTGGACCGGCCTGGTCGCGAGCGCCCGCAGCGCGAGGAGGCGCTCGCCGCCCGGGGTCAGGGCGAGCTGGGCGGTCTCGCCGGCACGCCGTGCGAAGCGGTAGCGCGCCGGTCCCCAGAGCAGGACGACGGACAGGATCGGGGCCAACGCGACGACGAGCGCGAGCGGGAGGGCGAGCCCGGTCACCCGGTCGCCGAGGTCGCGACCGGCGCCCGCGATCGTCCCCGCGGCACCGCCGGCCGCGGTGAACGGCTGGCCGAAGGTGTCGCCGACGACGGGGATCCGGCCTGCCTGGCCGGCGGCGCCGTCGAGGCCGTCCTTGATCCCGCTCGCGCCGCCCTCGAGCGTGTAGCCGACCTCACCGACGGAGACGATCGCGTCGTGGACGACGTTGCCGAGCCGGATCCACACCCAGCACCACACGAGCACCGCGGCGTCGGAGCAGACCTGGACGAACGCCCGGCCGGGGGAGGCGGACCACGGCCGCAGCGGCGGCGTCACCGCCGGCCCCTGCGAGCGGCCGGCCCGCGGCCGGTCGCCAAGCGGTCGACGACCCGCTCCTCGACGTCGTCGACGAGGGCCGCGATCGAGGCGGCCCTGGTGTCGACGTCGGACGCCGGGTCGACCGGACCGAGCCGGACGAC
Organism: Kineosporiaceae bacterium; assembly: GCA_036745175.1. GTDB lineage: Bacteria > Actinomycetota > Actinomycetes > Actinomycetales > Kineosporiaceae > R-H-3. Next base: position 9,755 of record DAIOGQ010000103.1, read on the forward strand.
GACATCGGCCAGCTGCTCGAAGAAGGGTCGGCGCCGGGCGTCCATGCCGTCGAGCATCGCGAGCAGGTCGGGGCCGTACTGCGGGCGATGGCCGCCGACGCGCTGCCGGGCCACGAGCTCGGCCGGCGCGGCGTCGAGCCAGACGACGACGGCCCCGTCGGCGAGCGCCGTCCGGCACCGCGGCACCTCGACGACGGACGCGGCGGCGGCGACGACGGCGGCCGGCAGCGCGGCGACGGCGTCGAGGACGTGCTGCGCCTCGAGGTCGTGGAGCCCGTCCGTGCCGCGCTCGGCGGCGAGCTGGGACGCCGTGCGCCCTGTCGCCGCGAGCAGGTCGGCGTCGCTGTCACGCAGGACGCGCCGCCACCGGCGCGCGAGCGCGCTCGCGACGGTCGTCTTGCCGGCCCCCATGAGCCCGGTGACGACGACGGGGGTCCCCGGAACGGGGTCGGCGTGGTCCACGGCGGCGCTCCCTCCCGCCGGGGCGAGCGGCCCCGGCGCGGCCAGCATAGGGACGCCGCGCGGACGCGACCGGACGATCACCGCCGCGTGCCGGCCCGGAGCGTCCGTGCTGCGGACCGCCCGCGACGACCCGCCGCGAACCGGCGCAAAGTCCGTGCGCACACCGGCCGCCACCCTAGAGTGGCGCCCGGTACGGAGCACGACACGGGTCGGGTGGCCCGCCGCGGGCCACGTCCTGGGAGGTGCAGGTCCTGACGCTGACCGACAGCGAGGTGGCGGTCGTGCGGGCGCCGCCCGCCCTGTCGCCGCTGGACCGTGCGGTGCGCGGCTACCTCGAGCACCTGACGGTCGAGCGCGGCCTGGCCGGCAACACCCTCGCCGCCTACCGGCGCGACCTCGACCGCTACGTCTGCTTCCTCGCGGCCCGCGGCGTCCGGTCGCCCGCGGACGTCATCGAGCAGCACGTCACCGGCTTCCTCGCGGCGATCCGCACGGGCGAGGACGGACGCGCCGTCCTCACCGCGTCGTCCGCCGCCCGGACCGTCGTCGCGGTTCGCGGACTGCACAAGTTCCTCCTCCTCGAGGGCGCCGTCGAGACCGACGCCGCGGGGGAGGTCCGGCCGCCGAGCACGCCCAAGCGGCTGCCGAAGGCCATCACCGTCGCCGAGGTGACCCGGCTGCTCGACGCCGTGGCGGTGCCCGGGACGCCGTCGAGCCTGCGCGACCGGGCGATGCTCGAGCTGCTCTACGGCTGCGGCGCCCGGATCAGCGAGGCGGTCGGGCTGGACGTCGACGACGTCGACCTCGACGCCGGGCTGGCCAGGTTGCGCGGCAAGGGCGAGAAGGAGCGCATCGTCCCGGTCGGCAGCTTCGCGGTCGCCGCGCTCGAGGCCTACCGGGTCCGGGTCCGGCCGGCGCTCGCCGGCCGAGGCCTGGGGACGCCGGCGCTGTTCCTCAACACCCGCGGCGGCCGCCTCTCCCGGCAGAGCGCCTGGGCCGTGCTCCAGGTGGGGGCCGAGCGGGCCGGGCTTGCCGGCCGGGTCAGCCCGCACACGCTGCGGCACTCGTTCGCGACGCACCTGCTCGAAGGCGGCGCCGACGTCCGCGTCGTCCAGGAGCTGCTCGGTCACGCGTCGGTGACGACGACGCAGATCTACACGAAGGTCGCTCCAGAGACGCTGCGCGAGGTCTACGCGGCCAGCCACCCGAGGGCAGTGGGACCGTCGTGAGCCGGTCACCGTCTCGTGGGCCTGAGCGGAACCCGCCCTCGACACTGCGTGACTGAATGACCACTAATCGTCACTCAACCGGCCCTTGCGTCCTGAACCGCGGCCGTCGCGCCTTGAGTGCCTCGCGACGCGCCGACTAGCCTCGCTGCGCCGAGGGCACCCACGCGGGAGGATCGTCGTGGCACGTCCTGGCCGTCGCCGCGCGGCACTTCCCCCGGGATGTGCGTGCCGAGCGAGGGACACCGAAGATGGGACCGGTCGTGACGAACCAGACGCAGGAGAGTGCCGCCTTGGCCCTCGACGTCGGTGACGGGCTCGACGGCCTGAGCGCCGGAGGGGTCGGGCCGACAGGTCGGCCCATGCCGAACTTCCCCGTCCCCGCGCGGCTCGCCGCGCACGGGCCCGGCCGGATCATCGCCATGTGCAACCAGAAGGGTGGCGTCGGGAAGACGACCAGCACGATCAACCTGGGCGCCGCGCTCGCCGAGTACGGGCGCCGCGTCCTGCTCGTCGACTTCGACCCGCAGGGCGCGCTCTCGGTCGGCCTCGGGATCAACCCGCACGACCTCGAGCGGACCGTCTACAACCTCCTGCTCGACCGAAGCGTCGACGTCCGCGACGTCCTGCGGCCGACGCCGATGGACGGCGTCGACCTGCTGCCGGCGAACATCGACCTGTCCGCCGCGGAGGTCCAGCTCGTCAGCGAGGTCGCTCGGGAGCAGATCCTCGGCCGCTCGCTGCGCCCCGTCCTCGACGAGTACGACGTCGTGCTCATCGACTGCCAGCCCTCGCTCGGACTGCTCACGGTCAACGCGCTCACCGCGGCGCACGGCGTGGTCATCCCGCTCGAGTGCGAGTTCTTCGCGCTGCGCGGCGTCGCACTGCTCGTCGAGACGATCGAGAAGGTCAAGGACCGGCTCAACCCCGGCCTGGAGA
>DAIOGQ010000104.1:0-3363 GCA_036745175.1 Kineosporiaceae bacterium
GCGGGCGGCGCGGACCTCGTCGTGCGTCGGCCGGCCGCGGGCGCGGCGGTCGCGGTCGATGGGTCGGACGACGCGGCCGCGGCCGACCGGGTGGGCGACGGGCTCGTCGTGACGACACTCGGGGCCGGCCCCGGCGACGTGCCGCCGGCCCCGGCGACCTGCGTCGTGGTGCCCGCCGCGGCGGGCCGGACGAGCGCCCAGCCGCCGGCCCCCAGCCCGAGGGCCACCGCCGTCGCGAGCAGCCCGACGGCGGGTCGGTTCACCCGCAGCGCCGGACCGGAACCGTGACGTGCCACGGTCCCGAGGATGCCACGAAGCCCCGCCCGCTCGCCCCGCCGGCCGACCGCGGCGCGCGTGGACGGCCCCGCGTTACCGGCGGGTAGGATCACGACTCCGGCCCGGAACAGCACCCACGAAGGGGGCGACCGCCCTGAGCACGCCCGACACCCGCCCGCGGGGCACGCGCCTGCCCCGCAGCGCCCGCCGCACCCAACTCCTCGGCGCTGCGCGCGAGGTCTTCGTGGCGCAGGGCTACCACGCGGCCGGGATGGACGAGATCGCCGACCGCGCCGGCGTCAGCAAACCCGTGCTCTACCAGCACTTCCCCGGCAAGCGGGAGCTCTATCTCGCACTCCTGGAGCAGCACAGCTCCGAGCTCCTCGGGGGCGTGCGACGGGCGCTCGCCTCGACGTCGGACAACAAGCTCCGGGTCGCGGCGACGATCCGCGCCTACTTCGAGTTCATCGACTCCGAGAGCGAGGCCTTCCGGCTCGTCTTCGAGTCCGACCTGCGCTCGGACCCGGACGTGCGGGCCATGGTCGACCGGGTCGCTCTCGGCTGCGCCTCGGCGATCGCCGAGGTCATCGAGGAGCAGACCGGCCTGCCGCCCGAGGAGGCCGAGCTCCTCGCCGTCGCGATGGCCGGGATGGCCCACGTCACCGCGCGCTACTGGCTCGAGAGCGGCCGCAAGGTCGACCGGCTGCTCGCCGACCGGCTCATCGCGCAGCTGTCGTGGCGCGGGATCCGCGGCTTCCCGCGGGCCGGCGAGGATGGCGCGGTCGTGGTCGACGCGGCGGGCCCGACCGGCTGACCGCCCGGCCCCGCGCACGCCCGGTGGGACCCGGGTGCGTCACGGTCCCGGTGCTGTCGGTTAGCCTGCGGGTCGAACGATTCGCCCGAGGATCGGCCCCCGCAGGACGTGGGGGCCGACGGGGCACGAGCTGGGAGGCACTGGCGTGGAGGTCAAGATCGGCGTCCGGGACGTCGCGCGCGAGGTCACGCTGGAGTCCGAGCTGACGCCCGAAGAGCTCGCCGACGCGGTGGCGGCCGCGGTGAGCGACGGCGGCCTGCTGCGGCTGGTCGACGACCGTGGCCGCGTGATCATGGTTCCGGGCGCGCTCGTCGGGTACGTCGAGATCGGTGCGCCGGAGAGCCGCCGGGTCGGCTTCGGCTCGCTGTAGAGCCCTTCGCCGGCGCCGGACCGGTCAGGACGTCAGGCCGAGCGCGGCCATCCGCCGGGTGTGCCCGTCGGTCAGCCGGCCGAACATCCGCACCAGCTCGCCGAGGTCGGCGCCCGGCCGGGTCGCCGAGCCGACGAGCAGCGAGGCGAGCCCGTCCCGGTCGGCCGCGACGCGCTGGGCCTGGCTCAGCGCCTCGCCGACGAGCCGCCGTCCCCACAGCGCGAGCCGGCCGGCCACCTTCGCGTCGGTCTCGATCGCGGCCCGGACCTCGCGGACGACGAACGCGGCGTGCCCGGAGTCCTTGACGACACTCGTCACGAGCGAGTGGGTCGCCGGGTCGAGGAAGGCGCTGATCTCGCGGTAGAAGTCCGACGCGATCCCGTCGCCGACGTACGCCTTGACGAGCCCCTCGAGCCAGGTCTGCGGCGCCGTCCGCTCGTGGAACGCGTCGACCGCCGCGACGAAGGGCTCCATGGCGACCTGCGGGTCGGCGCCGATCTCCTCGAGCCGGGACCTCAGCTGCTCGAAGTGGCGGAACTCGACGACGGCCATCCGGCCGAGCTCGGCCTTCGCCGCGAGCGTCGGGGCGAGGTCGGCGTCCGCCGCGAGGCGGGAGAACGCCGTCAGCTCGCCGTACGCGAGCACCCCGAGCAGGTCCACGACGGCCTGCCGGTAGGCACCGTCCGTGGCGGCCCGGTCGTCGCTGCCGTGGCTCTGCGTGGCGGCCTCGGCCGCGGCGTCCTCGCGGGGCTGGACGGGCGCGTCGTCCGGCAGCTGCGTCATGGACGCAGGGTAGCGAGCCACCAGGCAGGTACCATCGTTGTCGTACACGGATGACCGGTCGGACGACGATCGGCTCCGACCGCCGCGGAGCGGCCCGCCGACGCGCCCACCGGGCGCCGAACACGGCGTGCGGCCCCCGCATGACGAAAAGGCACACGTGTCCGCAGAAGCCTCCACCGATCCCGGCACCGACTCTCCCATCGAGGACCTCGCGCAGGACCTCACCGACGACGAGCCTGACGACCTCGTCGACGAGACCGACGACCTCATCGACGACGAGACCGACGAGGCCTCGGGCGCGCCCACCGTGCACGTGCCGTCCTTCGCCGAGCTCGGCGTCGAGGCACAGATCTGCTCGGCCCTCGACCGGGTCGGCATCACCCACCCGTTCCCGATCCAGTCGATGACGCTGCCGGTCGCCCTGACCGGTCACGACATCATCGGCCAGGCCAAGACCGGCACCGGCAAGACGCTCGGGTTCGGCATCCCCGTGCTCCAGCGGGCGTCCGGCCCCGGTGAGCCCGGCTGGGACGCGCTCGAGGCGCCCGGCAAGCCGCAGGCGCTCGTCGTCGTCCCGACCCGCGAGCTCGCCGTCCAGGTGGCCGGCGACCTCGACACGGCGTCGTCGCTGCGCTCGGTCCGGGTCCTCACCGTCTACGGCGGCCGGGCCTACGAGCCGCAGATCGAGGCGCTCCGCAAGGGCATCGAGGTCGTCGTCGGCACGCCCGGGCGGCTCCTCGACCTCGCCCAGCAGGGTCACCTGGTGCTCGGGCACGCCCGGATGGTCGTGCTCGACGAGGCCGACGAGATGCTCGACCTGGGCTTCCTGCCGGACGTCGAGCGGATCCTCAACCTCACCCCGGCCGGCCGCCAGACGATGCTCTTCTCCGCGACCATGCCGTCGCCGGTCGTGGCGCTGGCCCGGCGGTTCATGACCCAGCCGACCCACATCCGGGCCGCCGACCCGGACGACACCGGCGCGACCGTGCGGGCGACGAAGCAGTACGCCTACCGCGCCCATGCCCTCGACAAGGTCGAGATGGTCGCGCGGATCCTCCAGTCCCGGGGCCGCGGCCTCACGATGATCCTGCATCGGTACGACGCGGCCCGCGCCGCGTGG
>DAIOGQ010000104.1:3373-12175 GCA_036745175.1 Kineosporiaceae bacterium
ACGGTCGCCAACATCGCCGAGCAGCTCCAGGAGCGCGGCTTCGCGGCGGCGGCGATCCACGGCGACCTCGGCCAGGGCGCCCGCGAGCAGGCCCTGCGGGCGTTCCGGAACGGCAAGGTCGACGTCCTCGTCGCGACCGACGTCGCCGCCCGTGGCATCGACGTCGACGACGTCACGCACGTCATCAACTACGCGTGCCCCGAGGACGAGAAGACCTACCTGCACCGGATCGGCCGCACCGGCCGGGCCGGCAACACCGGGGTCGCGGTGACGTTCGTCGACTGGGACGACCTGCACAAGTGGATGATGATCAACAAGACGCTTGACCTCGGGATCCCCGAGGTCACCGAGACGTACTCGTCGTCCCCGCACCTGTTCAGCGAGCTGGACATCCCCGAGGGCACCCGGGGGATGCTGCCCCGTGGCCAGCGCACCCGGGAGGGCCTCGAGGCCGAGCAGGTCGAGGACCTCGGCGAGACGGGTCGCTCCCGCAAGGGCGGCGACGCCGGACGCCGTGGAGCCGGCCGGGACTCCGGCCGGGACTACGGCCGCAGTGACGGCCGCGGTGCAGGCCGTGGTGGCCGGGACAGCGGCCGGGACAGCGGCCGCGACCGGTCCGGGCGCGGGCCGGCACGCGAGGCGTCCGACGGCGTCGCGGTCGAGCCCGCCGAGCACGACCTCCCCCGGCAGCGTCGCGAGCGGACCCGCCGCCGCACCGTCGGCGGCGTCGCCGTCGCCGGCGGCACCGAGGGCTCCGACGGCGGCGCGACGACGGCCGTCGCGTTCGCCGGGCCCGAGGCGGGCACCGAGGGGGCAGCCGCCGAGTCCGGCGAGGCCTCCGCACGTCGCCGCCGCCGTCGCGGCGGCCGTGGCCGGGGCAGCCGCTCCGGCGCGCCGGCCACCACCGGCGAGGCCCCTGCGGCTGAGTGACGGCGGCGCTCCATACGCGCTGACGCACCAGGGGCCCCTCCGCACCGGGAGGGGCCCTTGCGCGTCGCAGGGTGGGGGTTCGCCTGCGGTCTGCGCTCTGGTGGCAGTCAGCCCGCGGCCGGACGCCGGCGCCGGGTCGACCGCCGCCCGGGGCCGATCTTCCACTCCCGGAGCAGGCCGAGCGCGACCTCGCGGTAGGCCTGCGCGCCCTTCGAGCGGCGCGCGGTCCGCAGGATCGAGTGCCCCAGCGCGGGCGCCTCGGCGAAGCGGACCGAGCGCGGGATGGGCGGGGACAGGACCGGCAGCCCGTAGCGCTCCCCCACGTCGTCGAGGACGGCCCGCGCGTGCGACGTCCGGGCGTCGTACATCGTCGGCAGCACGCCCCGGACGACGAGCCGTTCGTTGAGGATCCGCCGGACGTCGTCGATGGTGTCGAGGAGCTGGCCGACCCCGCGGTGGCTGAGCATCTCGCACTGGAGCGGGACGACGACCTCGTCGGCGGCGGTGAGCGCGTTCAGGGTGAGGACTCCGAGCGAGGGCGAGCAGTCGAGCACGACGACGTCGTACGCGGCGGCAACCTGGGCGAGCGCCGTCGCGAGCGCGTGCTCCCGCCCGGGTCGCGCGAGAAGCACCGACTCGGTGCCGGCGAGGTCGATCGTGGCCGGCAGCAGGTCGACCCCGTCCTCCGCCTCGACGATCGCGTCGCCGGTCGGCACGTCGCCGAGGAGGACGTCGTGGACGCTCGCCGCGACCTCCTCCGGGTCGAGCCCGAGGGAGAACGTCAGGCAGGCCTGGGCGTCGAGGTCGACGAGGAGGACACGCAGCCCCTGCTCGGCGAACGCGGCGCCGAGCGAGGCGACGGTCGTGGTCTTGGCCACCCCGCCCTTCTGGTTCGCGATCGCGAGGATTCGGGCCATTTCCCGATTCTCCCCGTGTTCGACCTGCGATCACAGCGCGGCACGGGCACTCTCGTGGTGATGGCGGCCACGACCGACGACGGCAGCGGCCGGGCAGAGCCACGCAGCGGCGCCTCCGGGCGGGCGGCGGAGCCTCCCGGGGCGCGGACTGGGCACGTCCCGGGGCCGACCGCGCCGGAGTCGGCGCGGGCGGCCGTCCGTGGCGCCGATCCCGGCCTGTTCGGCCCGGACAGTGTCACCTGGCGCGTGCACGCCGACCCGCTCATGGGGGTCGCCGGACTGCGGGCGCTCCTCCTGCAGGCGGCGCACCCGGTCGCCATGCAGGCCGTCGACGAGCACTCCGGTTTCCAGCAGGATCCGTGGGGCCGGCTCGCCCGGACCGCCGAGTACGTCGGCGTGACGACGTACGGCTCCTCGACGGAGGCGATACTCGCCGGGTCGCGGGTCCGCGCCGTCCACGCCCGGGTCCGGGGCACGATGCCGGACGGCGTCGACTACGCCGCCGACGACCCCCAGCTCCTCGCGTGGGTGCACTGCTGCCTCGTCGCGTCCTTCCTCGAGATCGTCACGCGCGGCGGCCTCTCGCTGAGCGGCGCGGAGCAGGACCTGTACGTCGCCGAGCAGGTGCGGGCGGCGATGCTCGTCGGTCTGGAGCCGGACGAGGTGCCGCACGACCGGCCCGCGCTCGTCGACTACTTCGCGGTGATCCGGCCGGTCCTCGAGGTGACGGCCGCCGCCCGGCGAGCGGCGTCCGTCGTCGTCGCGCCGCCGATGCCGGCCGCCGTCGCGCTCATGACGCCCGCACTGCCGGCCTGGGCCGGGGTCGCCGGGCTCGCCTTCGCGGCCCTGCCGCCGTGGGCGCGGCGGCTCTACGCGTTGCCCGAGCTGCCCGGGGCGGCCGGCCTCACGGACGCAGCGACGACGGTGGCGCTCAGGACTCTGCGGACGGCGCTCAAGGGCGTCCAGGTCGTCGTCCCGCCGCTGCGCGAAGGGCCGCACCTGCGCGCAGCGCGCCGCCGGCTCGGTGGCTGACCGGCCCGCCGCCCGACGACCAGGGCCGAGCTCAGGCCTCCACGGCGTCCTCACGGGCGATCTCGGCGAACGCGGCCTCGATCACGCGCGGCACCGACGCGCCGGAGCCGCGCAGCAGGTGGTCGAGCAGCAGCACGGCGTGCCGGGCGACGTCCGCGTCGTCGAGCCGGACCGGTAGCTCCTCCCGGGTGCCGACCATGACGCCGAAGGCGCCGGTGAGCACGACGGCGAGCGCGACCGGCTCGACCCGCGGCCACCACGGCGCCGTCGCGCGGGCACAGCCGTCGAGAACCGCGGCGAGGTCGTCGCCGTCGACACCGTCGGGATGGGCGTCCTCGAGGAGCGGCCGGACGGCGCCCCCGAGCAGCCGCCGCACATGGGCCGGGTCGTAGACGGTGACGAGGCGCCCGACGGCCTCGTCGAAGCCCGGCCCGTCGGCCCGGCCGGCGGCCGCGACGGCGTCGGCGACCGCACGGGACAGGGCCAGCAGCGCCCCGGTCAGCTCGACGCGGCTCACCGGACGCCCGTCGCGCCGGTCCCGGCTGACGGGTCGGCCACCGGTTCCAGCGCGTCGGTCGGCTCGGCGTACGGCTCGCTGTCCGGCGGGACGGCGGCCGCGCCGCCGGCGGCGGCGGACAGGCCCGCCCACGGCTCGACGTCCGGCGACGCCGCCCGGCCCTCCGGGCAGTGCCGGCGCACGTCGCACCACGCGCACGCGGCCGACGGCGACGGCGGGAAGACGTCGTCGCCGACGCGGCCGGCGCGGTGGGCCGCATCGGCCCGCGCCGCGGCCCGGCCCAGGGCCTGTGCCCCGGCGACCGCGTCGACGAGCGAGCCCGCGGTGTGCTCGCCGACGGCCACGCCGGCCGTCGGCAGGTGGTGCAGCTCGACCCGGGTGCACGGCCGGCGCAGGACGCGGGCCGCGCCGACCGCGTAGACGGCGAGCGCGAGGCTGGCGAGGGCGTCGGCCGGGGTCGGGACCCAGCGGCCGGTCTTGTAGTCGACGATCGTCAGCGACCCGTCGGGCGCGGAGTCGATCCGGTCGACCCGGCCGGACAGCAGCAGGTGCCGGGTCGTCGCGGACACCGTCCGCTCGACCCCGACCGGCCTCGACGCCGGGTCGACCCGGGCGAGGTACGCCTCGACCCAGCCGGCCGCCGCGGCCCGTGCCAGCGCGGACTGCGCGTCGTCCCGGAAGCCGTCCCGCAGCCACGCCCGGCGCAGCAGGTCGGCCCCGCACTGCGCGGTCCGCCGGGCGACGGGCAGCCCGAACCACTGCGCGAGCGCCGTGTGCGTCGCGGCCCCGACGCTGTTGTGCGCCCACGGCGCGCCCCGGCCGGGCTGCGGCCGGTCGAGGTAAGTGAGGCGGTAGCGGCGCGGGCAGTCCCGCCACGTCAGGAGCCGGGTCGGCGTGCACGGGTAGAGCCGCTCCGGCATCCCGTCGAGCATCTGCTGCCCGTCGTCCCCCGCCACGCGTCCACCCTGCCATGCGGTCCCGACAGGCCGAGGAGCCGACGCCACCGACGGGCCGGGCGACGCCCGTCCGGCGTGCCGTCCTCGACGCGGGCGCCCGGGCTCGACGCCGGCGCCGGTCCGGTCAGCCCTCGCCGGTGACGAAGGCCCGGACGGCGTCGGCGACGAGCTGCACGGCGATGGCCGACAGCAGCAGGCCGGCGATCCGCGTCACGAGGGTCACGCCGCTGTCCCGGAGCAGCCGGTGGAGCCCGCCGGCGAAGCGCATCGTCAGGTAGAGCACGCCGACGACGCCGACGATCCCGGTCCCGACGGCGACGAGGTCGGCGACGGAGTGGGAGCGGTTGATGAGCACCATCGTGGCGACGATCGCGCCGGGGCCGGCGAGCAGCGGGGTCCCGAGCGGCACGAACGCGATGTTCACGCCCTCGGTGCGGGCAGGTTCGGACTCCCGGCCGGTGAGCAGCTCCAGCGCGATCAGCAGCAGCAGCAGGCCGCCGGCGCACTGGAGCGCGGGCAGCGAGACGTTGAGGTAGTCCAGCAGCGCCTGGCCGAAGATCGCGAACGCGACGATGACGAGCAGTGCCACCGACACCGCCTGCCGCGCGGCGCGGTCGCGCTTGCGGTCCGACATCGTCGCCGTGAGCGCCAGGAAGACCGGCAGCGTGCCGGGCGGGTCCATGATCACGAAAAGGGTCACGAAGGTCTCGCCGAGCAGCCGCAGCGTGACGACGTCGGACAGGCTCACTGGAACGCTCGCACCGGCTGCCGGCCGGCGGTCACCGGACGACCCCGCTGCCGGTGCCCAGGCCCTCGATCGCCTCCAGGACCGCCGGCGACGTCGTGTGCTCGCCGATCACGTTGACCTTGCCGGCGCCGTGGTAGTCGCTCGACCCGGTCGCGAACAGGCCGAGGTCACGGGCCAGTCCGCGCAGCGCGGCGCGCTCCTGCGGCAGGTGGTCGCGGTGGTCGACCTCGAGGCCGGCCATCCCGGCGGCGGCAAGGTCGGCGATCACCTCGTCGCCGACGACCCGTCCGCGCCGCCCCGCCCGCGGGTGCGCCATGACGGGGACGCCGCCCGCGGCCCGGACGAGCCGGACGGCGGTCACGGCGTCCGGTGCGTAGTGACGCGCGTAGTACGGCGAGCCGGAGTGCAGCAGCCCGGCGAAGGCCTCCTCCCGCGACGGGACCACACCCCGGGCGACGAGCGCGTCGGCGATGTGCGGGCGACCCACGGTGGCGCCGTCCTGGACCTGCGCGACGACGTCCGCCCACTCCAGCGGCACGTCCGCGGCGAGCAGGTCGACCATCCGGCGGGCGCGGGTGACCCGGTCCGAGCGGGTGCGCTCGGTCTCGGCCCGCAGCGCCGCGTCGTCCGGGTCGTGCAGGTACGACAGCAGGTGGACGCTCGTCCCGCCCGCCTGGCACGAGATCTCCATCCCGGGCACGAGCGTCATGCCGAGCCGGCGCGCGGTCGTCGCCGCCTCGTCCCAGCCGGCGGTCGTGTCGTGGTCGGTGAGCGCGACGACGTCGAGCCCGGCCTTGGCGGCCGCCCGGACGACCTCCGCGGGCACGTCGGTGCCGTCCGACGCCGCCGAATGGGCGTGCAGGTCGATGCGCACCCGCCCACCCTATTGACCGCGCCGGGCGGCGCCGTCCGGCCGGGGTCTACCCCAGGCGGGGGCTCAGTGCGCCGTACGGGACGTCGAGCAGATGTCCCGGGTCACGCAGGTCGACGAGCTCGAAGGTCTCCAGGAGCACCGCACCCGCGCTCTGCGGCCAGACGAGCGCCCACAGCCAGACCCCGGACGCCTCGCCGACGTACGCGACGAGCCCGTCGACCGGGAGGGTCCACAGCGGGGTGTCGTGCCCGTCGGCGGTGAGCTTGAGGTGCGGCGAGCCCACGCCGACGGCGGCGCCGGGGTCCACGTCGTTCAGGCCCGCGAGGTGCGCGCCCAGCCCGACGCCGGGCGACTCGGCCACGAGCAGCAGATCGGCCTGCCGGTCGACGACCCCGCCGAACGGCAGCGGGTTCGGGCCCGAGCAGGCCAGCACGGTCGCGACCGTGCCGCTGTGGTCGTCCCCGGCGGTCCGGACACCGGACACCAGCCAGCCGGCCGGCAGCGGCCATGGCATCCACAGCGGGACGCCGCTCGTCGCACCGACCTGGCGCAGCACGTCGTCCGAGCCGACCACGGGCGGGCGCAGCGGCGAGACGCGCCCGTGGACGGGGCAGGTCCAGCCGTCCGACCACAGCCCGGGGGGGCGGGTCTGTGCTGAGCAGCGCGGGCACGTCAACGGTCCGGACACCCTTCGACGGTCCCCCCGCCCGCGGCCGGCGTCAAGGGACGCATGGCCGTGTCGGTGCCGAGGTTCCGGCGGCCCCCCGCGAGCGGCGGAGCCGGCCCGGGCACCGGCTGGCCGGAGGCGGTCGCGCAGGGCAGGATCGTCCGGGTGGGCAGCGGACGCCGCGAGGTCCCGTGCGTCGGCGCACTCGTCTACGACGAGACGGGCCGGATCCTCCTCGTGCGCCGGGCCAACCCGCCCGCCGCGGGCCTGTGGTCCGTGCCGGGCGGCCGGGTGGAGCCGGGCGAGGACGGCCTGCAGGCCGTGGTCCGCGAGGTCGCCGAGGAGACCGGGCTCGAGGTGGTCGCCGAGCGCCTCGTGGGCTCGGTCCTGCGGGACGGCCCCGACGGCGCGCTCTACGTCGTCGCCGACTACGCCTGCCGCACCGTCGGCGGCACCCTGAGGGCCGGGGACGACGCGAGCGCCGCGGCCTGGTTCTCCGCCGCCGACCTGCGGGCCCTTCCGACGAGCCCGGGTCTGGTCGAGGCGCTCGTCGAGTGGGACGCGCTCCCGCGCTAGCGATCCTTCGGGTGTGTGCTCGACCGGGATGCGGGCGACGTCACCGGGTCCACCCCGCGGCGTCCAGAGCCGTCGCGACGTCGGCGGCCCCGGTGAACAGCACGGCGTCCCAGCCGGCCCGCCGGGCCGCCTCGACGTTCGCGGGGCGGTCGTCGACGAGCGTGGTCCGGGACGCCTCGAGGCCGAGCAGGCGTTGCGCCGCCTCGAAGATCTCCGGCTCCGGCTTCACCCGCCCGACGCGGCACGAGTAGACGCCGCCGTCGAACCACGTCGCGAGGTCGCCGGCCGCGTCGAGGGCGTCCGCGATCGGCGCCGGCATGTTCGACAGGTACACGCACCGGTGTCCCGCGGCGCGCAACTGTTGGATCAAAGCAACAGTTCTGGGACGTGCGGTGAGATGGGCCGGGGTCGCGTCGACGACGGCCTGCACGTCGGCGACTGCCAGTCCGGTGCGCGCCGCCATCCGGGCCACGAGGCCCGGCACGTCGAGCGTGCCGCGGTCGAACTGCGACCAGTCGCCGTCCGGGCCGAAGTCCTCGAACAGCCTGTGCGCCAGCGCCTGCGCCGATCCGGCGTCCGGAGCGAGATGACCGATCGCCTGGGAGACCAGGGCCGGTGGCTCCCACCGGACGACGACGCCACCGAGGTCCCAGACGAGCGTGCGGCCGGTCACGCCGCCCACCCTACGAGCCGGGCGGGGCCGTCGGAGCGTGCCTCATGACTGCCGCGGCAGCGGCGTCGGACGCCCCGGCTGGTCGCCGCCGCGCGCGTCGAGATAGGCCCGCTTGGGCACCATGACCTTGCGCCGGAAGACGCAGACGACGGTGCCGTCCTGCGTGTAGCCGATGGTCTCGACGTGGACGACGCCACGGTCGTCCTTGCTCGTGGACTCCCACTTGTCCAGGACGGTGGTCTCGCCGTAGATCGTGTCGCCGTGGAACGTCGGCGCCACGTGCCGCAGCGACTCGATCTCGAGGTTGGCGATCGCCTTGCCCGAGACGTCGGCGACGCTCATCCCGAGGAGCACCGAGTAGACGAGGTTGCCCACGACGACGTTCTTCCCGAACTGCGTCGAGCCGGTCGCGTAGTTCGCGTCGAGGTGCAGCGGGTGGTGGTTCATCGTGAGGAGACAGAACAGGTTGTCGTCGGACTCGGTGATCGTCTTGCCCGGCCAGTGCTTGTAGACCGCGCCGATCTCGAACTCCTCGTACGTGCGCCCGAACTGCATGTGCGCCGACCTCCTCGTCGTCCCGCCCGGCGTGGGCGGCGGCCGCCCCGTCCGCCCATCCTGGCGGGCGCCCGCCGCCAGGTCAGGATGCCGCGCGTGGCGTGCCTCACCCCGGCAGGGACGCTTGCTCGGAGGGGACGCGGGCGAGCAGGCCGGGCGGCCCGCTGCGCGCGGAGACTGCAACGGCCGGCCGGTCCCCGAGCAGGACCGGCCGGCCGTGGTGACGCAGGTGCCGACACATGCAGTGCGGCACGGGTACTTACTGACCCCGGCGGGGTCAGTACGTCCGGCCCCCGTCGGCGCCGGACGTCGGCGACGTGCCCGTCGTCCCGGGACCGCTGGTGCCGCTCGTGCCCG
>DAIOGQ010000105.1:0-12090 GCA_036745175.1 Kineosporiaceae bacterium
CGGCGCCGGCGGCCGCGACGACCTGTGCCGCGCCGGGTCCCTCGACGCCCGGCGCCGCAGCCGCACCGCCGCCGGTCGAACCACCGGTCGAGCCACCGGTGGAGAGCCGCATCCGTACCCCGGCGCCGGTGACCACGTCGAGCTCGGCGACGTTCGCCGAGGTCCGGCCGTACGCGAGGGCCCGGGACCCGCACGCGTCGTTGCCGATCATCCCGCCGAGGGTGCAGCGGTTGTGCGTGCTGGGGTCGGGGCCGAACCGCAGCCCGTGCGGCGCCGCGGCCGCCTGCAGCCGGGACAGCACGGCCCCGGGCTCGACCCGGGCTCGTCGCGCCTCCGGGTCGACCACCAGCACCCGGTCCAGATGCCGGCTCGTGTCGACGACGACCCCGGGGCCGACGGCGTTGCCCGCGATCGACGTGCCGGCCCCCCGCATCGTCAGCGGGATCCCGGCGGTCCGGCAGACGTCGAGCGTCGCGACGATCTCCTCGACGTGACGCGGGCGCACGACGACCCGCGGCGGCACCCGGTACAGCGAGGCGTCCGAGGAGTACATCGCCCGGGCCAGCCGCGACCCGTCGGCGTCGCCGACGCCCGCCGCCCGCAACGCCGCCAACAGGTCGGCGTCGGACGTGCCTGCGGTCACCTCGCCAACCTACGCGGACGCCGTGGCACCTCAGGCCAGCAGGGCACCTGCCCCGTAGAGGGCCGCCGCACCGGAGCCGGTCGCCAGCGGGGTCAGCACCCAGGCGAGCAGGACCCGGCGCACGACGGCCCACCGGATCTCGCGCAGTCCGCGGGTCGAGCCTGCACCCATGATCGAGGCGGTCACGGTGTGCGTGCTCGACACCGGCGCCTGGAAGACGGCCGTCCCGGCGAGCACGATGGCCGACACGCTCTCGGCGGCGAAGCCGCTCACCGGGTCGACCGGGACGACGCGCCGCCCGAGCGTGCGGATGATCCGGCCGCCGCCGACGACCGTGCCGGCGCCGAGCGCGAGCGCCGCGCTGACCCGGACCCACGCCGGCACGCCGTCCACCTCGCGCCCGCCCGCCACCAGCGCGATGACGATGACACCCATCGTCTTCTGACCGTCCTGCAGGCCGTGACCGAGCGCCACCGCCGACGCGGAGACGGTCTGCGCGACCTTGAACCGGCGCCGCGCCGTCCCGTAGGTCACCTCGCGCACCGACCGGATGATCCCGGCCATGAGCAGCCACGCGAGCGTGAAGCCGATCAGCGGCGACAGGAGCATCGGCACGAGCACGAGGTCGCGGACGACGCCCCACCGGACGATGCCGCCCGCGACGAGCGTGGCCCCGGCGAGCCCGCCGATGAGCGCGTGCGAGGACGACGACGGCAGCCCGAGCGCCCAGGTCAGGAGGTCCCAGCCGAACGCCGCCACGAGCGCCGCGGCGACGAGGCCGAGCCCGGGGCTGTTGACCGGCACGGTGAGCAGCCGGGTACCGATCGTCTGCGCGACACCGACACCGAGGAGGGCGCCGGCGACGTTGAGCAGACCCGCGAGCGGCAGCCCGACCCGTGCGGTGAGGGTCGCGCTGCTCAGCGACGTCGCGACGGCGTTCGACGCGTCGTGGAAGCCGTTCATCCACGCGAAGGCGAGCGCGGCGACGACGACGGCCGCCAGGAGGACGTCCTCCACCCTCAGCCTTCCTTGACGCTGACCGTCTGGAAGGCGTGCGCCACCTCTTCGAACGAGTTGACGACGCGCAGCAGGGACTGCGCGAGGGCGACGAGCCGCACGAGCTCCGCGGGCTCCTTCGCCGTCGAGGTCACGTGGGCGAGCAGCCGGCGGTGCGACTGGCCGGCCTGCTTGCCGAGGCGGGTCAGCTCGATCCACGGGTCGACGAGGAGCCGCGGCCGGCCCAGGCGCGGGACCGCCTGCATCGTCACCTCGGCCGCCCGGACGACGAGCTGGACGAGGTCGGTGACACCGCCCGGCGGCTCCTGGATCTCGAACAGGACCATCTCGTCGGCCACCGCGGCCATCCGCGCCGTGCACATCCGCATCGACCACGCGACGCGGTAGATGTCGACCCGGTCGAACGGTGTGACGAACGCGGCCGAGAGCGCCCTGAGGACGGCGTGGGCGGCGGCCTCGGCGTCCTGGTCGACCTCGAGGAGGCGCTCCGCGGTCGCGGCGCGGGCCGCGTGGTCGCCGCCGAGCATCTCGGCGAGCAGCTGCGCGCCGTCGCCGAGATGCCCGGACAGCGCGGCGAGGAGGTCGCCGAACCGGGCGTCGTGCGGTCGCAGGCGGATCGCCACCGGAGGCTCCTCGGGTGATTGGCTGGCGCGCCGGATGCTACGCCCTCGAGGTGGGGCCGTTCGGCGAGACCGGGCTCCGGGCCCGCGTCCGCGGCGGGTCCCGCTGCGCAGGGAGGGCAGCCGGGACGACGGCCGGGGCGCGCGGGGACGGCGTCCCCGTGCTGCCCGCGGCGGGTTCGACGGAGGCACCGGACGAAGGGGTGGCACCGGGAGAGGGGGGTGCCGGGACCTCGTCGGCACGCACGACGGTGCGCTCGAGCGAGACGGAGGCCAGTCCGAACCCGCCGACCGTGACCTCGTCGTAGGCGACCACGCGGGCGCGGCCGTCCTGCCGCGACAGGTAGAGGATCGTCGCCGACAACGGCACCGGCTGGCCCTCCGCCAGCCGGTCGACCGTACCCGCGGTGATCCCCGCGCCGCCGGTGGAGCCCTCGACCATCGTCATCGTGCCGGACTCGTCGACCCGCACCACCCGCCGGTGCAGGTGGCCGGCGAGGACGACGGGGACGGTGCCGAGCAGCGGGGGCATGCTCGCGGGCTCGTGGACCAGCGCGACGTCGACCGGGCTCGTCGGCTCGGCGCGGTCCCAGTCGCGCACGACGTCCGCGAGCCGCTGGCCGACCCGCTCCTGAGGATCGGCCGCGGGCTGTGCGTCGCCGACGGTCGGGCTGCCGGTCGGTGTCCCGGTCGGGTCCCCGGACCGCGTCCCGGCCGTGGCCGGCCCCGTCGACCCCGCCGGTGGCGTCCGGGTGGCCGTGGCCGAGGTCGTGCCCGACGTCCGGGCGACGCCCGGCGTCGCGGCGGAGAGCTCCGCGCCCGCGTCGGGGGTGAACGTCGGGTCGCCGATCCCCGCGAAGACCAGCCCGCCGACCCGCTTGACGTCGCCGTCGAGGACGACGGCGTTGCGGTTCGCCGCGACCGCCGCCTGGGTCAGCCGGGAGTCGTGGTTGCCGCGGACGAAGACGTACGGCACCTTCAGCCTGCCGATCCGGGACAGCGTCGTGCCCTCGACCTCGGTGCCCCAGGTCGTGATGTCACCGGTGTCGGCGACCACGTCGACGTCGAACTGCTCGACGAGCCGGTCCATGAGGTCGAAGGCCAGCGGGTTGAGATGCACGTCGGAGACGTGGAGCACGGTGACGAGGTCGCCGCCGACGGCCTGCGGCAGGACGGGCAGGGCGTCGCTCGTGGCGTAGAGCGCGGTGACCCCCTGGACGATGTCGGCGAGCCCGCTGCGGTAGGACTCGAGCCGGTCGAGCAGACCGCCCGCCTGGGTCGCGATGTAGGGGGCCCGGCTGAGCAGACCGGTGAAGTGCGGCTGCGCGAGCCGGTCGGCGTCGAACGTCGCGACCGTCACCAGCCCGGTCGCGACGAGGACCCCGACGAGACCCGCGGCGACCTGTGCCGTCCGCCGCCACACCCGGCGGTACACGACGACCGACAGGACGCAGGCCCCGGCCAGCGCGCACAGGCCGGTCGTCACCGACGCCCGGAGCGTCGCCGTCCGCAGTGCGTCGGGCGCCACCGCCTGGAGCCCGGCGACGCCGCGCGGGTCCTGGAGCAGCTCCCGGGCGGCGTCGATGTCGACCTCGCTGACCCTGGCCTGGACGACGACCGGCGCCACGTGGGTGTCGAAGTCGACGCGGCCCACCGGCGGCAGGAGGAGCACGACCCCGGGGTGCAGGCTCGGCAGCACCCGGACGTCGAGCAGCAACGGTCCGACCTGCGCCGGGGTGGAGGGGGCCAGGAGCGACCCGACGGACGCGCCGGTCACGACGACCAGGAGCACGCCGACCCAGTGCAGCGCGCGCCACCCGACGCCACGCCAGTCGACCACGGACCTGCTGGTCGCCGCGGCCTCGGACGCGGCCGGCCCGGCGGGAGCGTCGTCGGCACCCTCCGCCGGTGGCTCGGCGACCTCGTCCGGGGTCATCGGCCCAGTGTCGCCCACGCGGTTGCGGGACGGCGCGTCCCACCCCGGCGACCATCCGACGCGCCGGGACATGACCCGTCGTGCCGCACCCGGTGGGTACGGCACGACGCAGGAGGGGGAGCGTCGGGCCGGGAGCACCTCTCGGCGCAAAGGCCGCTCGTGGCGGCTTCAGATGGGACCCGGGGCTACCGCGGCCCGACGCCCGGTGAGACCCCTGAAGGTGTCACCAGTGGTGGCCAACGCGACCACCCACAGCCATGTTCCCCGATCGTGCGGCTTTTCGACAGAGCCGTCCGGCGTTTCTTCGTGACAACAACGTCACCGACAGTGATCGAACGGCGTCGCGTCGGGAGACGTCGGCGCAGGTCGGGGAGACGTCAGTGCAGGGTGCCGGCACGCCACCGCTCGGCCGCCTTCTCGAGCTGGCCGCCGGTCCGGAGCAGGTCCGACGCCCGCCGGGTCATCGCGGCGGCGAGATCGGTGTCGCCGACGTCGTCCGCGAGGAGCGCCCAACCGGTCGAGACGACGCGGCAGAACGCCCCGGCCCGCTCGAGCGCGACGGCGAGGTCCCCGGTGAACGCGCCGGCGAGGACGGCGTCCGCGAGAGCGAGCACCTCGTCCGCCCCGGGCGGCTCACCGACCCCGGCGACCGCCTCGTGCACCGGCGCGCGGCCGCGGCCGGTGTCGAACGCCCGGGCCAGGCCCGACGGGTCCTGCCGCATGCCGGCCCGCAGTGCGTAGAGCCGCCACAGCGCACCGGGGAGGGTGTGCGCGGGCTGGTCGGCCCAGAGCTCGGCGACCTCGTCGATCCCGTGCTCGTCGGCGATGGCGACGAGTCGCGCGGCCACCTCGTCACCCCCGCTGCGGCCGTGCCGGACGAGGGCCTCGGCGGTCGCGTGCGCGGCCTCGATGCGCTGGGCGGGGTCCGGCGCACCCACGAAGGTGTCGAGGGCCGTGGGGCCGAAGAGGGCCGGACGGCGCGGCCGCCCGGCGCCGCGCTGGGCGTCCATGGGTGCCATCGTCGCATCCTGCGCCGCGCAGGGTCTGCGGGCGCACCGGCTAGCCTCGCGACACCCGCACCGCTGGACACGACTGGAGGAGCCATGGGCAGCTACTGGCACCCGTTCGCGGACATGGCCGGCGTGTCGGCCTCCGGGCCGCTCGTCGTCGCGTCGGGCCACGGCGCCTGGGTCACCGACGAGGGCGGGCGACGCTACCTCGATGCGACCGCGGCGCTGTGGTACTGCAACGTCGGGCACGGCCGGGCCGAGCTCGGTGCGGCGGCCGCGGCGCAGATGTCGACGCTCGCGGCGTACACGACGTTCGGCGACTACGCGACGCGGCCGACGCTCGACCTCGCCGAGCGGCTCGCCGCGATCGCCCCGGTGCCGGGCAGCAAGGTGTTCCTCACCAGCGGCGGGTCGGACTCCGTGGACACCGCCGTCAAGCTCGCCCGTCGCTACTGGCAGGTCGTCGGTCGCCCGGAGAAGACGGTCGTCGTCAGCCGGCGTCACGGTTACCACGGCATGCACGCGGGCGGCACGAGCCTGTCCGGGATCCCGGCGAACCGGCTCGGGCACGGCCCGCTCGTCGCGGACACCGTGCAGGTGCCGTGGGACTCGCCCGACGCCCTCGCCGCAGTCCTCGACGCCACGGGCCCTGACCGGGTCGCGGCGTTCTTCGTCGAGCCGGTCGTCGGCGCCGGCGGTGTCTTCCCGCCGCCGGAGGGCTACCTGGAGTCGGTCGAGAAGGTCTGCCGCGACCGCGACGTCCTGCTCGTCGTCGACGAGGTCATCACCGGCTACGGCCGCATCGGCGGCTTCTGGTTCGGCGCCACCCGGTTCGGCCTGGCGCCCGACATCGTCACCGGCGCGAAGGGCGTCACCAGCGGCTACGCCCCACTCGGCACGGTCCTCGTCGCGCCACGCGTCGCAGAACCGTTCTGGAGCAAGGGAACCGGCATGTGGCGGCACGGATACACCTACTCCGGGCACGCGACGGCGTGCGCGGTCGCGCTCGCGAACCTCGACATCGTCGAGCGGGAGAACCTGCTCGCCGAGGCCGCGCGGCTCGAGCGCACGCTCCACACGGTGCTCGCGCCGCTCGCCGACCACGACCTCGTCGGCGAGGTCCGCAGCGGGGTCGGCGCGATGGCCGCGGTCCAGCTCGACCCGTCGGCGCTCGCGGTCGACGCTTCGCTGCCCACCAAGGTCGCGGCCGCCCTGCGCACGCACGGCGTCCTCACCCGGGCGCTGGCCACGGGCGGCCTTCAGGTGTCCCCGTCGTTCGTCATGACCGACGACGAGGTGCGGCTGATCGCCGACGCGTTCGGGGCCGCGCTCGACGACGTCACGCCCTGACCCGCGCGCCGGGCGTCGTCGTGCCGGGGATCGCCGGGTTGTCGACCGGACGCAGCCACGTAGGGTGCGGCCATGCCACTTCAGGGCGAGTACGAGCCGAGCGCTGCGGCGTGGGTGCGCGAGCAGGTCGCAGCCTACGAGAAGAGCGGGGGCCGGGAGGCGAACACCCTGCGGGACACCGGGCTCCCGATCGTCGTGGTGACGATGCGGGGCCGGCGCAGCGGCAGGATCCGCAAGATCGCGCTCATGCGCGTCGAGCACGACGGCGAGTACGCCTTCGTCGCCTCGAAGGGCGGTGCCCCCGAGCATCCCGAGTGGTACCACAACCTCGTCGAGCACCCGGACGAGGTCATGGTCCAGGACGGGCCGGAGCCGTTCGACGCCACGGTCCGCGAGGTGAGCGGCGACGAGCGCGCCCGCTGGTGGGAGCGGGCGGTCGCCGCCTACGGCACGTACGCCGAGTACCAGGAGAGGACCGACCGGCTCATCCCGGTCCTCGTCGCGTCCCCGAAGGCCTGACCGCGGCCACCCGAGCGGTCGCGCCGGCCGGTCTGCATCACCTGACTGCGCGCCGGTGCGCGGCTAGGCTCGTGGGTGTGCCGGCACACCGGCGACGAGGACGAGCGGAGACATCGATGGGCGAGGCGTTCCAGGCAGCCGTCGACGACGTCAAGAAGCTGAGCCGGGACCCCGGGAACGAGGCCAAGCTCAAGCTCTACGCGCTCTACAAGCAGGCGACGGTCGGCGACGTCCAGGGCAAGCGCCCGGGTTTCACCGACCTGGTCGGCCGGTTCAAGTACGACGCGTGGGCGGCGCTCGCGGGCACGAGCACGGCGGACGCCGAGAAGCAGTACGTCGACCACGTCGCCGCCTTGCGCGCGGCGGACGCCTGACCGGCTCCTGACGCCCTCCGGACAGATCCAGCGGGTTCTGACGGGCTTCCCGCCAGGTTCTGGCGGCGGGTTCCTGACGGCCCGACCGTCCGTTCCGGCGCCGCGCCCGACGCGGGCCCTGCACGCCGCAAGGGGCGGCCCGAGGGCCGCCCCTTGCGTGGATCGTTGGCGATGTTGAGTTGTCGCCCGCGGACCGCGGGCAGTCGCGTGACCGGCGAGGGTCAGGCCTTGACGGCCGGACGCGGCGTCCGCTTGCGGGGCCTGGCAGCCGGCTTGGCCGATGCCTTGCGCGCGACGGGCTTCGTCGCGGGCTTCGCGGTCGTCTTCGCCGCGGCCTTGGCCGGCGCCTTCTTGGCCGGAGCCTTCTTGACCGCGGTCTTCGTCGCGGCGGTCTTCGTCGCGCCCGCCTTCGTCGCGACCGCCTTGGAAGCCGCTGCCTTCGCCGGCGCCGCCTTCTTCGCCACCGTCTTGACGCCGGTCTTGGCCGGCGCCGCCTTCGCCGTCACCGTTCGCTTCACGGTGCGCTTCATCGCAACCCTCGCCGGTGCCTTGGCGGGAGCCTTCGCGACAGCCCTGCTGGCCGTCCCGTCGTCGAGCGTCGCGGCGGGCGCGTTCTTGCGGACGGACGCGACACCGTTGAGCGCCGACGCCTTCGTCGCGTAGGCCTGCGAGACCGCGACGACCTGTCCGTTGGGGGCGTAGAGCGTGAACCGGAACTTGCCGGACTTGTCCTTGCTGAGCGTGAACCGTGCGGGCACGTGGGCCTCCGGGTGCAGTGGGCGGTCGGTCGACCGTCCGGTGGGTACGTCCACGATGACACCTCCGCCGCGGGAACAGTGCGATGACGCGGTGGATCCGTCGTTCGTGTCGATCACGTGCTTCGGTGCACGAAAACGCGACCTTGAGCCGATCGGCTGTACTTTCCTGCCCGCCGCTTCAGTCGATCTCGCGCCGTGCGGCAGGCAGGACGGTCCCGACCGGACGGCTCGGCGACCACGGCGCCTCGGCACGCGACTCGTCAAAGCGTTGTCCCGCAGTCCGTTACGGCGTCCGGTACGGGTCGGGCACCTTCCGCACGCTCGAGGAACCGTAACGCCGGATCGCGGCGTCCCGGCTGCGCCGGGACGACGCCGAGGCGGTGAGCCGTCACCGGTCACGGTGCGCCGCGGCGCATCCGCCCTGTCCCTGCCACGTCCGCCCGGGCAGGTGCATCGACGCGTGGTCGACGGGCGACCGGGGGTGGAGCGCCAGGACGGGCGACGGCGTCGCCGCCATGACACAGTCGTGCGTGGGTCGGCAGCCCCGGCGCGACGCTTGTTGCGAAGAAGTCGCAGTTGCTTGCGGTTCCCAACTGAGCGAGGATCGACTCCGGGTGGCGGTGACCGACCGCGACCCGTGCGCTCTCGAGGGGGATGGATCCACCATGCACGTTCCCGACGGGTTCATCGACGTACCGGTCTCCGTCGCAGCGGGCGCCGTCGCCGTCGCCGGGGTCGGCATCTGCCTGCGCGGCGCGCGGAACGAGCTCGACGAGCGCACCGCGCCGATGGCCGGCCTGGTGGCGGCGTTCGTCTTCGCCGTGCAGATGCTCAACTTCCCGGTGGGTGCAGGCACGAGCGGCCACCTGCTCGGCGGTGCGCTCGCTGCGATCCTCGTGGGGCCGTACACCGGCGCCCTGTGCGTGGCCGTGGTGCTCATCGTCCAGAGCCTGTTCTTCGCGGACGGCGGGCTCACCGCCCTCGGGGTCAACATCACCGACATGTCCCTCGTGACGGTCGTGGTCGGCTACCTCGTCTTCCGCGCCGTCGTCGCCGTCCTGCCGAAGACCCGGTTCGGTGTCGTCGCCGCGAGTGCGGTCAGTGCCTTCGTCGCCGTCCCCGCGGCCGCCCTGGCGTTCGTCGGGTTCTACGCGCTCGGAGGGACGAGCGACATCCCGCTCGGCACCGTCCTCACCGCCATGATCGGGGTCCACCTGCTCATCGGGCTCGGCGAGGCGGCGATCACCGCCGCGACCGTGGGCAGCGTCCTCACCGTCCGGCCCGACCTCGTGCGCGGTGCGCGCCACCTGCAGCGCCGGCTCGAGCTGCGGCAGCCGGGTCAGGGCGGGCGACCACCGGGCGACCGGGACGCGCGCGAGCGTCCGTCGTCCTCGATGACTCAGGAGGCGTGATGTCGGAGCACACGGTCCGCAACCGCCGCTTCGCGATCGGGGCGCTCGTCGTCGCCCTCCTGGTGGCGGGCGTCGTCAGCTACTGGGCCAGCTCGTCGCCCGACGGCCTGAACAAGGTCGCCGCGGACACCGGGTTCGGTACGCAGGAGAAGCCGCACGGGCTCGACGACTCGCCGTTCGCCGGATACGGCACGAAGGGGCTCGGAGGAGGGTTCGCGTCCGGCGCCGTGGCCGGCGTCGCCGGCGTGGCCATCACGCTGGCCCTGGCGGGCGGGCTCACTCTCGTCCTACGTCGCAGGGCCGCCGGCCGGCCGGTCGCCGGGCGGGCCGCCGACGGTCAGACCACCGACGGTCAGACCACCGACGGTCCGGCCGCCGACTCGCAGCACGTGGAGCGGTGACAGCAGCATGGGGGCCGGTCATGCACATCGTCTCTACCGTGATGCGGAGTCCGTCGTCCATCGGTTGAGCCCGCAGAGCAAGCTCGTCGCGACAGTGCTCTTCGTGCTCGTCGTCGTGTCAACCCCGCGCGAGGCGGTGTGGGCCTTCGGGCTCTACGCGCTGCTGCTCGCGGGCACCGCGACGGTGGCCCGCGTTCCGCCCGGCCTGGTGCTGCGCCGGATGGTCGTCGAGGTGCCGTTCGTCCTCTTCGCCGTCCTGATGCCGTTCCTGTCCCGGGGTGAGCGGGTCGACGTCCTCGGCCTCTCGCTGTCGGTGAGCGGGCTGTGGGCGGCGTGGAACGTGCTGGCGAAGGCGACGCTCGGCGTCGTCTGCTCCATCCTGCTCGCTGCCACGACGGATCTGCGGGCGCTGCTCGTCGGCCTCGAACGGCTGCGGATGCCGTCGCTCATGGTGCAGATCATGACTTTCATGGTCCGCTACGGCGACGTCATCGGTGACGAGATGAACCGGATGCGCATCGCCCGCGAGTCACGGGGCTTCGAGAGCCGCGACATCCGCGCGCTGCCCGTCGTCGCGCGCTCGGCGGGGGCGCTGTTCATCCGCTCCTACGAGCGCGGGGAGCGGGTCCACCTCGCGATGCTGTCGCGCGGGTACACCGGGACGCTCCCGATGCAGGGCGACGCGACGACCGCCGGGCAGTGGCGGACGGCGCTGACGCTGCCCGCGGCCGCCCTCTGCGTCGCCGTCACGGCCTGGGTGCTGCGATGAGGCGGGCGACGGCGGGAAGCGCCGGCGGCCCGCCGTCCGACCTGGACGCGAGGCTGACGAGCACGACGGATGTCGCGGGCACGGCCCCCGGCGGGAACGAGGACCACATGACGATCGCCGACCCGGCGCCCGGCCTGCCGATCGTCGACCTCACGACGGCGTCCCGCGGGCCGTCCCGGGCGACGACCTCCGTGGCGCCGTCCGCGCCGTCGGACCTGCCGCCGTCCCTGCACGTCGACCGGCTGGCGTACGCCTACCCCGACGGGCATCAGGCACTGTTCGGCGTCGACCTGCGGATCGAGGCGGGCGAGCGGGTGGCGCTGCTCGGCCCGAACGGCGCCGGCAAGACGACGCTCGTCCTTCACCTCAACGGGATCCTCACCGGCGGTGAGGGGTCCGTGCGCGTCGGCGGCCTGCCCGTCGACCGGGCGAACCTGCGCGAGGTGCGGCGCCGGGTCGGGATCGTCTTCCAGGATCCCGACGACCAGCTGTTCATGCCGACGGTCCGCGACGACGTCGCGTTCGGCCCGGCCAACCTCGGCATGCGCGGGCCCGAGCTCGACGCCCGCGTCGAGAAGGCGCTGTCGGCGGTCAGGCTCCTCGACCTCGCCGACCGGCCGCCGTACCACCTGTCGTTCGGCCAGCGCCGGCGCGCGGCCGTGGCGACGGTGCTCGCGATGGAGCCGGAGATCCTCGTGCTCGACGAGCCGTCGAGCAACCTCGACCCGGCCAGCCGGCGCGAGCTCGCGCAGATCCTGCTCTCGCTCGACGTGACCATCCTCATGGTCACCCACGACCTGCCCTACGCCCTCGAGCTCTGCCCGCGATCGGTGATCCTCTCGGACGGCGTCATCACGGCGGACGCCCCGACCCGAACGGTCCTCGGCGACCCTGCACTGCTTGCGGCGCACCGGCTCGAGCTGCCCTACGGCTTCGACCCCGCGATGCTCGGCTGACGGTCCACGTGCGCGCCGGCGGACGCGTCGAAGGGATCGCGTCATGTTCGGCAGCCGTTCGAGCGCCGCTGCAGCCGTGGCGCGGGTGGACCCGGCTCGCGTTCAGCGACGACCCGATCGCCGCACCGGACGACTCGTTCCTGTCCTGGTCTGCCTCGACGTCCTGATCTGACGACGTTCTGCCGGCTCGACGAGCTGGGCTCGGACGTCGTGCAGCGGCCGACAGTCCCACACCTAGCCGGCCCGGCGGCTGACTCAGGGCGATGGGTCGTGGCTACCGGGTCGTGGCTACCAGGTCGTGGCTACCAGGTCGTGGCTACCAGGA
>DAIOGQ010000106.1:0-11891 GCA_036745175.1 Kineosporiaceae bacterium
CGACGAAGTACTTCGACTACGCGCGCGCCCGGCTGCCCGTCATCCAGAGCGACGTGCGGGCAATGGCCGAGCTGACCCGGTCGATCGGCAACGGGGAGGTCTTCGTCGCCGAGGACCGCGCCTCGTTCGCGGCCGCGGCCCGGACCGTGCTGGCCGACCTGCCGCGCTACCGCGCCGCCTACGACCGGCCCGGGCTCCTCGACGACTGGACGTGGGAGCGCCAGGCGCAGGTGCTCGCCGAGGTCTACGAGCGGGTTCTCGCGGCGCCGGCCGGGACACCGCTGCCGCCCGTGCCCACCGTCGGGCGCTGAGCTCCGGTGCGCCCGGCCCGCCTCGACCGGCTGCTGCGCCGCGCCGTCCCCGACCGGGCGCAGGCCGTCCTCGCGGCGCTCGACGCCGGGACCGTGCCCGACCTCGCGGATGTCGGCGACGCCGTCGCGACCTTCGCCCGACGTGCCGACCAGGCGCTGCTGACCTCGGGGCCCGCTGCCGCCGTCGCCCCCCTGACCCGCGCGACCCAGGTCGCGTTCCACCGGACGCTGCACTTCGACGGCCTCCGGTCGCCGCTCGTCGACGCACCGCAGGTCCTGCTCGGGCCGCTCGCGACGAGCCGGTCCTGGCGGGCCGCGGCGGCCGCCCACGGCCGCCGGAGCCCGGCCACGCCCCCACCGACGGGGCGGCCGCACCGGCTCCTCGTCGCGACGTTCAAGAACTGGACCTTCCTCGACCCAGTGGCGCGCGCCTACGAGCAGCGCCCCGACGTCGAGGTGCACCGGCTCGACCTCGCCGACCTGCCCGGGGTACCGCTGTCACCGCAGCAGCAGCTGCGGCTGCGCCTCACGGGTCCGGCGGACGCCCGCACCCTGCCGTGGGCGGGCGAGCTCTCCGCTGCGCTCGACTGGGCCGACACGGTGTTCTTCGACTGGCTCCAGCGCGGCGCCGTGGTCCTCACGTCACTGGATCCGGGGACGACGCGCGTGGTCGTCCGGCTGCACAGCTTCGAGGCCTTCACGCCGTTCCCGCACCTCGTCGACCACTCCCGGGTCGACGACCTCGTCGTCGTCGGGCCGCACCTCGGGCGCCTCCTCGACCGGCTCGTCCCGGCCGCCGCCGGCCCGCGCCGCCGGCTGCTGGCGAACCTGGGCGACCTGCGCCGGTTCGCCGCGGACAAGCCGGACGACGCCCGCCTCACCCTCGCGGTCATCGGCTACGGCGTCGTCGCGAAGGACCCGCTGTGGGCCGTGGAGGTGCTGGCACACCTGCGCTCGACCGACCCCCGCTACCGGCTCCTCCTCGTCGGCACCGACCTCGACCCGGCCGGCCCCGCAGGCGCCGCTGCCTACCGGGACCGGCTCGAGCGCCGGATCGCCGAGCCCGACGTCGCCGGAGCGGTCGAACGGGTCGCCTTCACAGACGACGTGCCCGCGCTGCTGCGCCGGGTCGGGGTCGTCGTCAGCGCGAGCGTGCGCGAGTCGTTCCACCTCGCGCTCGTCGAGGGCGCCGCGAGCGGTGCGGTGCCGGTCGTCCGCGACTGGCCACTGTTCGCTCCCGTCGGCGGCCCCGGCGACCTGTTCCCGGCCGACTGGGTCGTGCACTCGCCGCGGGCGGCGGCCGCGCTCGTCCGGGCCCGGACGGCGGACGCCGCGACGTGGCGGCGGCACGGCGCCGCCGCACGGCGGTGGGTCGTCGACCGCTACGACCGCGAGGCCACCCGGCGTGCCTACGACGAGGTCGTCCTCGGCCGCGACTGAGATCCGTCGCGGACGCGCGGGTCCGTGCTGGGGCGAGGAGGCTGTCACCACCGGACAGCGCCGGTCAGACCGGCACCGGGGCGTCGAGCTGATGCGGCCGTCCGGTGCGGGCGGACTCCAGGCATGCCTCGGCGACGGCCACGGTCGTCAGGCCCTGGCGGAGTGTGACGATCTCGGCGCCGAAGCCGAGGACGGCGTCCCGGAACGCCTCGTGCTCGGTGCGCAGCGGCTCGGGCTTCGGGATCGCGTACCGGACCATGTCGCCCTCGGCCACGCCGCGGAAGGTCGCCAGGTCGTCCCACTGCGTCGGGATCACGCCGTTGGCGTGGAACGTGAGATCGGCCGTCAACGTGTCCGCGACGAAGGCGCCGCGCTCCCCCGTGACGACGGTGACGCGCTCCTTGAGCGGCGACAGCCAGTTGACGAGGTGGCTCGTCACGGCCCCGTTGCTCAGCTGACCGACGACCGCGACGAGGTCCTCGTGAGCCCGGCCGCTCTTGTGCAGCGTGCGCGCGGCGACAGACATGAACGCCGAGCGGGTGACCCACGCGGTGAGGTCGATGTCGTGCGTGGCGAGGTCCTTGACGACGCCGACATCGGCGATCCGGGCCGGGAACGGGCCCTGGCGACGGGTCACCACCTGGTAGACGTCGCCGAGCTCGCTCGCCTCGAGCCGCTTGCGCAGGCTCTGCAACGCGGGGTTGAACCGTTCGATGTGCCCGACGGCCCCGACGAGGCCGCGCAGCTCGAAGGCCTCGACGATCCGCAGGCCCGATTCCACGTCGGGGGCGAGCGGCTTCTCGACGAGCACGTGGATGCCGGCCTCGGCGAGCCCGACGGCGATCGCCTCGTGGAAGGCGGTCGGCGTCGCGACGACGCAGTAGTCCAGCCCCGCGGCGACGATCCCCTCGACGTCGGCGTGCAGCGGGACGCCGGCGGCGACACCGTGCGGGTCGCCCCCCGGGTCGGCGACCGCCACGAGCTCGACACCCGGCAGCGAGCGCAGCACGCGCGCGTGGTGGCGGCCCATCATCCCCAGGCCGACGAGCCCGGCCCGCAGCGTCGCCATCACGCGCCTGCCGCGGCGACGGCGTTGACGCCGTCGACGATCGCCGTGAGTTCGACCTCCGACAGGCCCGGGTGGACAGGCAGCGAGAGGACCTCTGCGGCCGCCCCGGCGGTCTGCGGCAGGTCGAGGTCGAGGTCGAACGACGGCAGCCGGTGTGCGGGCACCGGGTAGTACACCCCGCTGCCCACGCCGTGCTCCGCGGCCAGAGCAGCGGCGAAACCGTCGCGGTCCGTGGGGACCCGCACCGTGTACTGGTGGTAGACGTGCGTGGCCCCTCGGACGACCGTCGGCGTGACGACACCGGTGAGGTTCGCATCGAGGAACGCGGCGTTCTTCTGCCGCTGCTCGGTCCAGCCCGCCAGCCGGCCGAGCTGCACCCGGCCGATCGCGGCGTGCAGGTCGCTCATCCGGCAGTTCAGCCCGACGACCTCGTTCTCGTAGCGCCGGTCCATCCCCTGGTTGCGCAGCAGCCGCAGGAGCCGCCCGGTCTCGTCGTCGGCGAAGGAGACCATCCCGCCCTCGCCGGCCGTCATGTTCTTCGTCGGGTAGAGGCTGAACATCGCGAAGGTGCCGAACGTGCCGACGGCGCGGCCGGCCCAGCGCGCACCGTGCGCCTGAGCGGCGTCCTCGAAGAGGGCGAGCCCGCACCGGCCGGCGACGGCCTCGAGCGCCGTCATGTCGGCCGGGTGACCGTAGAGGTGGACCGGCATGACGGCGGCTGTCCGCGGCCCCACCACCGCCACGACGCCGGCCGTGTCGAGGCAGTAGGTCACCGGGTCGATGTCCGCGAAGACGGGGGTGGCCCCCGTCAGGGCGACCGCGTTGGCGGTGGCGGCGAAGGTGAACGACGGCACGACGACCTCGTCGCCGGGACCGATTCCGGCCGCGAGCAGCCCGAGGTGCAGGCCCGCTGTGCCCGAGCTCACCGCGACGCAGCCGCGGCCGTCGAGCAGCGAGGTCGAGAACTCCTCCTCGAACGCCGCGACCTCGGGGCCCTGGGCCAGCATGCCGCTGCGCAGCACACGGTCGACGGCAGTGTGCTCCTCGTCGCCGAGGAGCGGCTTGCCGACCGGGATCAGGTCAGCCATCGGGCGTCGTTCCTCTCGTGCTGTCGGCCGGGTGGGACTGTGCGGCCGGGTGTGACTGTGGCCGGGTGGGACGTCGGTCACCGCGCGGTCCGCACCAGGGCTTCGACCTGACCGGCGAGGTCGGCGTAGCCGGCGGAGCCGTCACCGAGGGCTGCGGCGAACCGGCGCGCGGCCGCCCGCAGCCGCTGCGGCTCGTCGGGATGCTCGGCCCACCGCCGCAGGACGGCGGCGGCCTCGTCGGCGTCCGCGACGACGACACCGGCGCCGCTGCGCGCAACGAGCTCGACCATCCGGGGACGGGGCGAGACGAGGACCGGCAGACCCGAGCAGAGGTACTCGTAGACCTTGCTGGGCAGGGCGTCCCGGAACGCCGGCGTGTCCTCCAGGAGACAGACGCCCGCCCACGCGTCGGCGACGTCGGCCCACGCCCGGACCGGCGGGCGCCGTCCGCGCCAACGCACCCGACCGCTCGCCGTCGAGGTCCGTCGCCAGTGCGCGACGTGCGCGGCATCGGCCGGCGCGACCGGGCCGACGACGTCGAGGCACCAACCCGGTGCCGCCTCGACCGCCGTGAGCATGCTGCGCAGGCCACGGCTCGAGCGGACGTCGCCGACGTAGACCAGCCGTGGTCGCACCGCCGGGTCGGACGGCTCCGGAAGGTCGTCGGGGACGGGCAGGTTCGGCACGACGATGCGGCGTGCCCGGCCGTCCCGCGCCGGTGGTACCCGTCGCGGCGGAACGTGCTCGTCGGCGACGACGACGAGATCGGCACGCCGCGCCGACCGGACGACGACGCCGACGCCGGCGCGCACGACCCGGCCGACCAGCCCCGCAGCCCAGGGCCGGTCGCGCAGCAGCTTGGCGTAGTCCTCATGGACGTCGACGACGATCCGGCGCCCCGTGAGCCGGGCACGCAGGAGGGCCGGGACGACGAGCTCGGGGTCGAGGACCAGCAGGACGCGCCCGCGGGCCCGCCACGGCAGCGCCGTCGCGTGGGCGAGGCGGCGCGCGATGCCCCCCGGCCGGGGCCAGGTGCGGACGTGGGCGCCGCCCGGACCGTCGGTCGCCGCACCGAGGCCGAGGACTTCGACGTCGAGTCCCCGTGCGGTGGCCAGCCCGACCTCACGGTGCAGCCGGGCGTCGGCGACGTCGTGGCCGGAGCTGAGCACGGACAGGTCGGGGGCCTGGCGCGTCGTCCGCGGGCGGACGAGGAGTGTGGACATGGCCTCCGCCTCGGGCACGGGCCCGGCGCCCGTGACGTCCCGACCCAACCACGCGACAGCACAGGCCGAGCGGACTGAAGGTGAGCAGCAGTCGAACGCCCTGTGGCGGAACACTCTCCGACGTGCACCCGGGTGCGCGTCGCGTTCAGGCGTCCTCGTCCGCGAACGCCGAGTCGCCCACCGCGAGGTAGCGCTTGTAGGCGGCGACGACGTCCTTCGGCCGGCCGCGCCGGACGAGCCGGCCCTCGTGCAGCCACAGAGCGTCGCTGCACAGCTGGGTGATGGTGCTCAGCCCGTGACTGACGAGGAAGATCGTCCGGGCTCGGCGGCACAGCTCCTGCATGCGCACGAACGACTTCTCCTTGAACCTCGCGTCCCCCGTCGACAGTGCCTCGTCGACGAGGAGGATGTCCGGCTCCAGGTGCACCGCGACGGAGAACGCCAGCCGGGCGTACATGCCCGAGGAGTAGGTGAGCATCGGCAGGTCCATGAAACCCTCGGCGAGCTCGGCGAAGTCGGCGATCTCGGCGTACCGCGCCGCGATCTCCTCACGCGTCAGCCCGGCCGCGAGACCGCCGAGCGTGACGTTCTCCCGGCCGGTCAGCTTGGCGTTGAAACCGACGCCGAGCGCCAGCAGCGTGCTGACCCGGCCGTGGACCTCGATCCGCCCCCGGGTCGGCGGCAGGATGCCGGCGAGGGCCCGCATGAGCGTGGACTTGCCGGCCCCGTTCGCGCCGATGACGCCGACGACCTCGCCCTGGTGGACGTCCAGGCTGACCCCCTGCACCGCGTGGATCTCCCGCACGACGCGCTGGCCGCGGCCGAGCCGACGCACCGTCCGGGCGATCGTCGGGCGGCGCTCGAGGCTGGCGCGGTAGGTGATGTGGAGGTTCTCGACCCGGACGCTGAGCGGCGCGGTCGGCGGGGCGACGTCATCGAGGGCGACCTCAGAGGCGGACAGCGAACTCACGCTCCCGGGACAGCAGGGCATAGGCCCCGGCGACGAGCGCGGCGAGCGCCCACGCCGCTCCCGCCGCGAGCATCCACGTCGGCGGCCGGACGTCCTCGACGACGGCGTCCGACCACGCTCCGACGAGGGGGAAGAGCGGGTTGAGCCAGCGGACGAACCCGAGAGCGTCCGGGACCTGCTCGGGCAGCCAGAGGATCGGGCTCAGGTAGAGCCAGATCCGCATCGTGTACGGCAGGAATGCCTTGGTGTCGCGCAGGTACAGGTTGAGGGTGGCGAACAGCATCGCCAGCCCCGCGGCGAAGGTGACGACGAGCACGAACGGCACGACGGCCCACAGCATCCGGACGCCGAAGCCGAGCCCGGCCGCGGCGTGGACGACCGCGTAGATCCCGAGGGTCGGCACGAACCGGACGACGTTCACGAGCACGACCGACAGGGGCAGCAGCATCTTCGGGAAGGCCGTGTTGAGGACGAGCCGGCCGCTGGACAGGATCGACGTCGAGCCGCCGACGACGGAGCTCGAGAAGAAGTAGAACAGGAACAGCCCCGCCATGATGTGCGCCAGGTACGCCGGCCCGCGGGCGCCCCCGGCGAGGATCGTCGTCAGCGCGTAGTAGACGAACGTGAGCAGCAGCGGGTTGAGGACGAGCCAGAGCTGACCCAGGCCGGTGCCGGTGTTCTGGGTCCGGATCTCCGTGCGGGCGAGCTCGAACGCGAAGTGCCGGCGGCCCCACAGCTCGCGCAGGTAGGGCGCCAGGGCGGGCAGCCCGCGGCGGAACGGGGTGTAGACCTGGACCTCGCCGCTCACCCGACGCCCACCGGCTGCGCGACGCTGCGCAGCGCGTCGGCATACACCTGCAGCAGCACCGTCTTCTGCGTCTCCCAGGACCAGGCTCGCAGGACGTCCGGATGCTGCCCGTAGGCGGCCCGGTACCGCTGCGGGTCGGCCAGCACCGCCCGGACGGCGCGGGCGTAGTCGCCGACGTCCTCGGCCGCGAAGACCTCACCGTTGCCGAGGTCGCGCGTGCGGCCGCCCATCGTCTCGGTGTCGCTGGTAACGATCGGCAGGCCCGCGTGGGCGTACTCGAGGTACTTCGTGATGAGGGCGATCTCGTGGTTCGGCACGTGGTGGATCGGGATGACGCCCGCCGTGGCGCTGCGCAGGAACGGCACGACCTCGTCCTGCGGAACGTAGCCGAGCAGGTGTAGCCGGTCGCCAACGCCGAGACGTTCGGCACGCTCGACGAGCCGCTCCTCGGCCATGGGGTTCGCGACGACCAGAGCGAGATGGGCACCCGGCAGGTGGGCGAGTCCATCGACCGCGGTCGCAAGTCCGCGCTGCGGCGCGGTGCTGCCGCAGTACACAAGCAGTGGCGTGTCCGGGCCGAGGCCGCACGTGGAGCGCACCCCGCCGAACAGCGGCACGGCGTCCGGCTCGAACTGCGGCGCGTTGAGGACGACCCGCGGCAGCCGCGGCAGCCGGTACCCCTCCTGGAGCATCCGGGCCAGCCGGTCGCCGACCGTGACGACCTCGTCGACCTGCCGGATGTACTCGGCCTCGTGACCGACGTTCGCGGTCCGCCAGCGCAGCGACTTCGACACCAGCCCGGCCACGGACTCGTGGACGTCGTAGACCACCGGGACTCGACGGCCCTGAGCCGCCGCCCGGGCAGCGGCCCGGACAGCGACGCCGCTCATCCGGAAGTCGTTGGCGTGGATGAGGTCCGGCGCCAGGGCGTCGAGCTCGGGGCCGAACGAGAGCTCGACGTCCAGGAGCACCGGGTCGAGCGCGCGCCAGGCCCGTCGACCGCGCAGGAGCGACCGGAGCCGGGTCCCGAACCGGTAGCCGACGGAGTCCGACGCCTTGACCCGGTCGGTCATCCAGCGCAGCGACAGCGCCCGCGCGCGATGCCACGTCCGCCGGGCCCGCCACCGCGCGGTCTCGGCGTACAGCGCGGCAAGACGTACCCTCGACGGCCCACCGGCCGCAGCGGTGCGGCGCACGACGATCTTGCGCGCTGTGAGGTCCGCCGCGAGCGCGGCCAACTGCAGCGACTGCCGGGCGCAGTGGTCCGCGGACGGATAGGCGAGCGGATAGCGCCAGCGGCCGCGCGGGGCTCGCCGGGACAGCGCGAGCAGGCGGAAGGGCGCCTCGATGCGGCGCACCTCGGCCGTCGCGCCCGGACCGCCGATCGTGAACGAGTCCGGCACCACGGGTGCGCGCCCGACGAGGACGACCCGGTAGCCCGCCTCCGCGGCCGCGACGGCGCACTTCTGGACGCGCGAGTCGCCGACGACATGGTTGTCGACGATGACCGCCACGAGGGGAGGTTGCCCCGTGGGCGGCGGGACGAGGACGTTCACGTGGCTGCTCTTCCCTTCTCGGACAACGACTCGGGGACGCCCGACGGCGCCGGGGGCAGCCCTGCGTAGACGTCGAGGAGCACTTGCTCGTCCGCGGCCCAGGACAGGGCGCGGGCGGCCGCGCGCACCGCGGCCAGGTGGTGCTCGTAGCCCGCGAGGACGTCCTCGACGGCGCGCACGAGGGAGTCGGCGTCCCCCGGTTCGTACAGGCTCCCGAGCCGGTAGCCGCGGACGACGACGGCGAGCTCGCCGACGTTCGTCGCGACGACGGGCACGCCGGCGGCGACGGCCTGGAACAACTTGTTCGGCATGGCGAGCCGATGGTTCGGCCACTGGTCGGAGTGGGTCACGAGCGCGACGCCCGCCGACCTCAGGAGCGGACCCACCTCACCCGGCGGGAGTGCAGGGCGGATCCGCGCGGCTCCGGCGTCGAAGCCGGCGAGCCAGGTGTCGTCGGCCGGACCGACGAGGTCGACAGGCAGCGGCAACCGCGCCGCCGCCTCGGCGATCACCTCGAGCTCGCGGTAGGGGGCGAGCCGCCCCGCGTAGACGAGTCGGCGCGGGGTCGGCTGCTCGACGGCGGGCGGCAGCAGCGGGAAGGAGTTGCGGACCACCCGGACGTCGGTCCAGCCGTACTGCTGCTCGAGGGCCTCGGCGACCCCGTCGCCGACCGTCACGACCACCGACGCGTCCCGGCCGAGGCGCCGCTCAGCTCGCCGGCCGCGCCACGTGCGCAGTGGTGTCGGTCGTCCGACGACCGGCCGCCCGAACCACATCTCGTGGCTGTCGTAGACGAGCGGGACACCGCGCTCGCGGGCGAGCCGTCTGCCCGTCGGCAGGGCGTTGAAGTCGTGGGCGTGGACGACGTCGAAGGTGCGGGTCGCGGCGTCCGCCGCGGCGTCGCGGGCCCAGCGGGCGAAGGCCAGGGCGCGGTGCTCAGGCAGGAGCAACCACCGCGCCGCGCGCCACCAGCCGGGCCGGCGAGGTGGTCCTGCGGTGTGGTTGCTCCTGCGGGCGGCCGGCCCCGCGGACGAGACGGTGACACCGGGCGGCGGCCCGAAGCCGGTCGGCACGGAGCGTCCGACCACATGGACGCGGTGCCCTGCGGCGGCCAGGGTCGCCGCCTCCCGCAGGACGCGGGTGTCGCTCACCACCGACGTGGCGACGAGCATGAGGACGCGCACGCTGACCCTTCTCGCCGACGGAGCGCAGACTCGCGCGCCACCCGGACCACATGCCGTCACGCCGGTCGGCGCGCGGCAGTCACACCGGCGGCTCACCGTAGGAGCCGCCGATGAACGGGCGGCGGCTCCTGGTGGAACGGTGGACCTCTGCCCGGCGCCGGGACGTTGTCCGAGGGCCCGCCGACGCCCGGCCATGGGGAGGCCGCCGCGCCTTCTTCACGCAGTCATTCCCCGTTGTTCAGGCGGCCGACGCGCCGCATTGCCCTGGGCGGGGGAGCCTGACGTGATCCGTTGACGCCGGGTGAGCGGTTCAGGTGGTGGAGGCCGTCGGGCGTGGAGACAGCACGCTTCCAACTGGTGAGCGGCGCCCGTACGGACGGGCGCCTGGATCCGCCGTGGCCCGTCGTCACGCATCCGTCGTCCCTCGAGCCGGCCGACACCTCGCCCGTCGCCGACTCTCAGATCCCCTGGTACGGCTGGCGGCTGCTGTCACGAAACCATCGCGACCTCGCGCGGTCGCCCGCCGTCTACCCGACGATCGCTGACTGTCTGGTGTCGGTCGCCGTCGCGCGGGACACCGTCGCGCGGGCCGAGACGGTGCTCGCGCGACACGGCTCGACGGGTCGCTGGACCTGGCATCTCCAGACACCCGAGCGAGCCGTCGCCGCCGGGTCACGCGGCTACATGCGCCGCCGCGAGTGCCACGACTGCGTCGTCCAGGTCGTCGAGCTCGCGGCTGTGGCGCTCGACCCGGAGCCGCGCGTCGTCATCGCGCTGCGGAACCGGCGCTCCGTCCGGCCCTGACCGTCCCGTCCGGCTCTGACTGCCGCCGAGGCTCGGCGCCGCCCTTCCGGCACCACTCACGTGCGGGTGCTCTGCACTACTCCACCAGGTGGAGCAGTGCAGAGCACCGGGAGCACCGGACCGGGCGGGAAGACCAGGCGGGGTGAGCATGCCGGGCGGGTGAGTGGCTCAGGCGGCGTGGTGCCGGTCGAGGATGCGACGGATCTCGCGGACCTGGTCGTCGTCGTAGCGGTCGAGCATCGCCATCAGGTCGTCGCGCTCGGCGGTCGTGCGGTAGGTGGCCAGCTCGGTCTCGAGCCGGCGGCGCTCGGCACGGTCGGCGCGCCGGATCCGCAGGTCGTCCCGGACCCCGGCGACGAGGCCGGCGAGACCCGAGACGCGCTGGGTGCCGGCGCGGTCGCCGTGGGTGCGGTCGCCGTCGGTCGGGTCGGTCTTCTCGGTAGCCATACCTCGAGTGTCACAGGCTGCAATCGATGCGTCCAATGATGAGTCAGACATCGACCCATGCGGCTTCGTCATGAATCGCGATATCGTCACGAACGTGGAGACCGAGGCGCTGCGCTGGTTCCAGCAGGTCGCCGAGGGTGTGACGGTGACCGAGGTCGGGGAGCTCTACCGGGCGAGCCAGCCGACGGTGTCCCGCGGCATCGCCCGGCTCGAGGCGGAGGTGGGCACCGCCCTGCTGCGCCGATCCGGCCGGACGCTGCGGATGACGTCCGCGGGGGCCGCCTTCAAGCGGCACGTCGACGCCCTCCTCAACGACCTCGACGACGGGCTCGCGGCCGTGGAGCAGCTCGTCGACCCCGAGACCGGCATCGTCGCCGTGGCGTCCCAGCTGTCGCTCGGGACGTGGCTCGTCCCCCGGCTCGTCAGCGGCTTCCGGGCCGGTCATCCCGACGTCCGGTTCAGCCTGCACCAGTCCCGCGACGAGCTCGTCTCCAGCGTGCTCGGCGACAGCCGCGTCGACCTCGAGATCACCGCCCAGCGGCCCGGCGACCGGTCGGTGCGCTGGCACCGGCTCCTCACCGAGCCGCTCTGCCTCGTCGTGCCCGCGGCGCACCCCCTCGCGGACGCACCGGAGGCCGAGCTCGGCGCGCTGGCAGCCGAGGACTTCGTCATGCTCCGCGCGACGTCGCTGCTGCGCCGGCAGGCGACCAGGCTCTGCGAGGCCGCCGGCTTCGAGCCGCGGGTCGCTCTCGAGGGCGACGACGTCCCGACCGTCCGCGGCCTCGTCGCCGCCGGCCTCGGCGTCGCCGTCCTGCCTGCAGAGCGGCCGGGCCTGCGCGCCGCGACGACCGACGGCGCGCACCACCTGCCGATCGCCGACCCCGCAGCGGCGCGCGAGATCGGCCTCGCGTGGGCGACCGAGCGGCGGCTGCTGCCGGCCGCCGACCTGTTCCGTCAGTACGTCGTCGACACGACGCGGACGGCCCGCGTC
>DAIOGQ010000107.1:0-11866 GCA_036745175.1 Kineosporiaceae bacterium
CTCGGCGGGCCAGTCCGGGTGCATCCCCCGGATCCGGGCGGCCAGGTCGTCGTAGCGCAGGCCGTCGAACCGTGGCGGCTCGAGGGCGCCCCAGCACTCCTCGAACGAGGCGAACCGGTCACGCAGCCGGATCCAGCCACCGTCGACGCACGCGACGGCGGCGACCGCGCCCGGATGCCGCGCCGCGAGCGACAGGACGACGTTGCCGCCCCACGACTGACCGACGACGACGGACGCCGCGGCCCCCGTGAGCCCGAGCGCGCCGAGCAGGGCGGCGAGGTCGTCGGCGCACGTGTCCGTGTCGTAGCCGTCCGGTGGCTCCTCCGACAGACCGTGGCCGCGCTGGTCGACGGCGACGACCCGATGGCCGGCGGCCGCCAGCGGCCGCGCGACGCCGTCCCAGAGCCGG
This sequence comes from Kineosporiaceae bacterium, assembly GCA_036745175.1. GTDB lineage: Bacteria > Actinomycetota > Actinomycetes > Actinomycetales > Kineosporiaceae > R-H-3. The sequence continues at coordinate 410 of DAIOGQ010000107.1, forward strand.
GCGTTCGACGCGAGGCCGTGGACGAGGACGACGGCCCGGGCCGCGCCGGCCGCGGTCCGGACGGCGAGCCGGGGCCGGCCGCCAGAGAGGGCGACGACCTGTGGGGTCAGCGGCCCGCCGACGGAGCGAGCCGTGTGGTCCCGCAGGCTCTCTCGGGCGTCGGCGGTCTGCGCGGTCGGTGCGGTCTCGGGGTCAGGGGGCACTCGTCGAGCCTAGGCATGCCGTCCGACACCCGCCCACCCGAATCCGGCGGCGGCGATCCCGCGCGCGATCTCGCCCCCCGCCGTCGGCTCCTGAGATGATGGGCGGCGTGGACGATGCACGTCAGCCCTCCGCCGACCCGGCCGCTGCGTCCGGGACCCCGACCACGCCGCTGCCCCTGTCACCGCTCACACCGGACCGGGCACCCGCCGCGGTGACGGCACCGCCGGTCGCGCCGGCCCCGTCGTCGTCCGCCCCGTCGTCCTCCCCGTCGTCCGGCCCGGCGGCGCCCGGCGCTGACGCGCCCGTGCCGCTCGCGGGCACCGCGCCGGCGAAGCCCCAGTTCGGCGCGGCCCCGCCCGCCCCGCCGCGACCCCGGACGGCGTGGGGCGCCCGTCTCGTCGTCCTCGTCGTCGGGGCGCTCGCCGGGATCGGCGGCTGGTTCGCCGCGACCCGCTTCCTGCCGCGCTGGTGGGCGCACCGGATCGGCGACGTCTCCGACGGCACGTTCACGGCGGGCGTCTCGGCCGGCCTCGTGTGCGGCCTCGCCTTCACGCTCCTGCCGCTGCTCGTGCTGCGCGGTGTGGTCCGGCGCAGCGCGTCGTGGACGGCGCGGTTCACGCTGGTCGTCCTCGCGTTCCTCCTCGCGGTGCCCAACCTCATCACGCTCGGCATCGTCCTCGGCACGAACAACGCGGCGCACGCTGCCGAGCGCACGTTCGACGTCGAGGCGCCGGGCTTCCGGGGCGCCACCCTCGCCGGTGTCGTCGTCGGGGGGCTGCTCGCCGTGGCGTTCTGGGTGCTCCTGGGGTGGGGCCGTCGCCGGCGCCGGCAGATCGCCGACCTCAAGGCCCGGCTCGCGGAGCGGGACGAGCAGGCGAAGGCCCCGACGGCGGACCCGGACGACGACTGAGCCGCCGTCCGCAGCACGACCGAGCCACCGTCCGGGACGCCGGACGACCACAGCGCGTGGGCCGTGCGTCGCCCGGCAGAAGTTCTCCCCAGCGCCACCGCGTAGTGGTCGCGATCACACCTGCAAAGGTTTACGGTTGCACCATGGCATTCACGCTCTGGCTCAGTGCCGAGGAGGAGCGGATCCTCGAGCGGATCATGCGCGAAGAGGGCACCCGGAACAAGGAGCAGGCCGTCATCAAGGCCATCCGCGAGAAGGGTGCACAGCTCGCCACCGCCGTGCAGGCGCGGGAGACCCCCGCCGCAGCCTCCGGTGACATCACTCCCGGTTCCGTCGACCCGCGTGGCGGGTCCTGACAGACCTCGAAGCGGACCCCCGCACCTCCGGTGGTCCCCAGTGCAGGTGTGAGGCCCTCGACGACGTCGAGGGCCTCACCCATGTCGACGGCCGCGCCGGTGTCGAGTGCCTCACCCGTGGCGAGGCCGGTCAGGCCGTCGAGGCCCGCGCGGCGGCGCTACGGGACGCTGCGGACCGTACGGCGTCCGACGTCACCGCGACGTCCAGGCTGTGGTCCAGCCCCGGCCGGAACGCGGGCTCGCCGCGGACGGCCGCTGCGACCGCCTCGACCATGAGCACGTAGGCGTCGACCGGGGCGAACTCCTCGACCCGCACCGCGCCGCCCGGGGTCGTCAGCATCAGGGTCGTCGGCGTCCGCCAGGCGGTGAACGGCTCGCCCCGGCCGAACCGGACGGCGCCTGCGTCCCCGGTCACCTCGAGGACCTGCCGGTCGGCCGTCGCGATGCCGCAGCGGATCCTCGCCCGGGCACCTGCCCCCGGCGCGCCGTCCGGGACCCGGAGCCGGGCCTGCGTGACGAGGTCGACGCCGGTCGGTCCCAGCGTCGCGCCCGCGTCGTCGACGGTCAGGACCGGGCCGAGCACCGCGTGCACGGCCGAGAGCGTGTAGCACCCGGTGTCGGCCAGGGCCCCGCCGCCCCGTGCCGGGTCGAGCCGGTAGTTCGTGGCACCCGGACCGGTGAAGTCGCCGTCGAAGCTGAACTCCGCCTCGACCCCCTGGGCCGTCCCGAGGTCACCGGACCCGACGAGCTCGACGAGCCGGCGCACCCGGGGGTGCCAGCGGAACCAGAGCGCCTCGACGAGGAGCCGGTCGGCGGCCCGCGCGGCCGCCGCCAGCTCGGCGACCTCGACGGCGTCGAGCCCGAGCGGCTTCTCGCACAGCACGTGCTTGCCGGCCGCGAGCGCGGCCAGGACGGCCGGCCGGTGGGCCTCGTTCGTCAGGTTGACGTAGACGACGTCGACGGCCGGGTCGGCGACCAGTGCCGCGTAGTCGGTGTGCACCCGCCCCGCGGGTCGAAGCGCCGCCGCCCGCTCGCGGTCGCGGGCCGCGACGGCCTCGAGCCGGGCGCCGGCGGCCGCGTGCACGGCGGGGGCGGTCGCCCGCCCGGCGACCCACCCCGCGCCGACGAAGCCGAACCGCACCGGCCGGTCCACGGTCACAGCGGGACGACCGGTGCACCGCCCTGGGCGGCCGACCGGCTCGCCGCCTCCATGACCGCGAGGACCCGGCGGGACTGCGCCCCCGACACCGTCGGGGCCGTGCCGAGCTGGATCTGCTCGGCGAGCTCGGCGTGGAAGCGGTAGGGGCGGGTGCCCGGGGTCGCGAGCCGGGTCACCGAGCCCGCGGCGTCGTGCAGGTCCAGCAGCGGCGGGGAGTCGGCCGGCGCGAGGACGTCCTCGGAGAGCGTCCCGATGTCGGACCGCGAGAGGACCCGTTCGGTCCGCCAGTGCCCGACGACCGCGCCCCGGGTGCCGAGGACGTACCAGCGCGGCTTGAGCGCGGCGGCGAGGTCGCTGTACACGAAGGTCGCCTCGGCGCCGCCCGCGAAGGACACGGTGACCCTGGAGTGGTCGGCGTTCGTCACGTCCAGCCACACGAGCTTGTGCTCGACCGCGGTCACGGCGACCACGTCGTCGGGCACGAGGTCGAGCAGCTGGTCGAGGACGTGCGCGCCCCAGTCGTAGAAGGCGCCGCCGGACACCTCGGCGTCGGAGTGCCACAGGTTGCAGGGGTGACCGTAGCCGCCGACGAACGCCTCGATGTGGAAGACCGTCCCGAGCAGCCCGGCGTCCACGGCGGAGCGGATCGCGACATGGTCGGGGTCGAACCGCCGGTTCTGGTAGCACGCCGCGACGAGCCCGCGCTCGGCGGCGACGGCGAGAACGGCGTCCGCCTCCTGCGTCGAGATCGCGAACGGCTTCTCGACGACCACGTGCTTTCCCGCTTCGAGCGCGGCGAGCGACCACGGCGCGTGCGAGGCGGGCGGGGTCGAGACGACGACGAGGTCGACGCCGTCGTCGGCCAGCAGGTCCTGCGGGGTGCTGTGGCCGCGCGCCTGCGGGGCGTGCTCGAGCGCCGCCTCGACCCGCCCGGGGGAGACGTCGCAGACCGCCGCGAGCTCGAGGCCGGGGACGGCGCGCACGGCCCGGCTGTGCTCGTGGCCGATGGCGCCGTAGCCGAGCAGCCCGACCCGGACCGGCCGCGGCGCCGGTACCGCGAGCACGTGTCGCAGGGCGAGGAGGAGCAGCCGGACCGCGCCGCGCGAGGTCACTGCCGCCGGCACGGTGCCGAGCGCCCAGGTGAGAACGCCGGTCACCGGCCGCCAGGTCGCCACCGGGTGCTCGGCCAGGCCTACCCGGGCTGCAAGCAGCTGCTCGACCCCGTCGCCGATCTTGTCGACGAGCAGCACGCGGTCGCCGACGTGGGTGTGGTCCCCGAGGTGCGCGCCGCCGCCGTGGCCGTGGTCGAGGACGTGCGCCGCGAGGGGGGCGCCGTCCGTGCTCGCCCGCACCCGCACGTCGTGCACGGGCGTGCGGCCGCTGCCGCGCAGGCCGGCGGCCTCGGCCAGGGCCCCGTCGACGTCCGCGGTGTCGAGCGTCGGCCCGGCGAGGACGACGGGACGCCCGGCCGCGAGGACCGCCTCCACGGCCGCCTCGGACAGCGGGCCGTCGGCCCAGACGACGACCGCGTCGGCCGGCGCGGGGAAGCTGCCGCCGTCACGCAGGCCGGCACCGGCCAGGGCCGCGCGCAGGTCGGCGACGGCGCCGGCGAGGGCGGGGTCGCGCAGGCTGACCAACCAGGAGAGAACGGGCACGTCCGTGAGGCTAACCGGCGGTGGTGACAGGTCGCGCGTCGAAGGGGTCCGCCGGACCGCGCGGGACGGTTCACCCGGACGGCTCAAGCCGGGCCGGGGACCGGCCGACTGATCCAGACATGAGGATCGACCCGTTCGTCGCCACGACCGCGGCCGCAGGGACGGTGGCGGCCGTCCTCGTCGTCGCGCTCGTCATCGCCGTGCTGCACGTCCGCGGGCTCCGCCGGGCCCTGACCCGCAGCCGCGACCGGTACCGGCACGCGGCGCGTCGCGACCCGCTCACCGGGGTCGCGACCCGGGCGGCGCTGCGGGACCGGCTCGAGGGCCTCGACGGCAGCGACGGGTACGCCGTCGTGGTCGTCGACCTGGACGCGTTCGCCGCGGTCAACGAGCGCTACGGCGAGGTCGTCGGGGACGGCGTCCTCGCCGAGGTCGCCCGCCGGATCGCCCGGCTCGCGGGGCCGTCCGACGTCGTCGGCCGGCTCGACGGGGACGCGTTCGCGGTCGTCCGGCCCGGCCGGCCCGCGGAGTCCGACCTGGCCCGCTGGGTCGAGGCGGTCGTCGTCGCCGTCCGGGCCCCCGTCGTCCTCACCGACGGCACCCGGCTGTCGGTCGCTGCGACCGCGGGCCGGGCCCGCGCGACCGCCGGGATGCGCCCGCTCGCCGTCGTCCGGGCCGCCGAGCAGAACCTCATCGCCGGCCGGCGCTCGCGCGCCGCGCTCGACCGCGCGCTCGACGCGCGGATGCCCCGGGTGCCTGCCCAGGCCGGGCCGCCGACCGTCGAGCTGCTCGTCGTGGGTCGGCGCCGCTGACCCGTCAGGCGACCGCCCGGACCTGGTCGAGGACGACGGTCGCCACCTCGTGTGGCCGGGTCTCTGGCAGCCAGTGGCCCGCGTCGAGCTCGACGAACCGGTACGGCCCGACGACGTGCTGCCGGGTGCGCTCGGCGGCGGCCCGGCCGAGCGCGGGGTCGGTGCGGCCCCAGACGTAGGTCGCGGGGACGGCGATCGCGGGCGCCGGCGTCCGCGCCGAGGCCGACAGCGCGCGGTACCAGCCGAGCGCGGCGGACAGGGCGCCCGGCTCACGCATGCGCTGCGCGTAGCGCTGCGCGGCCGCGGTCGGCAGCCCGCTGCCGACGAGGCTGCGCTCCAGGACGGCGCCCACGACCCGCTCCGGCAGCCGCGGCAGCTGGAAGAAGACCATGTACCAGCTCCGCAGGCCCTGGCTGCTGTGCGTGAACGACCAGGCCATCGCCGCCGGGTGCGGCGTCGACAGCACGGTGACCGAGTGCAGCCGGTCGGCATGGCGGGCGGCGAGCGCCCACGCGGCCGCCCCGCCCCAGTCGTGCCCGACGACATGGGCGCGTCCCACCCCGGCGGCGTCGAGCAGCGCGACGGCGTCGAGCGCGACCTGCTGCATCGAGTAGGCGTCCCGCCCGGCCGGCCGGGCGCCGGGGGAGTAGCCGCGCTGGTCGGGCACGAGCGTGCGCAGCCCGGCGGCGTGGAGCTCCGGGACCACGTGGTCGAACGCCGACCCGTCCTGCGGGAAGCCGTGCAGGAGCAGCACGGCCTCGCCGCCGGTCGGCCCGCCGTCCCGGACGTCGAACCGCAGGCCGTCGCGCTCGAAGGACTCCATGACCCCGACCCTAGGGTGATCGCCGCTGCTCTACCCGACGGGCGGCCCGGACCGCCGGGCGGGTAGAGCAGCGGCGATCATGGGCGGGGTTGAGTAGGCGTACCTCTTCGGTGCGGGCGCCGCGACGACGATGATCTCCCGGTGAGCCTCTACGCCGTCGCGATCACCGTCGTCGACACGGTCCTCGGGCTGGTCACCCGCCGTGAGCACCTCCACGTCGACCGGATCCCGCGCACCGGGCCCGCCGTCGTCGTCTCCAACCACGTGTCGATCAGCGACCCGCTCGTCCTCGGCTGCGCACTGCGCCGGGCCGGCCGGCGCGGCACGTTCCTGGCGATGTCCGAGGCGTTCTCGTGGCCGGTCGTCGGCAGCCTCCTGCGCCGGACCGGGCAGATCCCGGTCCGGCGCGGCGTCGACCCGGCGCAGGTACTGCGGCCGGCGCTCGACGCGCTCGCTGCCGGCCGGGTCGTCGCGCTCTACCCCGAGGGCCGGATCACGACCGAGCCCGACTACCGCCCGCTCGCCCGGGGTCGCACGGGGGCCGTCCGGCTCGCCCTCGAGGCAGGCTGCCCGGTCGTGCCTGTCGCGCAGTGGGGCGCCCATCACCTCGTGACCCGTGAGCGCTCCTCGACGCTCACCCGTCGGCTGCGCTGGTTCGGCCGGCTCCGGCCCGGCCGGGCGCCGCGCCGTCCGACGGTCACCGTCATGGTCGGCGAGCCGATCACCCCCGCGCAGCTGCGCGAGATGGCGGGGCCGGACCTCGACCTGAAGGCGGCGACCGACCTCGTGATGAACCAGGTGCGGCTGCTCCTGGCCCGGATCGCCGGCGACGACCTGCCCGGACTGCTGCCCGGAACCCCATCGACGCCGGACAGGTCCTGAGCGGAGTCGGACGACCGACGAGACCGGTACCTCGTCAGAGCACCCGGGACGCCGCTGCCGAAGGGACCGCCCGCAGGAACGCCGGGGGCGCGAACCCTTCGTCCGCGAAGGCCCCCGCCACGGTGGCGGCGACGGTGGCGGTGCGCTCGGCGTCGACCAGGGCGATCGCCGAGCCGCCGAACCCGCCGCCGGTCATCCGGGCACCGAGCGCGCCGGCCGTGCGGGCGGTCTCGCAGGCCACGTCGAGCTCGGGGCACGAGACCTCGTAGTCGACGCGCAGCGACGCGTGCGAGGCGTCGAGGGCTGGTCCGACGTCACGGATCCGCCCGGCACGCAACAGGTCTGCGACGCCGACGACGCGGTCGATCTCGGTGACGACGTGCCGCAGCCGGCGCACGAGCTCGTCGGCCTCGTCCGGGTCGTCGACGCCCGCCCGGACCCGGTCCGACGCGGCGTCGAGCGCGTCGGGCGCCACCTCGCGCAGGGCCGGGACGCCGAGCAGGCGGGCGGCCCGCTCGCACGCCTGACGTCGGGACCCGTACCGCCCGTCGACGAGGGCGTGGTGCGCGCGGGTGTCGACGACGAGCAGCTCGAGGCCCTCGGCCGCGAGGTCGAAGGGGATCTGCTCGACGGCGAACGCCCGGCAGTCCAGCAGCAGTGCGCTCCCCGCCCTGCTGCGCAGCGCCGCCGCCTGGTCCATGCCGCCCGTCGGTGCACCCGCGATGTCGTTCTCGGCCAGTACGCACGCAGCGGCCAGCCGGGCCCGGCCGGCGTCGTCGCCGCCGAGGCCGAGCCCGGCCAGGTCGTCGAGCGCCACCGCGACCGCGCACTCGAGGGCCGCGGACGACGACAGGCCGGCCCCGACCGGGACCCGCCCGTCGACGACGGCGTCGAGGCCCGGCACGTCGAAGCCGTCCTGCCGCAGCGCCCACGGGACGCCGACGGCATAGCCGGCCCAGCCGTCGACCGTGCCCGGCGCGACGTCGGCGAGCCGGCCGGACCAGCCACCGGCGTCGGCCGCGGTGCTGCCCGGCAGCTGGACCGACCGCACGCGCAGGGTGTCGTCGGCGCGTCGGCCGACGGCCGCGAACGTCCTGTGCGGCAACGCGAACGGCATGCAGAGCCCGCCGTTGTAGTCGACGTGCTCGCCGATGAGGTTGACCCGCCCGGGGGCGGCCCACACGCCGTCCGGCTCCCGGCCGTACGCCGCCCGGAACGCCTCGGCGACCTCGCGTGCGGTCGTGTCGTCGTCCGGCAGCGGGTAGAAGTACGGCTCAGCCGCAGATGTCACGAGGCCACGTCGCGCAGCCGCACGGCGATCTGCTCCGGCAGCGCGTCGTTGACCCAGGCGCCCATGCCGCTCTCGGAGCCGGCGAGGTACTTCAGCTTCCCCGGCGCCCGCAGGATCGAGAACAGCTGCAGGTGCAGCCGGCCGAGTGGGCGGCCCGCCCCGACCGGAGCCTGGTGCCAGCCCGCGATGTACGGCAGCGCGGCGACGTCGTCGAAGTACCGGTCGGAGCGGCGCAGCAGCTCCAGGTAGACACCGGCGAGCTCCTCCCGCTCGGCATCGTCGAGCGCGGCGAGGTCGGGGACGTCCCGGTGCGGGGCGAGATGCACCTCGACGGGCCAGCGCGCGGCGGCCGGAACGTACGCGGTCCAGTGCTCGCCCGACAGGACGACGCGGGTGCCCGCCCGCCGCTCGGCGTCGAGGACGTCGCGCAGCAGGTTGCCACCGGTGCTGCGCCGGTGCGCCTCGGCCTGGCGCAGCAGCGCCGCCGTCCGCGGCGGGACGAACGGGTAGGCGTAGATCTGCCCGTGCGGGTGGTGCAGGGTGACGCCGATCTCCTGGCCGCGGTTCTCGAAGCAGAACACCTGCTCGACCCCGTCGAGCCCGGACAGCTCGGCCGTCCGGTCGGCCCACGCCTCGACGACGGTGCGCACCCGCTCGGGGGGCAGCGACGAGAAGGACGCGCCGTGGTCTGAGGTGAAGCAGACGACCTCGCAGCGCCCGGTCCCGGGCCGCTCGGGGAAGAGCGCCTCGCCGTCGAGCAGCCGGGGCCTGCCCTCGACGCGCATGCTCAGCGACGGGAACCGGTTCTCGAAGACGACGACGTCGTAGTCGCTCGCCGGAACCTCGGACGGCACGACCCCGCGCCCCGTGGGGCACAGCGGGCACTCGTCCCTGGGCGGCAGGAACGTGCGCTCGTTGCGGTGCGAGGCGATGGCCACCCACTCGCCGCTCAGCACGTCGTACCGCAGCTGGGAGCCGCCGCCGGCCGGCGGCAGCGGCCGGGTGTCCCGGGTGTCGCGCACCCGCTCCCCGGTGACGTAGCCCGGGGAGTCGTCGAAGTAGAACATCTCCCGCCCGTCGGCGAGCCGGGCACCGGTGCGCCGGACCCGCCCTCCGGCCAGAGCCGTCGTCATGGCCGCTCCTCCTCGTCGGGGCGGAGCCCGTCGAGCCGCAGGCCCACTGCGTGGATGCTCGCGCGCCGGGTGTGCGGGGCCAGCACGAGACGGCCCACCCGGGCCTCGACCACGCGCCGGGCGTCGTGCTCGAGTCCGACGTCGGTGACGAGGACGTCGACCTCGTCCAGACGCGCCATCGACGACAGGCCGACGACGCCCCACTTGGTGCTGTCCGCGGTGACGACGACCTGACGGGCGGAGGCGATGAGCGCGCGGTTCGTCTCCGCCTCCACGAGGTTCGGTGTGGTGAACCCGGCCCGGCCGTCGATCCCGTGCACGCCGAGGAACAGCCAGTCGACGTGCAGCGAGCGCAGGGCCGCGACGGCGACCGGGCCGACGAGTGCGTCGGACGGGGTCCGGACTCCGCCGGTGAGGATCACGGTGAGGTCGTCGCGGGCCGACGCGTGGAGCAGCTCGGCGACCGGCAGCGAGTTCGTCACCACGGTGAGGTTGGGCACCCGGCGCAGCTGGGCCGCGACCGCGTAGGTCGTCGTCCCGGCCGAGATCGCGACGCTGTCGCCGGGCGAGACGAGGGCGGCCGCGGCCTGCGCGACGGCTGCCTTCTCCAGCGTCTGGAGCCCGGACTTCGCGGCGAAGCCCGGCTCGTCGGCGCTGCGGCCGGAGACCGCCGTCGCGCCGCCGTGGACCCGGGAGACGAGGCCCTTGCGCGCGAGGGCGGCGATGTCGCGCCGGATGGTCATGTCCGAGACGCCGAGGAGCTCGACGAGGTCGCTGACCCGGGCCCCGCCGGTCAGCGTCACCTCCTCGAGGATGCGCTCCTGCCGCTGCCGGGCCAGCATCAGCGGACCCCGGGCTCGACGGTCGGGCTGCTCACGTCGGCAGTCTGCCGGACCGAGGGGCGCCGGCCGCCGCGCGCGGTCCCGCGCAGCGGCCAGTGCCGGCCCCGGCGACCACCGGGGCCGGCGGCCGCCGCTGCGGCCTGGGTGGCAGCGGTGCTCACGTCGGAAGCCTGTCCCTCTCTGGCGGTGAAGTCAACAGACTCGAACATGACACTCGGTCGAGTTCGCTGCACCAAGCGCCGGGTGCCTTGCAGCGAGCGTCGAGTGCCCTGCGACGGTCCGGACGCCGGGGGGCGGCGCCGGACGCCGCGCCCACGGCCGGACGACGGTCGTCGAGGCGGCGGCGTGGCCGCCGCCGGAGGGGAGCAGCTCGGCCGCCGGGACCGCCGGGGATCGGTCGGCCATGGTGCTGCGAGACGGGAAACCGCCTCGCTAGGTGGACGCTGCCGCGGGCGCCTCGGAAGGGTCTGGGCGCGGCGCCGACAGGGACGGACGTCGCGACCTGCGACGTTCTGCCGTGATCCGCGTCACCCGGATCGCGATCGGGTGATGACCTCGGACTCGGTTCGGTTACGACGTCGTTCTGTCCCTTGACACGTGTCGCGGCACGGACGAAGGTGTGCAGCATTGTGGGAGGTCATGTTCGGTTGTGTTCGACCTCCGACCCCGGCCGTGCCAAAGGAGGCACCTATGTCCCGTCCCCAGTCCGAGGCCGAGTACCTGGCCCGTCTGGTTCCCCCGTCGGTCCAGGCGCTACGCACGTCCCGGCGTGCGGTGCTCAAGGGCACGCTCGGCGCCGGAGCCGCGCTCGGCGGTGCGGGCCTGCTCGCGGCGTGCGGCGGCTCCGAGTCCACCGCGACCGGCGGCGGCACCTCCGGCGGTAGCGGCGGAAAGACCGTCTCGTTCGGGTCGAACGGCTCCGACGAGGTCCCGAAGAAGTACTTCCAGGCGATGATGGACGCCTACCAGACGAAGTCGGGCAACACGGTGAAGATCAACACCGTGGACCACAACACGTTCCAGGAGAACATCAACACCTACATGCAGGGCCGCCCGGACGACGCCTTCACCTGGTTCGCCGGGTACCGGATGCGCTTCTTCGCGGCCAAGGGGCTCACGGGCGACCTCACCGACGTCTGGGGCAAGCTCAGCGGGTTCGCCGACGGCTACAAGTCGGCGTCCACCGGCGACGACGGCAAGCAGTACCTCGTGCCTTACAACTACTACCCGTGGGCCGTCTTCTACCGCAAGAGCGTCTTCGCCGAGAAGGGCTACACGGTCCCCAAGACGCTCGACGAGATGAAGGCCCTCGCCGCGCAGATGCAGAAGGACAAGCTCGTCCCGATCGCCTTCGCCGACAAGGACGGCTGGCCGGCGATGGGCACCTTCG
>DAIOGQ010000108.1:0-5596 GCA_036745175.1 Kineosporiaceae bacterium
GCCGGTAGACGGTTGGAGTGGAGCTGCTGGCGCCGGAGAACATGTACAGCCAGTCGTTCGCCGCGTCATAGGCGATCGCCTCGAGGTCCTCGTTGCGGGAGGTGCCGGCCGGCGTCCCGACCCCCAGGCGGGGGGCTGCGGCGAAGGCGCTCTGGGAGACCTTGCGTCGCAGGACCCCCGTCGACGCGTTCATCTCGAAGGCCGCGTCGTCGTTGTCGCTGACGATCCAGAAGCTGTTGTCCGCGGCGACGTAGGCGTTGCCCTCGTTGTCACGCACGGACGTCGTCGAGCCGGCGAAGGGCGACGTGCGGATCGTGCGGTCCAGGTGGAGCACCGGCTGCGACGTCGACGGCAGGGCCGCCTGGGCGCCGGGCGCGACGACAAGTCCACCCATACCGAGCAGCGTTGCCAGTGCCAGGCTGAGCCTCGCCATGCCGTGACGTGTCATGTCGGCCACTCCCCTGGGTCGGTCGTATCCCTGGGCCCCGCTCAGGAATCTCCCGACTGTAGCGCCGCGGACCGCGCAGCCGCCGGGGTCTTGGCAGTCTGCCTCTCGGCTCGTCCGTTCGGGCTAGGGCGTTCGGATGACACTCTCCGCCGACGAAGCGACGGCCGTCACGCCCGCCCCTGCCATCGCGTTCCATGTCATCCAAGTGTCATCCAAACCGTGAACAAATGGCGTCCTGCGCGGATACAGTCGGCAACGGCCTGGCCACCTAGGTACACGACATCGCAGTCTCCGGGGCGAGGTGGCGCATGGCCGAGAATGGTGTGACGGCATTGTCTGAAGGCGACCAGACGGTCGGGACGGCGACCGCCCCGGGGCGGATGCGAACGGTCATCACGCTGCCGGACACGGCAGCCGCTGCGGCGGAGAACGCCCGCCGCTCAAGAGCACCCCTACCGCCGCGCGGTCGGGCGACCCGCCACTGGCGCCGCCTGCCGTACCTGCTCGCCGTCGTCGACTGCGCCGTCCTGGCGATGGCGCTCGTCCTGGTGGGGACGGGCGTCTGGGCGGCCGCCGCCCAGGTGGTCGTCACGCTCGTGCTGCTGGCGCAGGCGGACCTGTACCGTCGCCGGCTCGTCATGTCGGCTGTCGACGACGCCCCGGTCCTCGCGACGCGCGCCTTCGCCGGAGCGGCCGCCGTCATGGCGGCCGAGATCGTTCTCGGGCAGACTCCGCCGCGTTCATGCCTGGCGGCCGCCGCGCTCGTCGTCCTCGTCGGTTCGGCTCTCCGGGCGGCCGCCTACGCCATCGTGCGCGCCCTCCGGCGCCGCGGAACGGTCGGGCACCACACGCTCTTCCTCGGCGGGGGCACGGTCTCCGCGCGGCTGTCCCGGGCGCTGCTGGAGCACCGGGAGTACGGGCTGCGGCCCGTCGGGTTCCTGGACGACGACCCGCTCCTGCAGCCCGGTGAGCGCCCGGTTCCGTACCTGGGCTCGATGGACCACATCATCGACGTCATCGACGAGCACGGCATCGACGACGTCGTCGTCACCTTCGGGTCGACACCGGAACGGGACGTCGTCGACATCCTGCGACTGTGCGACCGGCGCGCCTGCGAGATCTTCCTCGTGCCGCGACTGTACGAGATGCACGCCCTCGGCGCCGCCACCGAGTTCGTCTGGGGGATCCCGCTCGTGCGACTGCGGCGGGCCGCCTTCCGCAGCTCCGCGTGGCAGGCCAAACGGGTCTTCGACGTGGCTGTGTCAGGGCTCGCGCTGGCGATCCTCTCCCCGCTCCTCCTGCTCATCTCGCTGGCGGTCAAGTGGGAGCTGCGCGGACCAGTCCTGTTCCGGCAGGAGCGCGTCGGGCTGGACGGCCGGCTCTTCACGATGCTCAAGTTCTGCTCCCTGCGCCCCGCCGACCCGGGCGAGTCGGCGGTGACGTGGAACGTCGGCTCGGACCACCGCGTCAGGCGGGTCGGGCGCCTCCTGCGACGCACCTCGCTCGACGAGCTGCCCCAGCTGTTCAACGTCCTTCGCGGCGACATGAGCATCGTCGGTCCGCGCCCGGAGCGGCCGTTCTTCGTGGCGGAGTTCAGCGAGCACCACCCCCGTTACGGCGCCCGCCACCGGGTCCCGGTCGGCCTCACCGGCCTCGCCCAGGTCAACGGCCTGCGCGGCGACACGTCCATCGGGGAACGCGCCGTCTTCGACAACTGCTACATCGAGAGTTGGTCCCTCTGGCAGGATGTGAAGATCATCTTGCGGACGTGCGGCCAGGTGGTTCGCGCTGCGGGACGATGACCTGGACGGCGTCGTCCCGTACGGAACGAGCACGACGGCCTCGAGGGGGTCTGACCGGATGAACCCACCGCCGGCAGTGGACGTCGATGCCGCAGGGACGCCGGCGCCGCAGAACGGGCACGCAGCCCTCGGCCTCGTCGTCACCCTGTGCGCGCGGCTCGCGCAGGTGGGGGTCGAGTACTGCCACTGGAAGAGCAACGACATGATCCACCTGTCGGCCAGCGGTGAGAACGACCTCGACCTGCTGGTGGCGCGTGCCGACCTCAACGCCTTCCTCGCGGTCCTGGGCGAGCTCGGCTTCAAGGAGGGACGCCCTCGTCCCGGCCGCCAGATCCCCGGCGTCCGGCACTTCTACGGCTGCGACGTCGAGACCGGGCGGCTCGTCCACGTCGACGCCCAGGCCCACCTGGTCCTCGGCGACGACACCACCAAGAACGTCCGGGTCCCGATCGAGGCCGCCTACCTCGCCTCCGCACGTCAGGGCGCCGTCTTCGTGCTCCCGGCACCGGAGTACGAGCTCGCGATCCTGGTCCTGAGGATCGCGCTCAAGCGCGGCACGCTCGACGCGCTGGCCTTCGGGCTGGCGAGGCTGCACGCGGCCGAGCGTCGCGAGCTCGAGGATCTGTGGTCTCGGGTGGACGGCGACCGGCTGCGGGAGGTCGTCCGGACGCACCTCGCCGTGGTCGGCTGGCACCTCTGGGAGGCCTACGCCGAGGCCCTCCGGTCCGGCGCCCCGGTGCTCACCCGCCTGCGTCTGGGACGACGCGTCGTCGGCTCGCTCGCCCCCTACAGCCGTCGCCCGCCCGCCGCCGACGGCGTCCTCCGGTCGCTGCGTCGAGTGGAGTGGGGCGTGCGGCGGTTCGTCCTGGGCCAGCGGAACAGGAAGCGTCTGGCGTCCTCGGGCGCCGTGGTCGCGCTCATCGGGGGTGACGGAGCCGGCAAGTCGACCGCCGTCGACGGGCTGGCCCGATGGCTCGGGGGGCCGCTGCGGACCCGGCGTGTGCACCTCGGGAAGCCGCCCAGGTCACCGTCCACGCTCCTGGTCAAGGGGGCATGCCTCGTCGCGCGGCGGACCGGCCTGCTCGGGGGTTCGTGGCTGCCGACCTACCCCAGCGAGTCCGAACGCGGCACGGCGTCTCCCGGGACGTCGTGGCTCGCCTGGCAGCTCGTGACCGCGCGGGACAGGCGCCGGCTGTACCGGCGTGCGACCCGGTGGGCGGCCCGCGGCGACGTCGTCGTGTGCGACCGCTTCCCGGTGCCGCAGCTCACGCTCATGGACGGCGCCCGGACGCGTTGGGTCGACCCGGCGACGCTGGGCCGGCTGGGCCGGTGGCTCGTCGCCGCCGAGCGGCGCTGCTACGACGAGATGCCGCGGCCCGACGTGCTGGTCGTCCTGCGGGTCGATCCCGACATCGCCGTCGCGCGCAAGCGCGGCGTCGACCCGGCTGAGTTCGTGCGATCGAGGTCGGCCGAGGTCTACGCGGCCGACTGGAACGGCACGGGGATCGAGGTGGTCGACGCCGGACAGCCCGCCGACGCCGTCCTGCGTGATCTGCGCCGCATCGTATGGAGCCGGCTCTGAGAGTGCGGTCCGGCCGCCCCGGCCCGCTCGTCGAGCTGCTCGGCCTGCCCGGCTCAGGGAAGTCGAGCCTCGCGGACGCCGTCACAGCAGCGGTGCCGGGCGTGCGCCGTCCGGAGCTGGCCGTCGCGTCCGGTGTCGCCGCGCCCGTGCGGCTGGCACGCAAGCTCGCGGCCAGTGCCACGGTCACCGCGACCGCGCCGGCGCTGTCCGCCGGGCTGTGGCTGGATCTGTGGCGGACGTCGCCTTCCCGGGCGGACGCCCCCTCGCGGTGGGTGCAGTGGCAGCAGACCCAGGCGCTCGTCCGCGCGGCCCGGCGCCGAGGCGGACCCCACCTGCTGGACGAGGGCGTCCTGCAGTGCCTGTGGTCCATCGGACTGCGCGGGAACCTCGAACGTGTGCTGGACCGCCTCGGGCACCATGCATGGGCCGGCCCGGACGTCGTCGTGGTGGTCGACGTGCCCGCCGAGGTCGCCGACGCCCGGCTCGGTGACCGCACCTCCCGGCACAGCCGTACCCAGGCCTTGCCGCCGCAGGCGCGCCGCGCCGAGCTCGAGCGGGGAACACGTCTCGTCGTGGACGTGCTCGCCTGGTGGACCGCCCGCAGCGGGCGCGCCGTGCCTGTCGTCCGCGTCGACGGGACGGCCGAGCCGACGGACGCGGTCGCCCGGATCGCGGGGCTGCTGAGCCCGGACGCCGCTACGGGTTGAGCCGCGCCAGGGACTGCCGGGACACGTCGAGCCGCGTCCGCGCGAGGGCCTCCAGCCGAGTGCGGTGGTCGACGACGAGAGCCAGAGCAAGCACGATCCACATGTGCCGGTAGTGGAGGGTCTCCCGGAACATGTTCGACGCCGCGAACGCGAGGATGAGCGCACGTGCGACCCCTCCTGGGGGCGCGTGTCGCCAGAGGGCGGCCCCGAGCGCGAGCAGCGCGATCAGGCCGAGGAAGCCCCGCTCGGCGAGGAAGGCAACGTAGAGGTTGTGCGCCTCGCGGAACCTCGTGATGAAGCCACGGTTGTGCAGGCCGTCCGGCCCCACGCCGAGCGGGTTGTGGCGGGCCGCCTGCAGCGCCTGGGTCCAGATGTACAGCCGCCCGGAGCCGCTGCGCTCGAGCCGGTCGCCACTCAGGGTGCTCGAGATGCGGGCCGTGTCGTCGACTGTCGACGGGAGGAACGCCGAGCCCACGCCCTGGAGCAGCAGGAGTGCGGACACCAGGTAGGCGACGATCCACGGGCGGGTCCGCAGGCCGCAGAGCAGCAGATAGCCGGCGCCGGTCACGATCATGAGCAAGGCGCCGAACGACGCGGTGAGCAGCACGCCGACGAACGCGACGGCGACCACCGCGTAGCGGGGCAGCCGCCACGGCAGGCCCGTCCACACGCCGAAGGCGGCCGCGACGAGGTAGTGCCCCGCGTAGTTGGGATGGTAAAGCGTGCCGCTGGGACGCAGTCCGGGCTCGTAGGTCACGATCAACGCGACGACGACCACGACGATGCCCACCGCGAGCGCCGTCGCGAAGATCGGCACGAACTCGCGGCGGCTCCACAGCAGCGCGTACACCGTGACGAACGTGGTGAACGCGTACGCGGTCTGGGTCATGTTGAGCAGGGCCCAGCCCTCCAGTCCCGCGCCGTACAGCGACAGCACTGTTGCCAGGGCGATGAGGACCATCCAGGGAAGCACTGCCCGGGCCGCGGCGGCCGGCGGCGACCCGGGCTCGCGATGCAGCGCACGTGCCCCGGCGATGATCGCCAGGAGGATGAGCGG
>DAIOGQ010000108.1:5606-10908 GCA_036745175.1 Kineosporiaceae bacterium
GGTCGACGAGGGCGCCGTTCGGACCGACGCGCGGCAGGAGCACGCCCACCCCGATGAACAGTCCCGCCGCCACGAAGGTCATGAGGTCCGGGCGGGCACCGACCCGAACGAGGGTCTGCGCTGTGGCGGACGGCTCCCGGTCGGGGCGGTTGCGGCGCAACTGCCGGTCGGATGCAGCCTCGGGGCCTGGCTGGACGGCGGCGCTCAGCCGCCCCCGTCCCCCGTTCACGCGCCGGCGCCCGGACCCGGCGTCGCACCCACAGCCGGCGCTCCAGGCGGCCCGTCCGCGGAAGGTGGAGCGGCCCCAGACAGCCTCTGGTCCTTGGACGGTGGGTGCCGTGTGACGACGACCGGCATCCCTGGCCGCGTTCGGTTCTCCCCGTCAGCCACGGCTGCTGCGGGGGCCGCGGGCGAGGGCGTGTCGGTCACCGCGCCAACGCCAGCGGTGTCGTCGGCGTCGTCGGTGCCGGGGGTGTCGTGGGCGTCGTCGGCACCGGGGGTGTCGGGGCGGTTTCCGGTGTCGGAGGCCCCGTCGGTGTCGGAGGCTGAGCCGGTGGCAGGGGCGGGGGTGTCCGCGATGTCGGTGTCGGCGGGGTCGGTGCGGGCGTCGGTACGGGGGGCGTCGTCGGCGGCGGCAGCGACAGCGGCGTCGTGGGTGGTGGCGGCGGCGGCGACACGTGCGACGCCTGACGTCACCACGTCGTCCCGCACGGCTGACGAGCGCCGCGCCGCGGCGAGCGCCGCCTGAGCCGTGCTGACCCGGATGTACCCGAGCACCGGCGTGGTGAGCAGGCTGAGGATCTCCAGTGCCTCGAGTGCAGCGTCGATCGGTTGGTCGTCGGCCACGACGAGGACGACGGCGTCGGCAGCCAGCACGAGGCGCGAGGCGTCCCCGTGGCGCTGCGCGGGCGGTCCGTCGACGATGACGAGCGCGCCCTGGTCCCGAAGCTTCACGAGCAACGTCTCGGCAGTCTCGACGGGGCCGTATGGGAGCGGGGCGACGCGACCGCGCTCCAGGGACCCCAGCGAGACGTCCTCGGACGAGCCCGCCAGCGGCGGGCCCCACGCGCCACCGAACGCCAGCGTCCGCTGCAGGAGCGCCACCGGCCACCACGACGTCCGCGCTGCGGCCGCCGCGAGCAGGTGCGCGGCCCGGGTCGCGTCCACCCCCTCGACCGTCGAGGTGAGGACGAAGACACCGCCGTCGGTCCCGGCAGCGATCCGCAGCCGGGACACCGCGAGGCCGAGCGCCGAGGTGCTCCCCAGCGACTGGTCCGGCTCAGAGGTGATCTCGCCGAGCAACGGGATCGACAGCACATGGCTGAGGTCGGCTGAGTCGAGGACGTTGCCCCAGGCGCGCCGGTTGCGTTCCAGGAGGAACCCGGCCGCCAGCAGAGCAGCGGCCAGACTGCTGATGATGCCGTCCTGGACCGGCCGCGGCGAGGTCGGAGCCGACGGGACGATCGCCTTGCCAGTGTCTGCGACGTCGGCTCCCGCCGCGAGCGCGGCGGCGATCGCGGTGCCGGCCTCGCTGTCGAGACGGAGCCGCTCGGCGAGGAACTGGCCGAGCTGGATCGTCGCGACCCGGTCCTCGCCCTGCTGGAGCCTCGTCTGGGCGGCCGCGATCTTCCGATCGAGGTCCGCGAGCCGTCGCTGGTAGCCGGAACGCAGGGTCCGGGCCGTCTGCTCGGCCTGGGTGGCCTGCCCGTCGACGTACGAGGCGACCACGGCGTCCGCGATGTCCGCCGCGCGCTGGGCGGTCGGGGCCTTGGCGACCACCCGCAGTCCGAAGGCATCCGGATCGGGCGTGACCGTGACCTTCGTCACCAGGTCCGCCTGCCGCGCCCCCGGAACCCTCGCCACCACCCGCTCCAGGGCGGGCACCGACACGGCGAACTGCGCGCGACTGGCGAGCACGCGCTCGATGCCGTCCGCGCGTAGACCGACACCGGCGTCCTTGAAGAGCATCGTCGTGGACGCGGTGTAGACCGGCGCTCGGAGGCCCGAGGCGAGGTAGCCGGCGACACCCGCCGCCGCAGCCACAAGGACGATGACCCACGACAGCCGCAGCAGGGGCGCGACGAGCGTCTCCCGCAGGCTCATCTGGTGCCCTCGCGGGTGTGGACCACCTGCCGAACCGTGGCGCGCTGTCAGCATCGAGTTGCCGGTCGAGCGAGTCATGTCACCTCGTTGAGTCCGCGCCGATCCGCGGGGACGGGCGGGCAGCAGCGATCCACGCCGTCGTCGGCCGACCCGTTCCTCATCACGACGTTACCTGCCTGCGCGGTGTGCGTTCGCGGTTCTACACAACGTCACTCTCTGGGAGGGAACCGACGACAGCTAAGGCGTTCGAGCGACGTTCCCCCATCCGGCGCACACCACGCGTGTCGGAGTCCTACCGTTGACAGCGTGGGGCACACGGAGCGCGACGAGGACGTCACGCGGGCGGAGAGCAGCGGCACCGTCCTGCACGTCGTCACGCGATACCAGCGCGGCGGATCCGAGCGCCGGGTCTGCGACATCGTCGCGGCCCTGCCCGAGTTCCGCCACGAGCTGCTCGTCGGCGAGGACAGCGATGTCGACCTGGCCGCCCGGCAGACCGGCGTCATGTCCGTCGACGTCCTGCCCGGACTCGTGCGCCGAGTCTCTCCCTGGGACGACGTTGTCTGCCTGACCCGGCTGCGCCGCCGGCTGCGCGCCCGCCCACCCGTGGTGCTGGTGACCCACCAGTCGAAGGCCGGGGCGCTGGCCCGGCTGGCCACCGTCGTCGGCGGAGGCGTCCCCGTGGTGCACTCGCTGTCGATGGCGAGCTTCGGCCCCGGCTACGGCCGCGCGGAGAGCCTGGTCTTCCGCCGGCTCGAGGCGAGCCTCGGACGCCGGACCGCGGGCTTCGCCGTGGTCGGCGCCGATCTGGCGGCGCGCTTCGCGGCCGCGGGTGTTCCCGCGGACAGGCTGCACGTCGTCCGGTCGGCGGTTCCGCTGCCCGCTCGGTACGAGCTCGCCGCGCGCACCGAGGAGCGGCGCCGGCTTGCCGACCGCTTCGGCGTCCCGGACGACGGCCCGTTGGTCGCGTACGTCGGCAGCCTCGACGCGCGCAAGAACGTCCTCGAGCTACCGACCGTGCTCGCCGCGCTCGGTCGCCGTCTGGGAGTCTCTCCAGCCCTCGTCGTCGCCGGTGAGGGGCCGATGGGCGCCGCGCTGGACGCCGGTCTGCGCGCCATGGGCCTCGGGGGCCGCAGCGTCCTCACCGGGCATCTGCCGGACCCCGCGGACGTCGGGCTCGTCATGCGCGCGGCCGACGCGTTCGTCCTGCTGAGCCGCGCCGAGGGCCTGCCGCAGGTCCTCGTGCAGGCGGCCGCCTACGGCACGCCTTTCGTCGCGTTCGACGTCGACGGGGTCGGCGAGCTGCTCGGGCTCGGCGCCCGCGGCGTCGCCGTCCCGTTCGGCGGCACGGACGGCATCGCGGTCGCGCTCGCCGACGTGCTCACCGACCCCGCGGCCACGAGCGAGCCGGTCGCCGACCTCTCCTCGTGGGCTCCGGCGGCGATCGCCGCCGGGCACCGACGCGTAGTGCTCGCCGCTGCCCGTTCGGCACAGGTGGCCGGGCGACGCGTCGGCGAGCGCAGGTCCTCCGCCGAGGGACGCTCGTCCGCGTGACGGCCCCGACGCAGCCGCCACGCCCGGGCCGCGGCGGCTCCGTGGGCGGGATGCTCTGGTCAGGTGTCGGCACCCTCGCCCAGGCCGTCGGCCAGTTCGCCGTCCTCGCCGCGCTGGCCCGGTTCGTCACGCCCGCGGAGTTCGGGGTCGTCAGCGCGGCCCTCATCGTCATCGGCCTGGGGCGGATGGTCACCGAGGGCTTCGTCGGGCCGGCACTGACCCAGCGACCCGGGCTCACCGACGAGCAGGTGCGCACCGGCTTCGCTCTCTCGCTGCTCACGGGGATGGGCTGCACCGTGCTGCTGTGGCTGGCGGCGCCGGCCGTCGCCGGGTTCTTCCACATGCCGGCCCTCGTCGGGGTGACCCGTGGGCTCGCCCTCATGCTGGTGGTCCAGGTCTTCGCGGTCGTGCCTCTCGCCCTGCTGCAGCGCGAGCTGCGGTTCCGGGCCATCGGCACGGCCGAGGCGCTGTCGTTCCTGCTCGGCTTCGCGCCGCTCGGCATCGGCCTGGCCGTCGCCGGCGCCGGGGTCTGGTCGCTCGTGGCGGCCAACGTGGGCCAGGCGACCGTCTACGCCACCGTGCTCCTCGCCCATCGCCGCCACCCGGTCGCCCTGACGGTGCGGTGGGCGGTGGCCAAGGACATCACCGTCTTCGGCGGCGGCCACACGACGGCGCGGTACCTGAACTTCGTTGCGCTGCAGGGGGACAACTTCGTCGTCGGCCGCTGGATGTCCGACGCCGCGCTCGGCCTGTACGGCCGGGCGTACCAGCTCGCCTCGACGCCGGCGGCCCTTCTCGGCAACGTACTCGATCAGGTCCTCTTCCCCACTCTCGCGGGGCGCCAGCACGACCGGGAGCGGCTGGCCGAGAACTTCCGCCGAGCCGTCTGCCTGACCACCGCCGTCACCGCCCCGCTGGCGGTGGTCGCCGTCGTCCTGGCGCCGGAGCTGATCCGGATCGTCCTCGGCCCGCAGTGGACCGGCGTCGTCGTCGCGTTCCAGGTCCTCGCCGGCACGCTCACCTTCCGCACGGCGTACAAGCTCAGCGACGCCATGGCGAAGGCGACCGGCCACGTGTATGCCCGGGCGTGGCGCCAGGGGCTCTACGCGACCCTCGTGGTCGGCGGGGCCTTCGCCTGCCGGCCCTGGGGTATCGAGGGAGTCGCCGCCGCCGTCGCCGGTGCGATCGTGGTGAACTACGTCGTTATGTCCGGCCTCAGCCTCTCCGTGACGGGGCTGGGCTGGGCCAGCTTCTGGTTCGCCCACCTGCGAGGACTGATGCTCGCGACGGTCACGGCGATCACCGTCACTGTGTCTGCGGCCGGCCTGCGTGCGTTCGACGCTCCGGCAGCCGTTGTCATCGCCGGCGCAAGCGCTCTCGCCCTCGTCGCGGTCGTCCTGCCGGGCGCCCTCGCACCG
Source organism: Kineosporiaceae bacterium (assembly GCA_036745175.1). Taxonomy (GTDB): domain Bacteria; phylum Actinomycetota; class Actinomycetes; order Actinomycetales; family Kineosporiaceae; genus R-H-3. The sequence continues at coordinate 10,682 of DAIOGQ010000108.1, forward strand.
AACCGGATGCTCGGTCCGGAGCTCATGTGGCTGCTTCGTCAGATGCGGTCGCTGACGGGCGGTCGTGCCGTCGAGCGCTGATCGATGACATGGTGGAGCACGACGTCGACCCACGGGGGAACCATGCGTCACGATGGGAGCGCGCTGACCGAGCCCGATCATGCGCCGTCCGGGCGGGGTCCCCGCCTGCGCCGTCTGCCACGACGGATTCGGGGACACCGTGGATT
>DAIOGQ010000108.1:10918-11806 GCA_036745175.1 Kineosporiaceae bacterium
ATCGCTGCTGGCTGCTTGTGGCGGGGGGTCGTCCGGCAGCACGGCCTCAGGCGCATCGACGGGCGTGATCCTGGGCCCCACTGCGACGCCGGTGACGACGAGGATCAACCCGTGGCGCGTGCAGGAGGCCAAGGCGACCTGCATCGGTCGCCCGGGAACGGTGATCCGCGTCACCGGGGACCAGGGTGAGGCACGGCTCACCGAGGGGAACCTGGACGCGCAGGTGACCGTCGACGCGCGCCGGGCGTCATGGTCGGGCGAGGTGAACTACCCGATCGTCCTGGCCGGCGGACGCGACCTGTGCGTGTCCGGCGGCCGGCTCACGGGCACGTGGAAGCCGTCGACGAGCTGGGAGGACATGCATGGCGTCGGGGGAATCCGGGTATCCAACCCCGACAGCACGGTGGAGGACTCACAGGTCGTCGACTACGGCGACGCGATCCGCTTCGCCAAGGGCGCCCAGGGCTTCCGCGTCCGTCGCGCCTACCTGTCCTACATCCGCGACGACTGCATCGAGAACGACTGGGCCTACAGCGGAGTCGTCGAGGACTCCTTCCTCGACGGCTGCTACAACGCCTTCAGCGCGCGCGGCTACGACAGCCAGGACCGCTCGCGAGACGGCAGCGCCGACCTGGTGACGATCCAGAACTCGCTCGTGCGGCTGCAGCCCATGGAGGCGGTGTACAAGAACCGGGGCCGCGTCCCGGGCCACGCAGGCTTCTTCAAGTGGGACGCCCGCGGCCCTCGTCTTTCCCTCCGCAACACCGTCCTTCGCGCCGACCAGGACGCGAACACCGTCGGGCTCGGCATCCCCCGGGGCAAGCTGGCCGGCTGCTCGGGGAACATCATGGTGTGGCTCGGCGCCGGCCCCTACCCCGACCCGCTGCC
>DAIOGQ010000109.1:0-11684 GCA_036745175.1 Kineosporiaceae bacterium
ACGTGCTCGACGGCCACGTGCTCGACGGCCACGTGCTCGACGGCTGGGGGATCGACGGTCTCGAGCCGGGCTGCACTCCTCGCGACGCCGTTCGCGGCTGTGCCCGCGGCGACCTCGTCGACGTCGACGAGGTGCAGGTCGACGGCGGTGAGCCCGGCCGGAGCCTTCTCGATCGGGACCACCTGGGCGAACTCGCCCGTGACGGGGTCGATGACGGCGGGCTCGCTGCGCTCGACGACGAGCGGTGCCACGCGCTCGCCGGGCAACTCGATCGTCGGTGTGGCCACGTCACGGTCGTGCGCCGGCTCCGTCTGGCCACGGCGGCCGACCCGACCGGGGACGCGCTGCTTGGCGGGCCGGCGCGCGCTCTCCTGGCGCACCGGCGGGAACGGGTCGTCGTCCGCGAACACCTCGACCGGGGGCTCGGCGGCGTGCGCGCGCGCGGGCTCCTCGCCCGGGTGCGACGCGTGCTCCTGGTCGTCGCCGGAGTCGCCGTCGACGAACCGGCGGTCCGCGAACCCGTCGTCCGCGCCCGCGTGCTCGGTGATCTCTGCGTTGGCCTCGTCGAACCAGGCGTCCTCGTCCCACGCCTCGTCGTCGACGGTGCCGGGCGCGCTCAGCGCGTCCGTGGCCTCCGTCCGCGGCGTCCGCGCGCGGTTGCGGAACAGCAGCCAGCCGCTCACGAGTCCGACGAGATAGGCGAGCACCAGGAGAACCAGCGACTGCTGGACGAACCAGAGCACAGACCCTCCTCTCGCATTCCGACGGCGCACGGCAGGGGGCCGAGGGTCCCCGACCGACGCAGCCGAGGCGCGGCGGGGCCGCCTGGCGCGATACAGCGTGTCACGCACCGAGCATGATCCACAACTTTTTCAAGATTCGGACGCCCGCCCGCCGCGGGTGCTCTGCAGGCCTGTGACGTGCAGGGATGAACGGAGTGACTCCGCGTGCCGCGGTGGTGACGGCCGGCCGGACACCGGCGACCCGGCACGTCCCGCGGGCGTCGACGTGCTGGGACAGGTCGACGTGCTGGGATGGGGCGCATGACTCGTCGTACCGCCGTCGTGACCGGCGCCAGCAGTGGGATCGGGGCGGCGACCGTCCGGGCCCTCGCCGCCCAGGGCTTCGACACCGTCGCCGCTGCCCGGCGACTCGACCGCTGCGAGGCGATCGCCGCCGAGGTCGGGGGCCGCGCGCTGGCGCTCGACGTCACGGACGCCGACTCCGTCGCCGCCTTCGCGGGTGCGGTCGGCGCCGTCGACGTGGTCGTCCACAGCGCAGGTGGCGCCCTCGGGCTCGACCGGGTCGAGGACGGCGACGTCGAGCAGTGGCGCTGGATGTTCGACGCGAACGTCCTCGGCGTCGTGCGGGTGACCCAGGCGCTGCTGCCGGCGCTCCGGGCGAGCGGGGACGCCCATGTCGTCGTCCTCGGCTCGATCGCCGGCTTCGAGGTCTACCCCGGTGGCGGCGGCTACACCGCCGCCAAGCACGCGGTGAACGCGGTCTGCCGGACGCTGCGCCTCGAGCTCGTCGCCGAGCCGATCCGGATCACCGAGGTCGCGCCCGGGATGGTCGAGACCGACTTCTCGCTCGTCCGGTTCGAGGGCGACACCGAGCGGGCCCACGGCGTCTACCGCGGACTCACGCCGTTGACCGCGGACGACGTCGCCGACGTCGTCGCGTTCTGCGTGACCCGGCCGTCGCACGTCAACATCGACCACGTCGTCCTCAAGCCGCGGGCGCAGGCGAGCGCGACGCTCGCCCACCGCGAGGGCTGAGCGGACGGCGCGAGCCCCGCACACGCCGGGTGCGGGCTCGCGATCCGGTCCCGACGACGAGGCAGCCGCCCCGCCGGCCCGGGGCCGTCAGCCGATGACGGCGAAGACGACCCGACGGTTCTTCGCCCGGTTCGCGGCGCTCGTGTTCGGTACGGCCGGCCGGGTCTCGCCGAAGCCCTTCGAGGTCATCCTGTCCCGGTCCACGCCGAGGCCGCGCAAGGTGACGAGCACCGTGCGCGCCCGGGCGGCGCTCAGCTCGCGGTTGACCCGCAGGGTGCCCGGGCTGTCCGTGTGGCCCTGGACCTGCACGCTGACGTCCGGTGCGGCCTCGAGGATCGCCGCCACCTTGCGGACGGTGCGCCGGCCGGCCGGGGTCAGGGTCGCGCTGCCGGTCTTGAAGGTGATGCGCGGCAACGCCTTCAGCCGGGCGGCGACGTCGGCCGCGGACGCGCTCCCGGGCGAGGCGCCAGGGGTGACCGTGAGGCCGTCGCGGACCTTCGCGGCGTCGCCGACGACGGACTCCGCGGCGGTGAGCGCCGCCGTCCGGGCGTCCTCGGACGCGACCGTGCCGTCGAGCGCGATCGAGCCGTCCGCGAGCGCCACCGTGGCCTTCGCGTCCTTGCCGAGGGCGGTGAGCACGTCGGCGAGACCGGCCAGCCCGCTCGAGGACACCCCGGCGTCGACCGTGAGGCGGTCGACGACCTTGTCGGCGCCGACGAGACCCGCGGCGGCCGCGACGAGTGCGGACTTCGTCGCCTCGTCCGGGACGGCGCCCGCGAGCGTCACCGTGCCGCCCTCGACGGAGAGGTCCAGGGCGGCGGGGGTCACCGGTGCGCTCGCCGTCGCAGTCGCGGACGTGGTGGCCGTGGCGCTCGCCGACGCCGTCGGGCTCGGGGAGGCGCTCGCGGACTGCGTGGCCGTGGCGCTCGGCTGGGCGGTCGGGCCCGGGGCCGGCACACCGGAGCCGGTGACCTCGAGCCGGTCGACGGCGACCCGGACGCCTTCCTGGCCGCGGACGAGGGCGAGCACCCGCTCGCGGTCGGCCACGCTGGCGACGGTCCCCGTCACGATGCCGTCGCGACCTTCGAAGGCGACGTCGACGCCGGCCAGGCCGGCACCCTCGAGCGCGGAGACCGAGCGGTCCGTGAGGTCGGTCTCGACCGTGTCGCGAACCGGCCAGCCCTGACCGATCCCGAGCGCGGCGAGGCCGAGCAGACCCGCCGCCACCGGGATGGCGACCCCCTTGCGGCTGCGTTCCCAGACGTGACCCTCGGCGGTGCGGGTCGTCGTCCCGGTCGTGACCGTCGCGCCGGCGTCCGCGGTGTCGGACGTCGTGTCGGTGGGAGCGGCCATCACCGGGTGCCCGGCTCGCGGCCGGACACGAGCGACTCCGTCAGCTTGATGAAGCCGACCTCGTCTCCGTCGGCGAGGAAGCGGGCTTGTCGCGACCAGGTCGGCAGGCTCGGTGCGAAGCGCAGCCCGGCCGCCTCGAGCGCGGCCTGCAAGGTCGGCACGTCGGCGTCAGCGAGCCGGCGGAAGCTGCGGACGCCCGCGCTGCGCAGTGCGCTCGCGATCCGCGGCCCGATGCCCTCGATCCGTTCGAGGTCGTCCTCAGCGCCGGTGTCATCGTCGTCCGCCGCCCCGACGAGGCCGGCGGTGCCGCCCGGCGCGGACTCGTCGGCCCGGGGCGGGGCGGCGGACGCCTCGTGGCCGGCCGGGGCGTCGGCAGACGCATCGGTCCCGGGGTGGTCCGCCGACGGGTCGGCGTCGGCCCCGACCGAGGCGGCCGGGTCGACGGCGGCGCCGTTCTCGAGCGAGGCCAGGTCGATCACCGACGCCTCGCTGTGCTGCGTCGGCAGGGTCGCGAAGGCCCGGGCGGCGGCCTCCGGGTCGCTGTCGGCGTCCACGTCCGGGTGCGGGTCCGTGTCCAGGGCTGGGTGCGTGTCCGTCTGGGGCGCCGCGCCGACGGCGTCGTCCGTCACGTCGACGACGGTGTCGCCGGCCGGGTCCGGGTCGGGTACGTCGACGAGGTTCACCGCCGTGACGGCGGGCGCGTCGTCCGCGGTCGGGTCGCCGTCCGCGGCCGGCGACGCGGCGTCGGTGTCCGTGTCGGCGTCGGTGTCCGACCCTGTGGTGGTATCGGTGTCTGCCGTGACGTCCGGCTCGGTGGCGACGGCGGTGTCTGGCGTGCTGTCGCTGTCCGCAGCGACGTCCGCCGCCTGGGCGCTGCCGTCGCCGTAGGGCGGGGCGCCGACCGAGGGGTGGGTGCCGGTGGTCACGTCCGTGTCCGGCGACGCGTCGGCGGCCGGGTGCACGTCGGAGACGTCGCCCCGGGAGTGCGCGTCCACGGCCGCGTCGGTCACGACCGCGCCGCCGCCTCCGGCGGCGAGCAGGCCCCGGAGCCGGCCGATCTCGGCATCCTTGCCGCCCAGGGCCTTCTCGTGCCGCCGGCTGACGACGGTCACGGCCTCCGACTCGGTGAAGGCGACCCGGCGCCACTGGATCCGGAAGAACCAGTAGCCGACGAGGGCGCCCAGCAGGAAGGCCAGAAGAATGACGACAGCAGACTGCCAGGCGAACCAGGCCACGTGATCCTCCATGGAACGAACGATGCGGAACCATCCCCCGCGGAGCGTGAGCATGCCATGTCGCGACGTAGCGCGACGAAGAATGCTCGATCTTCCGGACGGGCGGTGACTCTGCGGTGATCTCGGGCGGTCCCGTTCCCTGGCGACCGGGTCCGTGAGGCGGAGGGCGGGCGGCCGCGGCGGCCGGGCGAGGGCCGGCGCCACGATCGGTCGAAGCCTTCCGCTCCCGCCTTCCCGGCGTCAAGGGCCGCCGGCCGCCGGCCGGACGTCCCGGGCGTGGACGCAGACGTAGAACTGGATGCCCGGCCTCGTCTCGTACGAGGCGACCGCCCACCAGGCGCCGTCGCGCAGCACCCAGCCGTGGAGCCGCCCCGGGTACCACGCGTCGTCCTCGTGCCGGACCTCCACCCGCTGGCGGTCGATGGCGGGGAAGGGACCACGCCGGCCGCGGTCGCCGGACGGCGGGGCGGTCGCGGCGGTCGGCGGCGCCGTCCGGAACGTCGGCGGGCGAGCGGGTCCGGGGGGCGGGGCGGCGGCCACGGGTGCGCCTCTCACGCGGTTCTCGAACTGGTGTTCGAACCAGTGTGGTTCCCGACGTCGCGGACGCGCGTGGGCCGAACGGGTGGTCGCGCCGCGTGAACCCCGCACCCGAGATGGCATCGAAGGCTGTCATCCTCGTGACCCGATGTGATCGAATCCCCGTCGACCTGCGAATCCGTGCCAACCGGCCGACACGCGCAGTCACCAACCCCTACGATGAGCCCGTGATCCTGGCCCCGGTGCGCACCGAGGTGGCCTTCTGGCACGGCATGGACCGGCTGTCGGGAGAGGTCGTCCTGCCGCCCTGGCCGGGGCCGCACCCTGCCGTCGTCGTCGCCCGGCCCCCGCAGCCCGGGGGCGGCCGGCCGTGCTCGTGGCAGCAGCGGCTGGCCGCGGCGGGGATCGGCAGCTTCGCCTACGACCCGGCCGGCACCGGACGCTCGACGGGCGACTGGCGCAGGCAGCAGGTCGGCGACCGCGCGAGCGAGGTCCTCGCCGCCCGCGAGGTGATCGCGGCGCACCCGCACGTGCTCCCGGGCGCGATCGCGCTCGTCGGCATCGGTGAGGCCGGCTGGGCCGCCGTCCGGGCCGAGGGCTTCGCGCGCTCCTTCGCGGGGCTGGTCCTGCTGTCCGTCTCGATGCTCGACCCGGTGGCTGTCGAGCAGTACCACCTCGGTCGCCGCCTCGAGCAGCACGGCGTCGGCACCGACGAGATCGGCCTTGCGCTCGCGCTGCTGCGCGAGCGGTTCCGGCGGCTCGCGGACGGCGACGACGCCGAGCACGTGCTCCGCGCGGAGGCCGCCTGCCGGCCGGCGCCGTGGTACCGGCTCATGCCCCGGCTGACCCCGGGCGACGTGCCGCTGCTCACCCGGCTCGTCGGGATCGACCCGGCCGCCGAGCTCGCCGCCGTCACCTGCCCGGTGCTCGCGCTCAGCGGCGCAGCGGACCCGACCCAACCCGTCCGTCGCAGCATCGAGGCGTTCCTGCGGTCGCTGCGGGCCGGCGGCCACACCGACCACGCGAGCGTCCTCGTCCCGGACGCCGACCACGAGCTGCGCACCTGCGACGCGGACGTCGCACCGGGTGTCCACGAGCTCGTCGTCACGTGGCTCGACCGCCGGCTCGGGCGGCGCGCGGGTTCGGACCGGTCCGGCGCCCGGCCCGAGGTTCCGGTCGCGGTCGGCCGGTCCGGGTACCCCGCCGACGCCGACGAGCTACGGCTGCCGCTGACCGAGGTGCTGCCGGTCATCGGACGCCCGAGCGCCCTGGGCTGACGGCCGGCCTCGCCGCGCGGCCTCGCCGCGCGGGCCCGCTGCCCTGCGCTGTACGCTGCGCCGGTCAGGCGCCGCTCGCGAGCTGGATGAGGTTGCCGCACGTGTCGTCGAGGACGGCCGTCGTCATGGCGCCCATCACCATCGGGTCCTGGGTGAAGAGCACGCCGAGGCCCGTGAGCCGCTCGTACTCGGCTCCGACGTCGTCGACGGTGAAGGCCGTGAAGGGGATGCCGTCGGCGGCCAGCGACTCCTTGAACGGCCGCACCGCGGGGTGGCCCTCGGGCTCGAGCGAGAGCTGCACGCCGTCCTGGTCGGACGGGGAGACGACAGTGAGCCAGCGGTGCTCGCCGAACGGGATCTCGGTCTTCTTCACGAAGCCGAGCACGTCGGTGTAGAAGGTCAGGGCCTTGTCCTGGTCGTCGACGAAGACGCTGACGAACGAGATCTTCATGGAGCCTCTCCGGGGACGGGCCAGCGGTCCGCGAGGACCCGCAGCGGCCGGGTGTCGATGTGGTGGAACGTGTAGCGCCCCGCGCGGCGGCGGCGGACCAGCCCGGCGTCCTCGAGCACGTCGACGTGCTGGGAGACGGCCTGGCGGGACGGCGAGAGCCCGTGCCGGCCCGCCAGCCGGGAGCAGAGCTCGAAGAGCGTCTGACCGTCGCGGTCGGTCAGCTCGTCGAGGATCGCCCGGCGGGTCGGGTCGGCGAGGGCTTTGAAGACGTCCCCCACGGCGTCGACGATAGGCAAGCATTTACTTGCATGTCAAGGTTCGGGCCTGTGGCTCCGGATCGGCACGACCCGGTCAGCGGGGCGTGATCTCACCCATCTCGGACCAGCCGTTCGCGCCGGGGATCTCGACGTTGATGATCTCGGGCTTGGTCGCGACCGCATCCGGGAGGGTGTCCATCGCGGCCTTGAAGTGCGCCGATCCGACGTGAGCCGCACCGGCGTCGCCGTCCGCGAAGGCCTCGACGAGCGTGTAGCGGGTCGGGTCGTCGACGTCGCGGGACCAGTCGAAGAACAGGTTGCCCGGCTCGGCCCTCGTCGCGGTCGTGAAGTCCGCGACGATGTCGAGCCACCGGTCGGCGAGCTCCGGCCTGATCCGCCAACGGACCACGATGAGAATCATGGGCCGATTCTTCGCCCGCCGACGGTCCGCGGCAAGCCCCGCGCCTCCCGCCGACGATCTCACTATGCGACAGCGGCGGTGGCCGGTGGCCGGCAGTCGGTGGCCCGGTGAGGGTCTGGTGGGTGCCGGCCGGAAATACTTAGCACCGCTAATGACTTAGGCTAACTGTCGTGACCATGACCGTCCCCGCCTCCGCGGCTTCGCGCCCGACGTCCGGCCGCCCGAAATCGGGCCGCCCGACGTCCGGCCGCCCGACGTCCGGCCGCCCGACGTCCGGCCGCCCGACGTCCGGCCAGCAGTGCCGGCCGGCCGGGCTGGCCGCCGAGCTGCGGGTCGCGCTCATGCGTTCGGCGCTCCGGCTGCGCGCGGAGAAGGCCGATGCGGACCTCACCGACGGCCAGTACTCCGTGCTCGCGTTGCTCGATCGCGACGGCGCGCTCACGCCGCGCGAGCTGGCGAGCCACGAGCGGGTGCAGCCGCCCTCGATGACCCGCACGGTGGCCGCGCTCGCCGACCTCGGCCTCGTGACGCGCACCGAGCACCCGGACGACCGTCGTCAGGTGCTCGTCGCGCTCACGGCCGCGGGCGCGTCGACGGTCCGCGAGACGCGACGGCGCCGGGACGCCTGGCTCACCCGCCGGCTGGCCGAGCTGAGCCCCGCCGAGCGCGAGACGCTCGCGGCCGCAGCCGACATCCTGAGCAGGATCGCCGCCTCGTGAGTCCCACGTTCGGCTCGCTCGCCATCCCCAACTACCGGCTCTGGGCTGCCGGCGCCATCGTGTCGAACACCGGCACCTGGATGCAGCGCGTCGCCCAGGACTGGCTCGTCCTCACCGTCCTCACGAACGACTCCGGCGTCGCCGTCGGGATCACGACCGGCCTGCAGTTCGCGCCGATGCTCGTGCTCGCCCCGCTCGCCGGCACCGTCGCCGACAGGTTCGACAAGCGACGCGTCCTGATGGCGACGCAGACGGCGTCCGGCCTGCTCGGTCTCGTCCTCGGCCTGCTCGTCGTCGCCGACGTCGCCCGGCTGTGGCACGTGTACGGGCTCGCGCTCGCGCTCGGCGTCGTCGCGGCGATCGACGGCCCGGCGCGGCAGGCGTTCGTCTCCGAGATGGTCTCGCTCGAGGACCTGCCGAACGCGGTCGGGCTGAACAGCGCCTCGTTCCACGCCGGGCGGCTCATCGGCCCCGGCATCGCCGGGCTGCTCATCCACTGGTTCGGCACCGGACCGGTCTTCCTCATCAACGCCGCGACCTTCGGCGCCGTCCTGCTGGCGCTGACCCGGATGCGGGTCGCCGACCTGCGGCCGGCTCCGAAGGCCGCCCGGGGCAAAGGGGCGGTCCGTGAAGGGCTGCGCTACGTGCGCGGCCGGCCGGACCTCGTGCTCATCCTCGCGGTCGTCGGGATGGTCGGGACGTTCGGGCTGAACTTCCAGCTGACGACGGCGCTGATGGCGCGGCTCGTCTTCGACAAGGGCTCGGGGGAGTACGGGCTGCTCGGCAGCATCATGGCGATCGGCTCGCTGGCCGGTGCCCTGCTCGCGGCCCGCCGCGAGCACCCGCGGCTGCGGCTCGTCCTCGGGGCGGCCGTCGCCTTCGGGATCTTCGCGATCGTGGCGGCGCTCATGCCGACGTACCTGACGTTCGCCGTCGCACTCGTGCCCGTGGGCCTGGCCGCGCTGACGCTCATGACAGCGGCGAACGCGGCCGTCCAGATCTCGACCGAGCCCGCGATGCGCGGCCGGGTCATGGCCCTCTACATGGCGATCTTCATGGGCGGGACGCCGATCGGGTCGCCGCTCATCGGCTGGGTCGGCGAGACCTTCGGCGCCCGATGGACGATCCTGCTCGGCGGGATCGTCACCCTCGGGACCGCGTTGGTCGCCGTGGCCTGGCTCGTCCTGGCCCGCGGCGTCCACGTGCGCTACAGCCTCTCGGCCCACCCGCATCTCGTCGTCACCGGGCCGCCGCCGGATGCCGAACGGGTCGCCGCGCGCGCCGAGGAGGCCGCACGTCGAGAAGCCGCCCGGCAGGAGGTCGCCGCCGCGCAGACCCGGGACGACGTCTCCGCCGCCTGACCGGCAACCGCTCAGCCGCTGACCCGGACCGCGATCTTCCCGCGGGTGTGGCCCTTCATGCTGAGCCGGAAGGCGTCCGCGGTGTCCGCGAGCGCGAAGGTCTGTGCGACCGGGACGGTGAGGCGGCCGGCGTCGGCGAGGTCGGCGAGCGCGGCCAGCCCTGACCCGTCCGGCCGGACCCAGACGTAGTCCCCGCCCGCCGCGGCCACCGAGCCGTCAGCCACCGACGCGTGCCGGCCGCCGTCGCGCAGCACGGCCGTCGTCACGTCGAGGACGCCGCCGACGAAGTCCGCGACGGTGTCGACACCGTCGGGGGCGAGTGCCCGGACCCGCTCGACGACGCCGGGGCCGTAGGCGACCGGCTCGCCGCCCAGCGAGGCGACGAAGTCGTGGTTGCCTGCCGACGCCGTGCCGATCACGCGGGCGCCGAGCGAGCGCGCGACCTGGACGGCGAGCGCACCGACCCCGCCGGCGGCGGCGTGCACGAGGACCGTGTCGCCGTCCGCGACGCCGAGCCGGGCGAGGGTGCGCTGCGCGGTGAGGCCGGCGAGCGGCAGCCCGGCGGCAGCGTCCCAGTCGAGCGCGGCCGGCTTGTGCGCGACCGCTCGGACCGGCACGGTGACCAGCTCGGCGAAGGTGCCGCCATGGACGTAGTCCTTGCGGGCGTAGGCGATCACCTCGTCGCCGACCGCCAGCTCGGGCGTGTCGAGCCCGACCTGCTCGACCACGCCGGCGACGTCCCAGCCGGGCACGACGGGGAAGACGGTGTCCATGAGCGCGTCCAGGCCACCCGACATGATCTTCCAGTCGACCGGGTTCACCGAGGCGCTGCGTACCCTGACGAGCACCTCGCCCGAGCCGACTCTGGGGGTCGGAAGGTCACCGACCTGGAGCACCTCGGGGTCGCCGTACTCGGTGTAGAACGCTGCGCGCACTGCGTGCTCCTCGTCGGTCATCGCCGTCCGGCCGTCGTCCCGCGGCCGCAGCCGATCGTCCCCCGGTTCGTGATCGACCGCAGGTCGAGCCACCGGCCGCGGCCGCCGGTGCGCCGCGTCAGGAGAGCCCGAGGTCCTCGGCGAAGAACTGGTAGCCGACGAAGGCGACGACGTCGAGGACGGTGTGCGCGACGACGAGCGGCATGACGCGCCGGCGGCGCACGTACCACACGCCGAACACCACACCCATGACGGCGTTGCCGACGAACGGCCCGAACCCCTGGTACAGGTGGTAGGACCCGCGCAGGACGGCGCTGCAGCCGACGACGGCCCAGACCTCCCAGCCGCGCTCGCGCAGCCGGGTCGTGAGGTAGCCGACGACGACGACCTCCTCGACGACGGCGTTCTTCAGCGCCTGGAGGACGAGGACCGGGGCCGCCCACCAGTAGGGGGCGAGCCCCGATGCGACGACCTGGGCGGTGATCCCGAGCTCGCGGCCGGCGTAGTAGAGCGCGATCCCCGGGATCCCGATGACGGCCGCGAGGACCGCGCCCTCGGCCAGGTCGCGCAGCGGGCGGCGCAGGTCGAGCCCGAGCAGGTGCACCGCCGAGCGGCCGGCCTCCGAGAGCAGCCACACCGCGAGCGCGACCGGCACGAGCGTGAAGACGACGTCGGTGACCTGGTAGGTGAGGTCGAGGTAGGGCCGTGGGCTGCGGGACGCGTTGAGCGTCGCGGTCTGCGCGGCGAGCGGCCGGCCGGCCGTGAGCTTGGCGGTCAGGCTGATCACCGAGTAGACGGCGGACTGCCCGAGCGAGAGCCCGAGGACGATCCAGACCTCGGCGGCGGAGCGCCGGGCGCTCACGGTGGTGCCTGCCGGGGTGACGGCGGCCGGGGCCGGGGGCTGCTCCACACCGACCATTCTGCGCACGCCGCACGACGGCGTGCGGCACTGCTGCCGACCTCGCCGGCCGTGGGGCACGATGAGGGTGCCGGTGGGCGGGCGGACGACGCCTGGCGGACGGCGGGCAGGGGGACCGGGGTGCGTCGACGGGGCGGTGCCGCGACCGCGGCCGGGGCGGTGCTGGCCGCGGCGCTCGCGGTGGTCGGGGTCGTCGCGCTGCGCGCCGGGCCCGCCCACGGCCCGCCGGGAGCGTCCGCCGGCCCGGGCGCCGGCGCGGGCGGCCGCTCGGCCTCCGGCCCGACCGCGCCGCTCGCCGCGACCGTGCCGGCCGACGTGGCCGCCGGGCCCGGCTGGGTGCGGAGCTGGCAGGCCGCGACGCAGCCCGCGCCGCCCGGGTCCGTCGCCGCGCGCGGCCTGGCCGGCCGCACCGTCCGGATGCGGGTGCACCCGAGCGTCGGC
>DAIOGQ010000110.1:0-11636 GCA_036745175.1 Kineosporiaceae bacterium
CCTCGCTCGCGACGGTGTCACCGGCGAAGAGCGCGAAGACGACGACGAGCAGGAATCCCGCGGCGACGAAGAGCGTGAAGAGGGTGAAGTTCGCGGCGCCCGCGGTGGCGACGTCGACGAGCCCGGGCGCGCCCCGGCCCGGCTCGGGGTCGCCGATCATGAAGGCCGCGACGAGCAGGAACGGCAGGACGACGAGGAAGCCGAGGGTCAGCTGGGTCCGGCGCCGGGTCAGCTGACGGCGCGCCTCGACGAGCAGCGGCAGGGTCCGTCGGCCGACGTAGCCGGACGCCGCGCCGCCCGCGCCGTGGGCGGACGGCGGGGCGTCGGCGTGGTCGAGCCGCTCGTGGGAACCTCGGGTCGGCATCGGTCGCCTCTCAGCCTTCGCCGACGAGGGCGAGGAACGCCTCTTCGAGGCCGCGCTGCGGCGCGACCCGCTCCACCTGCAGGCCCGCCCCGACGAGGGCGGCGACGAGGGCGCCCCGCGGCGTCCCGACGAGCCGCAGGGCGATCCCGGTCGTCGTCGTCGCGACGTCCTGGGTGCCGTCCACGGACGCCGCGACCTGCGCCGCGCGCGCCGGGTCGTCGACGTCGACGAGCAGCGCCGTGGCCGACCCGACGAGCTCGGCGACCGGTCCCTCGGCGACCAGGCGGCCCTGGTGCATGACGACGACGTGCGAGCACGTCTGCTCGACCTCGGCGAGCAGGTGGCTCGACACGACGACGGTCCGCCCCGTCGTGGCGTACCGGCCGAGCACCTCGCGCATCTCCCGGATCTGCGGCGGGTCGAGGCCGTTCGTCGGCTCGTCGAGGACGAGCAGGTCGGGCAGCCCGAGCATCGCCTGCGCGATGGCGAGCCGTTGGCGCATGCCCTGGCTGTAGGTCCGGACCCGGCGGTGCACGTCTGCCCCGAGGCCCGCGACCTCGAGCGCGTCGTCCAGCCGGGCGTCCTGCTCCGGCCGGCCGGTCGCCTGCCAGTAGAGCCGCAGGTTCGCCAGCCCGCTCAGGTGCGGCAGGAAGCCCGGCCCCTCGATGAACGCCCCGACCCGCGACAGCACCGGCGCCCCGGGCCGGATCCGCTCCCCGAACACGCGGACCTCGCCCTCGGTCGGCGAGATCAGGCCCATGAGCATCCGCAGGGTCGTCGTCTTGCCGGCGCCGTTCGGGCCGAGCAGGCCGAGGACCCGGCCCCGCTCGACGGTGAACGACAGGTCGCTGACGGCGCGGTAGCCGTCGCCGTAGGCCTTGCCCAGGCCCCGGACGGCGAGCGGCACGTCGGCGAGGCCGGCGTCGGCCGGGACGGCGCGGCGCGAGCGCCGGCCCGCGACGACGACGGCGAGGGCGCCGAGCAGCAGTGCGGCGAGGAGCACCGCCACCCACGGCGCGAGGCTCCGGAGGCCACCACCGACCGCCGTCGTCGCGACGACCGGAACGTTGAGCACTCGGTCCCCGGCCAGGGCCACGGTGTAGGTGCGACCGTCGGCGGGCAACGCGAAGCCCTGGTCGGTCGTCGAGACGACGAGCCGCAGCCGGTGCCCGGCGGGGACGTCCTCGACGACGGCCGGCAGCGCGACGTCGACGTCCCGCCAGGTCCTCGCGCCGTCCGGCCCGGTGGCGAGGTCGACCCGAACCGGCGAGACGAGGCCGCGCGGCAGGCTCGTGGCCCCCTCCGGCGAGACGTCGAAGAGGCCCACGAACAGCACCGCGTCGTCCGCCGTTCCGGTCACCCGCAGGCGCACCCGGCCACCGCCGACGACGGTCGCGCGACGGGTGAGCGGTGCCGTCTCGAAGGTCGCGGACTGGCCGGGCAGGATCGAGAGCGCGGCGCCGCCGCCCGTCGCGCCGAGGGCGCTCGACAGCGCGCCGCCGACGCCCGGCAGGGACGTCAGTGCCGCGGGCGAGCCACCGGCCGGCGCCACGGTCTCCTGCGGCCGGCCGACGAGGGGCAGCGACAGCATCGGGACCGGGCCCGGGCCGGTGACCCCGGGCTCGGCGTCCGCGACCCGGACCTGCGGTGCGGGGTTGCTGTCGACGCTCGACACGACGGCGTCCGGGACGGTCACCTCGAACCGGGTGTCCGGTGCCGACCCGTCACGTGCGAGGTAGCGGTCGAACCAGGCGCGCGTCAGGTCCCGCAGCCGGTCGGACTCGTCGATCCCGCCGTCGTGGCCGCCCGCGGTCCAGACGACCTTGACCGGGGTTCCGGCCGCCGCGATCGCCCGGGCGTTCGCGTCGCCCTCGGAGAGCGGGAACAGCGAGTCCGCCTGGCCCTGCACGAGCAGCGTCGGTGCCGCGATGCGCGCCGCGACCCGGCCGGGACTCGACTGCCACAGCAGGTCGAGGATCGCCCGGTCCGGCACCCCGCTCGACGCCGCGCGCTGGTACATCGCGCAGAGGTCCGCAGCGAACCGGCCGCACGGGTTGACGGCGACCGCGCCGTCCGGGGTCGTGCTGGTGCCGGGTCCGGTCGTCCCGGCGGCGTCCGGCGCCGCGGTCGTCGCGCCCGCCGTCGCACCTGCCGTCGCGCCGGTGAGCGCGGCCGCGTCGGCGGCCCCCGAACCGGAGGGCGAGAAGAAGACTCCCGCCCACGCGCGCTTGAAGACGCCGGGGCGCGGCAGCGGCGAGACCGCGGCCGGCGAGACCGGCGGGTCGTCGGAGCCGACGGCGAACTGCGGGAAGAGCGCCTGCCGCAGGTCGCTCCAGGTGATCTGCGGGGCGATCGCGTCGACCCGGGGGTCGGCGCCCGCGAGGAGCAGCGCGAGGGCCCCGCCGTACGAGCCGCCCGCGACCCCGACCCTCGGGTCGTCCGGGCCGTCGAGCACGACGTCGTCACGGTCGGCGAGCAGGTCGACGAGGCGCTGGGCGTCGGCGACCTCGAAGCGCGGGGCGTCCAGGTGGATCCGGCCGCCGCTGCGGCCGAACCCGCGTGCGGTCCAGGTGACGACGACGTACCCGTGGCTCGCGAGGAGGCGCGCGTCGTCCGCGAGGTCGGCCTTGCTGCCGCCGAACCCGTGCGCTAGAAGCACTGCCGGATGCTTCGCGGCGGTGGCCGACCCGGGTCCGGCGACGGGCGGGGTGAAGACGCTGACGTCGAGGCCGACAGCCGCCGGGTCCCCCGGCTCCGGGACCCCGTCGACCCGCAGGGGGGCCTCGTGCACGGCCGCCGTCGCGTCGTCGGGGCGCACTGCGACGACGCCCGCGACGGCGAGGGCCGCGCCGAGGGCGACGACGATCACGGCGGTGCGACGGCGCACGGGATGAGCCTCTTCCTGTCCCCCGGCCGTCCCCCGCGCCGGCGACCGCGACACTCGCGGCCCCTGTCAGCGTGCCATCCCGTGCCGACCTGCGCGCGGGCGACACCTCGACGTCGCTCGCGCGGGTCGGGTCAGCCCTCCGCGACCGTCGCGAGGTAGTGGCGCAGCTGCTCGACGACGAACGCGTGGTCCTCGGCCTGCGGCAGCCCGCTGACGGCGACGGTGCCGACGACGCCGACCCCGACGACGTGGACCGGGAAGGCGCCGCCGTGCGCGGCGTACGTGTCGGCGTCGAGCCGGAACGTCTGCTCGAACGTCGAGCCCCTGGCCCGGCACTCGGTCCCGACCCGGTAGGAGCTCTTGGAGAACCGGTCGACGACGCGCGACTTGCGGTCGATCCACCCGTCGTTGTCCGGCGCCGTGCCCGGCAGCGCGGCGTGGAAGAGCCGCTGGCCGTTGCGGCGCAGGGAGACGACGACGGGCAGGCGACCGGCGCGGGCGGCCTCCGTGAGCCGGACGCCCAGCGTCCACGCGACGTCCTCGTCGAACCGCGGGAAGCGCAGCTCGTCCTCCTGCGCCGCGAGCTCGGTGATCAGCGCGGCGGCTTCGTCCTGGGTCTGGCTCACGGAGTCTCCTTCGGCGCGTGGGACTTCGGCGCTGCGTCCTGCGGGGTCTGCGGTTCGGTGACGTCGGCGACGGTCGCCCCGAGGGCCGCGATCGCGACGTCGGCGTCGATCGCGATGGCCTGGTTGTTCAGGCCACCGCCCAGGGTGACCTCGCGGCCGGCGAGCCGGGAGTCGGCGACGACCGGCCAGGCGCGTGTCGAGCCGAACGGCGTGATCGTGCCGCGCTCGTAGCCGGTCGCCTCCCGGGCGGCGGCGGCGTCCGGCATCGACAGCCGCCGGACGCCGAGCAGGGCTCGGAGCTTGGGCCACGCGATCGTCCGGTCGCCCGGCACGAGCACGAAGACGAAGTCGTCCTCGCCGCGGCGCACGACGATCGTCTTGACGACGTCCGCGGGCTCGACGCCGCGGGCCGTCGCCGCCTCGGCGAGGCTGTACACCGGGCCGTGCCGGACCACCCGGTGCGCCAGGCCGAGCGCGACGACGGCCTCGACGGCGCGCGACGGTACGGGGTCCTGGCTCACGGCGCACAGTGTCGCAGCGTCACGACCAGCGCGGACGACGGGCCCGTGCGTCGAGCCGGCGGTCGAGCCACAGGTACGTCAGGGCCAGCAGAAGCAGCAGCCCGGTGACGAGCCCCGCCTTCGCGAGCATCGTCGCGTAGCCCAGCGCCTCGACGTCGACGAAGGGGTAGGGGTAGAAGCCGCTCACGGCTCCGTGCACGACGGTCCAGCCGAAGAAGCCGACCGGCCACGCGAGCGCGAGGAGCACCACCCGGCGGTCGACCCGCCGCCGCGGCCCGTAGACGAGCCAGCCGACGACGGCGAGGGCCGGGACGACGTAGTGCAGGAGCGCATCGCCGACCGCCCACCAGCCGTCGAGTTCGACGGTCGACCGGAGCACGACCACGTAGACGAGCCCGGTCACGGTGATCCCGATCATGCCGTCGAGCCGCAGGACACGGAACGCCGTGCCCGCGCCACGCGCCGGCCGGGCCGCGAGCAGCCACGCGCTCACGGCGACGATCAGGTTGCTCTCGACAGTGAAGTGGCTGACGAGCCGCAGCAGCCGGACGGGCAGCGGCTGGCCGCCCGCCGTCGCGGTGAGGCCGACCTGGAGGAGCAGTGCCGACGTCGTGACGACCGCGGTGACCAGGTGGAAGACGGCGGCGCCCGGTGGGACGACCGGCTCGCGCGGTGTGCGCCCGGCACCGGTCAGCGGTGCGCGGGCTTCGGCCATGCGCGGAGGATATCGACGCGTTCGGGGCACTGCGCGCCGATCCAGGCTCGCGCCAGGCTCCTCGTCCTGCACGAAGCCCGGGCCGGGCGCAGGATCGACGGGTGGGGGTCCCGGCGGTGCTGCGCGACACCCGACGCCGGCTGCGGGGCAACGACCTGGCTCTGAGGTCGGCCGCGGCGACGCTCTACGGAGCCCTCGCGGTCGTCCCGTCGATCCTCGTGGCCGTCGCGCTGTCGGGCGTCCTGCTCGGCCGCGACGGGACCGCGCGGTACGGGGAGCGGCTGGCGAGCACGCTGCCGGCCGCGATGGGCGCCGGCCGCGGCACGGACGCCCTCGTCGACGCCGGCCTCGCGCTCACGCCGCTCGGCGTCGTCCTCGCGGTCTTCATGGGCTCGGCGTACGGCGAGGGGCTGAGCCGGGCCTTCGTCCGCTTCGCCCCCGTCTCCGACGAGGTCCGGCAGCCGACGTGGTGGCTGCGCGTGGTGACGCTGCCGTTGCTGGGCCTGGCGCCCCTGCTGCTGTCCGGTCTGCTCCTGGCGTCGCCGACGCTCGCGAGCATCAGCGACCGGTCAGGTGTCGCCGGGCGACTGCTGGCGGCCTACCTGTCGCTGACGCTCGTCTGGGTGCTGCTCTGGGCGCCGCTCACCTGGACCTACCGCGTGGTCGGCCCGGGCCGGCCGTCGTGGCGCTCCGCCTTCGTCGGTGCCGTCGTCGCCGGCGCGTTCGTGTCGGGCTTCCTCCAGGGGTTCATCGTCTTCCTCGCCGTGCCGGTCGACCTCGGGCGGCCGTTCGGCGGTCTCACCTGGGTCGGCGTCGCCTCGGCGCTCCTGCTGTGGCTGTGGGTGATGCATGCGGTCGTCCTCGTGGGCTACGCCCTCACGTGGGCGGTCGACCGTCGCGCCCGGGAGGCGGACGGCACGACGACGTCCTCCCTCGCCCGGGACTGAGCGCCGACCCGGGCTCCCCAGGCGACCGTTGTCAGCGCAGACGGCGCCCGCCGTCAGGGCAGGCGGCGCCCGCGGACCGCCGCTCGCAGCGCGGCGGCGAGACCGTGGGCACCGGCCCGCCGGACGAGCCCAGCGATCACGTGCGCCGTCAGACCGCCGTCCGCCAGCCCCATCTCGACGAAGGCGTCGAAGACCCGCGCGTCCCGGCCGGCGACCTCGAGGCCGGCGGCGACGGTGCGCGGGTCGACCGCGAGCCGGGTCACGACGTCCATGTGCCGCAGGTGCCGGCCCATCGCCCGGTCGAGCGCACGCCGGTGGTCGCCGCCCGCGGCGTCCGGCCGGCCCACGCGGACCGCACGGCCCGCGCACAGGCCGGCGATCGCGCCGCTGCGCACCGCGGCATGGATCCCCTCGCCGGTCAGCGGGTTCACCAGGCCGAGGGCGTCGCCGGCCAGGAGCAGCCGCCCGTCGGGCTGCCGCCCGCGTCCGGACGACAGCGGCAGGTGGGAGGCCTGCCAGCCGACACCGCCCCCGGCCGCCCCGGGCAGCAGCTCCTCGACCCGCTGGAGCATCCGGGCCTTGGTCGGCCCGGCCCCGCGGGCGGGCAGCAGCTCGCCGTACCCGACGTTGGCCCGGCCGTCGCCGATCGGGAAGGACCACGCGTACGCCGGCCAGCCCGCGTCGTCGGTGAAGGCGATGACCTGCTCGTGCTCGCGGCCCGCGCTCACCGGCGCGTAGCCGCGCAGCGCGATCGCCGTCCGGTCGCGGCGATGCGCCGCGAGCCCTGCCGCGGTCCGGACGACGGAGTGCGCGCCGTCCGCACCGACGAGGACGTGCGCCCGGAACGTGCCGTCCACGTCGACCCCCGGGCCGTCACGCCGGTCGGCGACCCGGCGGACGCGGTGCCGGACGACCTCCGCGCCACGCTTGACGGCCTCCTCGAGCAGTCGCGCGTCGAGCACCTCGCGCGGCACGACGCGGGCCGGCCGCCGCATCCGTCCGACCGCCTCGCGCCCGCCGACGAAGCCGAGCCGCAGGGTGTGGACCGGCGCGTACTCGCCGTACGGGACCTCGACGCCGAGCCGTCGCAGGACGTCGTCCACGTGCGGCGCGACGCCGTCGCCGCACGTCTTGTCGCGGGGGAAGTCGGCCCGGTCGAGCACCAGGACGCGGGCCCGGGGCCAGGCCCGCAGGACGCCGACGGCTGCCGCCGACCCGGCCGGCCCGCCGCCGACGACGATCACGTCGGCGTCCCGGGGGATGCCCCGCCGGCCGCGGCCGGCGGCGCCGTCGCGCGCGCCCCCGTCGCGGCCGCTCATGTCGCTCACGGACCTCAGTCCACCACGCGACCGCCCGCCGTCTCACCGAGGGTGGACGGGGATCGGTCTGTCGACGGCGTGCTGCAACCAGCAGTCCCTCGCAGCGTCAGGGCGTCGCCGGCACCGCGCCACCGGTCGGGGCGCTGGTCGGCGCGGGCGCCGCTGACGTCGGGGCGTCCGTCGGCGGCGTCACCGACGCGCTGTCGGTCGGGCCGCTCGGCACGCCGGCAGACGTCGGGGCGTCCGTCGGCGACGTCGCTGGGCCGGTCGGGTCGACCGTGCCGGTGGCGGCACCCTCGGTCGGGGTCGCGGTGGCCGCGTCCGTCGGGGACGGCGTCGGGTCGGCGGCCGGCTGCGCGTCGACGACCCGGCCGACGGTGGTCCCCGAGCCCCCGCCGTCCGACACCGGGTGGCCGAGCAGGCCCTCGGTCAGGGTGAGCACGCCGATGCCGATGACGAACCCGAGGCCGGCGACCGCGGCGACCGGCGCCCACCGGATGCCGCGGCGCGACCGGCCGGGGCCCGGGCCCTCGCCGGGTGGCGCGGCGGCGTCGGCCGCGGCGAGGAGGACGTCGGCGACCGGCACCTGGTCCGCTCCGATGCCGCTGGGCACCCGGCCCGGGTCGTCCTGCGAGGCACCCCGGACGCCGTCCCGGCCCGGCCGGACGACGACGGTGCGGACCCGCCCGGCGGCGTTCTGCAGGGACGATGCATACGCGGCGCCGGCGACGGTCGAGACGACCGAACCGAAGGCCGCACCGATGAGGGTGCCGCCCACGCCGAGGAACGACGCGGCGACGGCGGAGGTCACCGCCGCGAGCGCGCTACCGGAGAGCTGGGTCATCGACAGGCCCAGGAACCGCGTCGGCTCGCGGGGCTCGTCGTCGGGTCGGGGGTGCATCGGTCGGGTCTTCGTCGTGGCGTCGGCCATGAGTGTGATGGGTGTCCGTACGTCGGGGAGCGCGGTCGGTCGCTCGGTGCGGTCGGTGCGGGTCTGTCTGTCGGCGGGACGCCCTCGTCCGGTGCTGCGCCCCACAGGTGCGAGCGCACGGCAGCCCGGAAGGGTTCCCGGTCCGCGCCGGTGTGAGGGGACTCACGGCCGGTGCAGCCGGACGTGGCACCGCGCCCGGCACCGCCGGGCCGGCGCGAGCGCCGAGGTCAGACCATCTTCACGACGATGTCGCGCAGCGCCTCGCCCGCGCGGGCCACCCGGTCCGCGGCGTCGGACAGGTGCCGGTAGACCTCGCGCTTCTTGAACACGCCCATGACGATCGTCAGCGCCTGCGGGCCGGTGTGACCCTCGAGCCGGTCGAGCTTGGCAGCCTCGGACTCGACGTCGAACAGCTCGACGAGCGCCCGCCGGTAGGCCTTCTCCGTGTTGCGCTCGGCCTTCCTGGCGGCCTGCGCGTAGCCCTCGGCCGCGGCCGGGTCACGGGCCAGGGCGAGGTACCCGTCGTTGAGGGACTCCGCGCCGTCCTTGAGGAACGTCGCCATCTCCAGGGTGAAGGCGTCGGGTGCGACGCCGAGGAGCTCCATCTCGCGGACCGTCGTCTTGGCGTAGTTGATGATGTGGTCGATCGTGCTGATCGCGCGGTAGAGGTCCTCGCGGTCCATGGGCGTCGAGAACGCCTTGTTGAGCAGGTCCATGTTGCGGTCCTTGACCCGGTCCGCTTCGTGCTCGATCTCCCGCACGCGCAGCGCGAGGGCCTGGTCGCCGGTCTCCATGAAGCGCACGAAGGCGTCCATGGCCTCGACCGCCAGGCGGCCCTGGTCGACGAGCAGGTCGAAGAAGTTCGGCGTCCGCGGGAAGACCCGGCTGATGACGCGGCCGAACACCGTCGTCGGCGCCGCCTCGGCCATCGGGTCCGCGGTGGTGGTCATGGTGCCTCCAGGGTTCGTGCCGGTCGGTCCGGACGGGTGTCGGGCCGGGGTCGGGGCGGGACTGTCCGGGGCGGGGCTGTCCGGGGCGGGGCTGTCCGGGGCGGTCACGTGACCACCTCGCTCATGAGGAAGGCGCCGCTGGCGACGAGGGCCGCACCGGGGATCGTGACGACCCACGTGCTGACGATCTCCTTGGCCTTGGCCCACCGGACGGCCTTGGGCCGCTCGGACGCCCCGATCCCCATGATCGAGGAGCTGACGACGTGGGTCGTCGAGACGGGCGCCCCGAGGGACGACGCCGCGAAGATCACCGAGGCGGCCGTGACCTGGGCGTCGAACGCGTGGAGCGGGCGCACCTTGTAGATGCCGAACCCGACCGTGCGCACGATCCGCCAGCCGCCGGAGAGGATCCCCAGGGTGATCGCGCTCGCGCAGGTGAGGATGACCCAGAACGGAACCTCGAAGCCCGGCAGGAAGCCCCCGAGCAGCAGCACGAGCGTGATGATGCCCATGCTCTTCTGCGCGTCGTTGGCGCCGTGCGAGAAGGCGAGCCACGCCGAGGTGAACCACTGGGCGCGGCGCAGCCCCTTGTTCGCCGAGGGCCGGGCGCGGCTGAGCAGGCGGCTCATGAGGCGATGGACGACGAAGCCGGCCCAGAAGCCGATGAGCGGGGACAGCACGAGTGCCAGCAGCACCTTCGTGACGCCGGTGACGTGATGGTCGACAGTGAGCTCGGTCCAGCCCCAGTGCACGTACCGCGGCCCCGCGGCGAGGACCACCGCGCCGACGAGGCCGCCGACGAGGGCGTGCGACGAGGACGACGGGATGCCCACCCACCACGTGCCGAGGTTCCACACGATCGCGCCGATGATCCCGCAGAGGATCACCGTCACGGACTGCGTCTTCCCCAGGCTCGCGACGTCGACGAACGTACCGATCGTGTTCGCGACCGCCGTCCCGCCCAGGAGCGGGCCGAGGAACTCGAACGTCGCGACGACGATCACGGCCTGGATCGGCGTCATCGCCCGCGAGGCGATGACGGTGGCGATGATGTTGGACGCGTCGTGGAAACCGTTCGTGTAGTCGAAGACGAGGATGACGCCGATCGCGACGACGGACAGCAGCACGAGCGTGGACATCCGCCCACCTCCGGGGTTGTGCTCGGAGCCGTTCACCGGTCGGACACTCGGTGTTCAGCGGTTCTTCACCACCGTGACCGTGGGACGGCGACCGGTCAACGGACGGACGGCCCGATCACCGCTGCAGGGGCCCCGGACGGCGCCGGGTAGCACACCGACGGGGCACGCGGAAGGGGCCGCCCGGCGCGTGCGGGAGACTTGGGCCGTGACCGCACATGCCGTCCCTGGTCTCGGCACGGCGCTCGTGACGCAGGACGTCGCGCGCGCCGTCGAGGTGCTGCGGGCGGGCGGGCTCGTCGGTCTGCCGACCGAGACCGTCTACGGGCTCGCCGCGGACGCGACCGACGTCGCCGCGGTCGCACGCGTCTTCGCGGTCAAGGGCCGGCCCGCCGACCACCCGCTCATCGTCCACGTCGCGACCGGCGGTGAGCTCGACCTGTGGGCGCGCGACGTGCCGGGCTACGCGCGGCGGCTCGCCGCGACGTTGTGGCCCGGGCCGCTGACCCTCGTGCTGCCGCGCAGCGACCGGGCGGGCGACCATGTCACGGGCGGCCAGCCGACCGTGGGACTGCGCTGCCCGGCGCACCCCGTCGCGCACGCCGTCCTCGCCGCGTTCGGCGGCGGGCTCGCCGCGCCGTCGGCCAACCGCTTCGGGCGGGTCAGCCCGACGACGGCCGCGCACGTCCTGGACGAGCTCGGGGAGCGCCTCGACCCGGCCCGCGACGTCGTCCTCGACGGCGGGTCGAGTGCGGTCGGCGTCGAGTCGACGATCCTCGACTGCACCGGTCCGGCGCCCCGCCTCCTGCGCAGCGGTGCGGTGACGGCCAACGAGGTGCTCTTCGCGGGCGGCGTCGCGCCGGTGTCGCCGTCCCCGCCCGCGGACGGCGCAGTCCGGGCTCCCGGCATGCTCGCCGCGCACTACGCGCCGCACGCCCGGGTGGTCGTCGTCGACGCCGGCGACGTCGAGGCGGCGGTGCGGGACGTCGCCGAGCCCCGGGGCCGGGGCGACGCGTCGCCGGACGACGCGCGTCCGGTGACCGGTCTCCTGGCCACCGCCGACGTCGAGACGCCCACGGGCGTCGTCCGGCTCGCCGCGCCGTCCGACGAGGCCGCCTACGCCCGCGCGCTGTACGCCGCGCTTCGGGAGGCCGACGCCCTGCGCCTGCGGACCGTCGTCGCCGTCCCGCCGGCCGGGACGACGCTCGCCGCCGCCGTCCGCGACCGCCTCCGGCGGGCG
>DAIOGQ010000111.1:0-11581 GCA_036745175.1 Kineosporiaceae bacterium
GTCGGCGGCGAAGATCGACCTCGACGCCGACGGCAAGGTGGTCGGGCTCTTCTGAGCGGAGACCGGGTCGTGGCGACAGCCGCCCGGGTGAAGCCGGACCCACCACCGGGTCGGCCGCAGCACCGGGCCGACCACCGAACCCCAGGAGCCACCATGCGCCTCGTCGTCGCCCGGATCGGGCGTGCCCACGGCATCCGCGGCGAGGTGACGATCGAGGTCCGCACGGACGCCCCGGACGAGCGCTTCGTCCCCGGCGCCACGTTCTTCGTCGTCCCGCCGGCCGGGCCCGCCGGTCGCGGGCTGCCCGCAACGCTGAGGCTCGACTCCGTCCGCGACCACAACGGCACGCTCCTGCTCGGCTTCGACGGCGTCCTCGACCGCACCGCGTCCGACGCGCTGCGCGGCGTCGTTCTCGAGGCGGACGTGTCCGACGAGGTGAGCGAGCCGGACGCCTGGTTCGACCACCAGCTCGTCGGCCTGCGCGTCGAGGACCCCGCGGGCGCCGTGCTGGGCGAGGTCGTCGCCGTCGAGCACCCCCCCGCCCAGGACCTGCTCGTCGTCCGACGTCCGGACGGCGTCCGGCGGCTCGTCCCGTTCGTCACGGCGATCGTCCCGGCCGTGGACGTCGACGCCGGTGTCGTCGTCGTCGACGCCCCGCCGGGCCTGCTCGACGACGAGGGCTGAGACGGCGTGCGGGTCGACGTCGTCACGATCTTCCCCGAGTACCTCGCGCCGCTCGGGCTCTCGGTCATCGGCAGGGCGCGCACCGCGGGGCTGCTCGACGTCGTCGTCCACGACCTGCGCGACTTCACCCACGACCGGCACCGAACGGTCGACGACACCCCGGCCGGCGGCGGTGCCGGCATGGTCATGCGGCCGCAGCCGTGGGGGGAGGCGCTGGACCACGTGCTCGCGACCGCGCCCGGCCCGTTCGTGACGGAGGCCGCCGACGCGGCCGCCGCGCGGCCCGTGCTCCTCGTCCCGACACCGTCGGGCCTGCGCTTCAGCCAGGCGATGGCGCACGACCTCGCCACCCGGCTGTGGCTCGTCTTCGCGTGCGGGCGCTACGAGGGGATCGACGAGCGCGTCGTCGAGGATGCCGCGGAGCGTTTCGACGTGCGCCTCGTGAGCCTCGGCGACTACGTGCTCAACGGGGGAGAGGTCGCCGTCCTCGCGGTCGTCGAGGCGGTCGCGCGGCTGCTGCCGGGCGTCGTCGGCAACGCCGAGAGCCTCGTCGAGGAGAGCCACGAGGACGGCCTCCTCGAGTACCCGGTCTACACCAGACCGGCGACGTGGCGTGGTCGGGACGTGCCTGCCGTCCTCGGGTCCGGGCACCACGGGCAGGTGGCCCGCTGGCGCCGGGACGAGCGGCTGCGCCGCACCGCGCGGCGGCGTCCGGACCTTCTCGGGGCGCTCGACCCGGACACGTTGGACGCCCGGGACCGCACAGTCCTGGTCGAGGAGGGCTGGCACGTCGCGGACGACGGCCACGGACGGCGATTTCTGACCCGGCATGCCCCTGTGGCAGACTGACCCATCGTGCCGCCGGTCGGCCACGCCCTGCCACAGGGGAGCGAGGTGCCGGGAGCCGGAGCCTGAGAAGGACGGCACACCACCACGCCGGGCGGCCCTGCGCCGCACCAGACGACCTGCGCGGATGACCTGTGGCACCTGCGGGAGAGCGACCTGACATGCACACGCTGGACACCCTCGACTCCTCGTCGCTGCGCGACGACGTCCCGGCCTTTCGCGCCGGGGACACGCTCAAGGTCCACGTCAAGGTCGTCGAGGGCAACCGCTCCCGCATCCAGGTCTTCCAGGGCGTCGTCATCCGGCGCTCCGGCGGCGGCGTCCGCGAGACGTTCACCGTCCGGAAGGTGAGCTTCGGCGTCGGCGTCGAGCGCACCTTCCCGGTGCACTCGCCGGTCATCGACCACATCGAGGTCGTGACGCGTGGCGACGTCCGTCGCGCGAAGCTCTACTACCTGCGCTCCCTGCGCGGCAAGGCCGCCAAGATCAAGGAGAAGCGCGACAGCGTCCCCGCTCGCTGAGCCCTGCCCGGCAGCGCGGCGCGTCCTCGGCACCCACGCTGGGTGACGTAGGCTCGCCGACGTGGGAGCGGACCGGATGAGGCAGACCGCCTCCTCGGCCGACCCTTGCGTCGCGGCCAACGGCGCCCCGGTCGTCGGCAGCGCGCAGGTCGAGCACGACGACGGCCGCGTCGGCCCCGCCCTGCGCCTGCTCGGCTGGGTCTTCGCGGTCGTCGTGAGCGTCGCCCTGGTGCGGATCCTCCTGGTCCAGTCGTTCGTCATCCCCAGCGCCTCGATGGAGCCGACGCTCCAGGTCGGGGACCGCGTCCTCGTCTCCCGGCTCGACGTCGGGTCGGTGCGCCGTGGCGACGTCGTCGTCTTCGACGGCCGGGGCGTCTTCGACGCGGACGACGCCGCGACCTCGTCACCGCTCGTCGCAGCCGGTCGGGCCGTCGCCGGCGCCCTCGGAGCGCCGGCCGGCCAGAGCGACTACGTCAAGCGCGTCGTCGGGCTCCCGGGGGAGCGGGTCGCGTGCTGCGACGCGCAGGGCCGCGTCACCGTCGACGGCCGCCCGCTCGACGAGGAGTACGTCGCCGCGGGCGACTCCCCGAGCGTCGTCCGGTTCGACGTCGTCGTCCCGCCGGGGCGACTGTTCGTCCTGGGCGACCACCGCAGCGACTCCGGCGACTCCCGCGGCCACCTCGGTGATCCCGGCGGCGGGACCGTCCCGGTCGACAACCTGGTCGGCCGCGTCGCCGCCGTCTGGTGGCCGTTCGGTCGCGCCGACACCGTGCCCCGCGGGTCGCAGCGCGTCCCGGGTCCGCCGTGAGGGCCGGACCGCGCGACGGTCGGGGGACGGCGGGCGGGCAGCGGCCCGCGGCGCGACACGCGTCGTACGGCGTCGCCGCCGACCGCTCGTCGACCGTCCCGACGGGGGTGCTCGGCGGTGCGAGCGCGGGCTACGACGCGAGCCCGGGCCACGACGCGACCAGCGGGTACGACCCGGCCACCGGCTACGAGCCGGCCGGGGCCGGCGCCGCGTCGGCGGACGCGGTCACCGCGGGCTACGCCCCGGCCTACGCGCCGGCCTACGCGTCGCCGACCGCGCACGACGCCGCGCCTGTGCCGTACCCGGCCTCGCGGCCGTACGGCGCTGCGCCGGGCTACGGAGCTGCGCCGGGCTACGACGCTGCGGCCGGGTACGACGCTGCGGCCGGGTACGACGAGGCGTCGCTCGACGACCGGCCGCCGCTGCGCACGGCGAGCCCGCGCGGTCCGGGGTCGCACGTCCACGGGTCCGACGGGCCGGGGCTGCACCGGACCGTTGCTCCGCGGCAACGGTCGGCGGGAGCGTCGGCGCTGAGCGCCGTCGCCGAGGTGGTCGTCGTGGTGGGCCTGGCGCTCGTCCTCGCGCTCGTCGTCAAGACGTTCCTCGTCCAGGCCTTCTACATCCCCTCGGAGTCGATGGAGGCCACCCTCCTCGTGGGTGACCGGGTGCTCGTCAGCAAGGTGACCCCGGGCCCGTTCGACCTCGGCCACGGTGACGTCGTCGTCTTCAAGGACCCGGGCGGCTGGTTGCAGCCGTCCGAGCCGCCGCAGGACGGCGCCGTCCGGCACGCGCTCCGCACCGGGCTCACATTCGTCGGGCTGCTCCCGCAGGACTCGGGCGAGCACCTCATCAAGCGGGTCATCGGTCTGCCGGGGGACCGTGTGGTCTGCTGCGACGCACAGGGCCGCCTGACCGTCAACGGCGAGGTCGTCGACGAGGTCTACCTCGCGCCGGGGACCGAGCCGAGCACGCTGAAGTTCACGGTCACGGTGCCCGCCGGCCGGTTGTGGGTCATGGGCGACAACCGGCCGTTCTCGGAGGACTCGCGCTTCCACACCAACCTCGAGGGCGGCGGGACGGTCCCGGTCGACGATGTCGTCGGCAAGGCCTTCGTCGTCGTCTGGCCGATCGGACGGGCCGGTCGGCTCGAGGCGCCGGACTCCGTGTTCGCCCGCGTCCCGGCCGCCGGTGCGGGACCATGAGCGACCCGCACGAGGACCTCCCGCACGACACCGGGCAGGACACCGGGGACGACGACCCGACCCATGGGAAGCAGGGGCCGATGGCGCAGGACACCACCGAGCAGCCGCGCTCGGTGCTGTCCGCCGCGCTCGGCGCGGTGACCGAGGTCGTCGTCGTCGTCGCGATGGCCCTGGCGATCTCGTTGGTGGTCAAGACGTTCCTCGTCCAGGCGTTCTTCATCCCGTCGGGGTCGATGGAGAACACGCTCCTCGAGGACGACCGCGTCGTCGTCAGCAAGCTGACGCCCGGGCCCTTCGACCTGAACCGGGGCGACATCGTCGTGTTCAAGGACCCGGGGGGCTGGCTCCCACCGCCCCTGGAGCCGGACGAGGGACCGGTCCGCAAGGTCGTCCGCGAGGTCTTCACGTTCGTCGGACTCCTGCCGCACGACTCGGGGGAGCACCTCATCAAGCGCGTGATCGGTCTGCCCGGCGACACGGTGGCCTGCTGCGACACGGCAGGCCGGGTCACCGTGAACGGTGCCGCGATCGACGAGACGTACCTCTTCCCCGGCAACGTGCCGAGCCAGCGGCCGTTCAGCCGTACCGTCCCCCCGGGGGAGCTGTGGGTCATGGGGGACCATCGGGAGATCTCCGAGGACTCGCGGGTCCACGGCTTCGTGCCCGAGAACGAGGTCGTCGGGCGGGCGTTCGTCCTCGTCTGGCCGCTGTCCCGGGCCGAGGGGCTCGGCCGCCCGGAGAGCGCGTTCGCGGGGGTGCCCGCACCCGCGGGGGCACCGTGAGGCAGGACGACGGCGTGACGGCGCTGCGCGCGACGGCGACCGGTCGCCGGAGCCCGCCGCGCAGCGGCGTCCCGACCCTGCGCGAGGAGCGCCGGCTGCTGCGCGAGGGCCACCCGCTCGTGGCAGGGGTGGACGAGGTGGGCCGCGGTGCCCTCGCCGGGCCGGTGTCGGTCGGGATCGTCGTCGTCGACGCGGCCGTGCGGACGGCGCCCACGGGCGTGCGGGACTCCAAGCTCCTTGCGCCGGCGGCCCGCGAGGAGCTCGTGCCGCGGCTGCGGCGCTGGGCGCTCGCGTACGCGGTCGGGCACGCCGAGCCGGACGAGATCGACCGCTTCGGGATCATCGCCGCGCTCCGGCTGGCCGGGCGCCGCGCGCTCGCGACGCTGCCCACGACGCCGTCGTGCGTCGTCCTCGACGGCTCGCACGACTGGCTCACCCCGCCCGTCGCGCCGCCGACGCTCTTCGACCTCGACCTGCTCGGCCGCGAGGTCGCGCCCGACGTCCCGCTGCCGGCGGAGCCTGCCGTCGTCACGATGGTCAAGGCCGACCTGCGGTGCACGGCGGTAGCCGCGGCGAGCGTGCTCGCCAAGGTCGAGCGGGACGCGATCATGGTGGCCCGTGCGGCCGACCACCCCGACTACGGCTGGCAGGACAACAAGGGCTACTCGGCGCCCGAGCACGCGGAGGCGCTGCGCCGGCTCGGGCCGTGCGCGCAGCACCGCCGCTCGTGGAGCCTGCCCGGACAGGGCGGCGGGGTCGACCTTCCGGACGAGGACGGGCTCGTCGAGGTGATCGACCTCGACGACCTGCGGGACGACGACCTCGACGACCTGCGGGACGACGTCCGCGACCACCCGCGGGACGACCTCCTCGACCTGCCGGACACCCTGCCGGCGCGATGAGCGGGCCGTCCGAGCCGGCTGCGTTCGCCGGTCGCGCCGTCCGGGAGCTGCGGACCCGGCGGGACATCCTGCTCGTCGTCGCCGCCGGTGGGGCGCTCGGCAGCCTCGCCCGGTGGGTGGTCGCGCTGCAGCTGCCCCACGAAGGCCGCCAGTTCCCGTGGGCGACCTTCTGCGTCAACGTCGCCGGCTGCGGGCTCATCGGCGCGCTGATGTTCCTCGAGGAGGAGCTCTTGGCGCCGTCCCGCTACCGGCGCGCGTTCCTGCGCACCGGCATCCTCGGGGGGTTCACGACGTTCTCGACGTACGGGCTCGACACCCACACGCTGCTGCTGGCGGGTGCTGTCGTCGTGGCGGGCGTGTACGTGCTCGGCAGCATCGCCGCGGGCCTGGCCGCCGTCCGGCTCGGCAACGCCGGAGCCGCCGGAGCCGTCGCCCTCGCGCGCCGTCGTCATCGCCGTCCGGACGGGCGGCTCGACCTCATGGAGGACCCGTGACCGTACCGTCGTCGCACGCTGCCGCCCGGCTCACGGTCGTCGTCGGCGAGGAGGACATGCACCACCACCGTCCGCTCGCCACCGAGATCGTGCACCGCGCGCACGCCGCCGGGCTCGCCGGCGCGAGCGTCTACCGCGGCTGCGAGGGCTTCGGCGCGGGCAGCCGGGTCCACACGAGCCGGCTGCTGAGCCTCGCCGAGGACCTCCCGCTGTCCGTGGTCGTCGTCGACGACCGGGAGCGGGTCGAGGCGTTCCTGCCCGTCGTCGGGGCGCTGCTCGCCACGTCGGGCGCGGGCGGGCTCGTCACGATCGAGGAGGTGACCGTCGTCCGCTTCGTCGCCTCGGACGGCGGTCCGGACGGCGGGCCGGACGGCGGGGGAGCCTCCGCGTGACGGCGCTGCTCGTCGTCCTCGGGGCCGCGGTCGGGGCGCCGCTGCGCTACCTCACCGACCTCGCCGTCCAGTCCCTGCACGACGCGCTCATGCCGTGGGGGACGTTCACGGTGAACGTCGTCGGGTCGTTCGTCCTCGGCGTCCTCGGCGGGCTCGCGGCGTCCCGTGGGGTGTCGTCGCAGGTGCTCGCCCTCGTCGGGACGGGGTTCTGCGGCGCGCTCACGACGTTCTCGACCTTCGGGTACGAGACGGCGGTGCTCGCCCGGCAGGGGGCCTGGCTGTGGGCCGGCACGAACGTCCTCGCGAGCGTCGCGGCCGGGCTCGTCGCGGTCTACGCCGGGTACGCGCTCGGCTCCTGAGGGCAGCCGGGCCGGCCCGGTCCCGGGTGGCGGGTCGGCCGGACCCCGCCGCCTGCGCCATGATGGAACGTGCGCCGCGGCCCGGCGCCCCGGACGCCGCGCCCGACGCGCGGCAGCGACGAGCAGCGGAGCCAGCGCCCTCATGAGTACCGAGGACCTCGAGAACTACGAGACCGAGATGGAGCTCCAGCTCTACCGGGAGTACCGCGACGTCGTCGGGCTCTTCTCGTACGTCGTCGAGACCGAACGGCGCTTCTACCTCGCGAACCAGGTCGACCTCAAGGTCCGGTCCGCGGACGGGGAGGTCTTCTTCGAGGTCACGATGAGCGACGCCTGGGTCTGGGACGTCTACCGGCCCGCCCGGTTCGTCAAGTCGGTCCGCGTCGTGACGTTCAAGGACGTCAACGTCGAGGAGCTCGCCAAGAGCGACCTCGAGGTCCCGAAGTCCGGGGGTTTCCCCGCCTGACCCGGGTCGGACCGTCGGCCGGCTCTGGCGACGGCGGGCGCCGGGGTGCGAGCCTGCGTCGTCATGGACCGCTACCCGCTGCTGCTGTCACCGCTGACCCTGCGTGGGCACGTCCTGCCGACGCGGGCCGTCTTCACCGCGCACACGACGAGCTTCGGGTCGGACGGCGTGCCGGGGGCGCGCGCGCTCGCGTACTACGAGGCGCGCGCCGCGGGCGGTGCGGGGCTCGTCGTCATGGAGCCCGTACCGGTCCTGCCGAACGGTGGGGTGACGCCGCAGAACTACCGCTACGACGCCCCGGGGTTCGTGCCTGGCCTGCGGGCCGCGGTCGAGGCCGTCAAGCGGCACGGGACCGGCTTCGTCAGCCAGCTGTACCACATGGGCGCCAACGCCGACCCGCAGTCGCCGTGGAGCGAGCGGTGGGCGCCGAGCGCCGTCCAGGGGCCGGGCTGGGCCGACGCGCTGCGGGCCGTCGACGAGGTGGACCTCGGGGACGTCGTCGAGGGGTTCGTCGCCGCCGCCCGGGCGGCGGTCGCGGCCGGCGTCGACGGCGTGGAGTGCATGTTCGCCTACGACACGCTCGTCGACCAGTTCCTCGACCCGCAGCGCAACCGCCGCAGCGACGGCTACGGCGGCGATCTCCCGGGCCGGGCCCGGCTCGCCGTCGAGATCCTGACCGCGTTGCGCGAGGCGGTCGGCCCGGAGCGGCTCCTCGGCGTCACGCTCACCGCGTCGACACCCGGCTACGCGGACGTCGCCGCGCACCTGAGCGCCGTCTGCGACGTCGACTACCTCGGCGTCGGGAACGGCAACTACGAGAACGTGCACCTCATCATCCCGCCGATGGAGCTGCCCGAAGGGGTCGGCGTCCCGAACGCCGCGCGGGTCACGGCCGCTCTGGGCGGCCCGTTGGCGAGCCGGCCCTCGGGCGGTCCGGCCGTCGTCGCCGAGGGCCGCGTCGTCCGGGCGGACGTCGGCGAGCGGGCGCTCGAGGACGGTGCGTGCGACCTGGTCGGGATGACCCGGGCGATGATCGCCGATCCCGACGTCGTCCGGAAGGCGCGGGAGGGACGAGAGCGCGAGGTCCGCGAGTGCGTGGCGTACAACCTCTGCATCGCGCGCCGGCTGCGCAGGTACCCGATCGCCTGCGTGCAGAACCCGGCCGCCGGCGCCGAGCACACCGGCGCTCCCGCGCCCGCGTCGCCGCGGCGTCGGGTCGTCGTCGTCGGCGCCGGGCCCGCCGGGCTGGAGGCCGCGCGGGTTGCCGCCGAACGCGGCCACCGGGTCACCGTCCTGGAGCGCGACGCGGCGGCCGGTGGCCAGGTCCGGCTCGTCGCCGCGCTGCCGTTGCAGGCGCCGTTCGCGGAGCTGGTCCGGTGGCGGCTGGCCGAGCTCGGTCGACTCGGGGTCGAGGTCCGGTACGGCGTCGGCGCGAGCGCCGAGGTCGTTCTCTCGCTGCGGCCGGATGCCGTCGTCGTCGCGACCGGTTCGCGTCCGGGGCCGGTGGACGGCTGCGAGCCGGCCGCGCACGTCGTCCGGTCGCTCGTCGACCGCCGGGATACCGCGGCGGTCGTGCGGGCGGCCGGTGACGCGCCACCGGGTGCGTCGGGGGGCGGGCCGGGGGGCGGGCCGGGGACGGTCGTCCTCGTGGACACCGAGGGGCACCGCAAGGGTGTCGGGACGGCCGAGCTGCTCGCCGCGGACGGCTGGCAGGTGACGCTCGTCGCCGTCGGCGGGCCTGCGGCGGGGCTGCTCGAGAACTCGAAGTCCGGACCGCTCGCGCTGCGCCGGCTGCGCGACCTCGGGGTGCGGCTCGTCGAGGGCCACCGGGTCGTCGGGCTGTCCGCCGGCGTCGTCAGGCTCGCCCGCCGCTACGACGACGAGCCGTTGGACCTCGTCGCCGACCGGGTGGTGCTCGCGGTGCCGCACGAGCCCGTCGACGGGCTCGTCGCGCCGTTGCGCCGGGCCGGGGTCGACGTGCGCGCAGTCGGGGACGCGCGGGCGCCGCGGCTCGTCGAGGACGCCGTTCACGACGGGTACCGGGTGGGCGTGCAGCTGTAGCCGGACCGGGGTCGGGTCCGGACACCTGGTCGGGTTCGTCCTGTCCACAACTGGCTCGCTCGTCCCACCGTCCACAGCAGGGAGTCCGCCGCCCACGGACCGACCGTCCGCCTCGGCAGGGTGCTGCCCGGAGGTGGTCACCGTGCGGGTGAAGGACGTGGTGGGCGAGTTCGGCGAGCGGCTCGCTGCCGAGCACCTGAGGGCCGACGGGATGGAGATCCTCGACCGGCGCTGGCGGTGCCCGATCGGCGAGCTCGACATCGTCGCCGTCGACGTCGGCTGCCTCGTCGTGTGCGAGGTGAAGACGCGTCGCAGCGTCGTCACCGGCACCCCCGTCGAGGCGGTGACCCGGCAGAAGATGCTCCGGCTGCGCCGGCTCGCGGCGGCCTGGCTGGCCGAGCACGAGTCCGGTTGGCCGGAGGTCCGGATCGACGTCGTCGCGGTGCTCGTGCCGCGGCGCGGCGCGCCCGAGGTCGAGCACCTGCGCGGGGTGGCGTGATGACGCTCGGCCGCGCCGCGTGCGTGGCGCTCGTCGGGCTCGAGGGTCATCTCGTGACGGTCGAGGCGGACGTCGCGCAGGGGCTGCCGGCGTTCACGCTCGTCGGGCTGCCGGACGCCTCGCTGACGGAGTCGCGCGACCGGGTGCGGGCCGCGACGGCGAACGCGGGGTGCCCGTTGCCGCCGCGCCGGATCACCGTCAACCTCGCACCGGCGGCGCTGCCCAAGGCGGGCACGGCGTTCGACCTCGCCGTGGCCGTCGCCCTGCTCGCGGCGACCGGGCAGGTCGACGCCGCCTCGGTGGCGACCCGGGTGCACCTCGGCGAGCTCGGACTCGACGGCCGCGTGCAGCCGGTGCGCGGGGTCCTGCCTGCGGTGCTGGCAGCGGTCCGGGCCGGGCAGCGGCGGGTCGTCGTGCCGGTCGCCAACGGGGCCGAGGCCCGGCTCGTCCCGGACGCCGAGGTCGTCGCGGTCCGTTCGCTCGCCGACGTCGTCGCGCTGCACCGGGGCGAGCCCCTGCCCGACGACGACCACGGGCCGGGCCGGGCCGTCGCCGGCGCGGACGCAGGAGCGGCGGGTGGACCGGTCGACCTCGCAGCCCTGCGCCGGCACCTCGACCTCGCCGACGTCGTCGGGCAGGTCGAGGCGCGGCACGCGCTCGAGGTGGCGGCGGCAGGCGGCCACCACCTGCTGCTGCTCGGACCGCCGGGAGCAGGCAAGACGATGCTCGCGTCGCGGCTGCCGGGTCTGCTCCCGGACCTCACCGACGACCAGGCGCTCGAGGTGACGGCGGTGCACTCGGTGGCCGGGACGCTCGACCCGGCGAGCGGCCTCCTGCGGCGGCCACCGTTCGAGGACCCGCACCACACGGCGACCGTGACGGCGCTCGTGGGCGGTGGCAGCGGGCTGGCCCGGCCCGGCGCGGTGTCGCGGGCGCATCGCGGGGTGTTGTTCCTCGACGAGGCGGCCGAGTTCGCGCCGAAGGCGCTCGACGCGCTGCGGCAGCCGCTCGAGCTGGGCGAGCTCGTCATCCACCGCTCGCTCGGCGCGGTCCGGTTCCCGGCGCGGTTCCAGCTCGTCCTCGCGTCGAACCCGTGCCCGTGCGGCATGTCGAGCGGCAAGGGCGAGGACTGCACGTGCCCGTCGACGGCCCGGCGACGCTACCTGGGCAGGCTCTCCGGCCCGCTGCTCGACCGGGTGGACCTCCAGATGGAGGTGCTCGCGGTGTCCCGGGCGGAGATGGCGGCCGACCTGGCCCCGGAGGGGACGGCCGTCGTCGCCGCCCGGGTCGCTGCGGCGCGGGCAGCCCAACGGACGAGACTGACCGGGACGCCGTGGACGTCGAACGCGGAGGTGCCGGGCCCCTGGCTACGGGGGGCGATGCGGCTCGCGCCTGCGGTGACGTCCGACCTCGATCGGGCGCTCGACCGCGGCCGGCTGTCGATCCGTGGCTACGACCGGGTGCTCAAGGTCGCGTGGACGATCGGTGATCTCGCGGGCCGGGGGATGCCCGGGCGCGACGAGGTCGGGCGCGCCCTGCTGCTGCGGCACCGGGCCCGGGTGGCG
>DAIOGQ010000112.1:0-11558 GCA_036745175.1 Kineosporiaceae bacterium
GAGGCGCAGGACCGGCCGCCGACCCCGACCGCCGGCGCGGGGTCGTCCGGCCGGTCGACGCCGGGGTCGTCGGCGCCGGCCGCACCGGCGGTGCCCGTCGTCCTGGTCTCGCAGGCCGAGGAGGTGCTCGACAAGGTCGACGCCGCGGCTGCCGAGGTCGCCCGCTCCGGCAGGATCGAGGCGTTCGGCGCCCGCGCGGTCGGGCCCTACCGCGAACGGCTCGCGGCGGACCTGAAGACGCGCGCCGCCGCAGACGCCACGGCCGTCGCGGCCGCCCAGGTCGTCACCGGGATGTCCCGCGACCGCCTCATCGTCACGTCGCAGTCCGGATGGCCGAGGTTCTTCGTCGTCGCAGGGGCGGCCCCCGGGCTGCCGACGCCCGTGGTGCGGGTGCTGCGGTCCGACTCGGCGCGCACGCCGTACGGCGTCTGGGGCGAACCGGTCCTCCTGCCCGGTGCGACGCTGCCCGAGGTCGCCCCCGCCGCAGAAGGTGCCGCCGCCCTGCCGGCCGGCGCCGCCGGCCTCGTCGCGAGCCCCCGACGCGTCGCCACGGGGTATGCCGACACGCTGACCAAGGGCACCAGCAGCCCGTCTGCCAGGCTCTTCGCCCCCGACGAGTTCCGCCGTCAGGTGACGACCCGGCTCGACGCCGACCGCGCCGGCGTCACGGCGGTCGGCACGGTGGCGAGCAAGCACGTCGTCCGGCCGGACGACGTCCTCGCCTTCCGGACGGCGGACGGCGGCGCCGTCGTCGTGGCCTCGATCGAGCAGACGTACACCGTGACGGTCCGTCCCGGGGCGGGCACCGTCCGGGTCGACCGAGCGCTGGCGGCCCTGGGCGGGCGGACGTCGTACTCGAAGGCCCTGACCCGCACGTCGGTGCAGGTCGTCGTCTTCTCCGTGCCGGCGTCCGGTGGCGGAGCCGTCCGCGTGATCGCGGCGTCGAAGGGCGACGTCGCGGTGAAGGGCTCATGAGCCGGAGTAGGGGTCCGGCGACCGTCGGGCGTACCCGGCGTGGCACCATCGCTGCAGGGCCTGACGCGGACCGCGGCCGACGACGGTCGCAACCTCACCACGAGCAGGCGTGCGGTACAGGAGAGGAACGACGATGACCACCCAGTCCGGGCCGCCCTCGCGGCCGATGTCCCTGCGCGGGGCCGTCGACCTGTCGGCGCTCGCCGCCCGGCCGCCCGCCGCGGGCAACGGCTCCGCGCCGCCCGCAGGTGAGGGCGCCGCGGTCGGTGTCGTCGTCGACGTCACCGACGCGACGTTCGTGACCGAGGTCGTCGAGCGGTCGAAGACCGTGCCCGTCGTCCTCGACTTCTGGGCCGAGTGGTGCGGGCCGTGCAAGCAGCTCTCGCCCGTCCTGGAGAAGCTCGCCGCCGAGCTCGGTGGCCGCGTCCTCCTGGCGAAGGTCGACGTCGACACCAACCCGCAGCTGGCGCAGGCGTTCCAGGTGCAGTCGATCCCGAGCGTCTACGCCGTCGTCAAGGGCCAGCCGGTCCCGCTGTTCCAGGGTGCGCAGCCCGAGCCGCAGGTACGCCAGGTGCTCACCGAGCTCCTGAAGGTCGCCGAGGCGAACGGTGTCACGGGGCGGATCGAGGTCGACGGCGAGCCGGTGGCCGAGGAGGCCGAGCCGGCGGAGGAGCCGTTGCCTCCGCTGCACCAGGCCGCCTACGACGCGATCGACGCCGGCGACTTCGACGCCGCGGTCAGCGCCTACGAGGCGGCCCTCACGCAGAGCCCGGCCGACGAGCTCGCCCGCGTCGGGCTCGCTCAGGTCCGGTTGCTCCAGCGGACGGCCGACGTGGACCCGCAGGTCGCCCGTGCGGCCGCCGGGGCCGACCCGACCGACGTCGCCGCGCAGATCCTCGTGGCCGACCTCGACGTCCTCGGCGGCCACGTCGACGACGCGTTCTCGCGCCTCGTCGACACCGTCCGCGCCACGTCCGGCTCGGACCGCGACACGGTCCGGCAGCATCTCGTCGAGCTCTTCGACGTCGTCGGCGCCGACGACCCGCGCGTCCCCGCCGGTCGGATCGCGCTGGCGAACGCGCTGTTCTGACTCCGCCCGCCGACCGAGCACCGGCGCCCGCGCCGTCCGCCGGGCGTGCAGCCGCGAGCCGGGCACCGGGCGTGCGTCGTCCTCACTGACCGTGGGAGCCCATGACCGTCCCCTTCCCCGTCGACGAGCAGGCAGGAGCCACGAGGGAACACGCCGGCGCGCGCTCGCCCGGCGGATGATGCCGGACGGCGCGCAGCGCCGAAGGCACGACGCACCCGCGCGCCGTCCGGTTCCCGCGCCCGCCGGGAGCAGGGCCACATCTCCCCGTCGGCCCGACCCGACGCTAGTCATGGGGGCGCACGGGAGTCAGTAGCCGGCGGGTTGTCCGGACGACCCCGGACGTCCTCGCACGTCTCCGGACGTGCCCGCACGTTCTCCCGATGTGCCCTCACGGCCTCGCGCTGCCCGGGCGTCCGGCTGCGCGGGCGGTGCGACGCCCGGGGCCACCGGCGTCAGGCTCCACGCCGGGGGTCCCGACCCCCTGCCGCGCCGCGCCCGCCTGGGCCGTCCGGGTGAACTCGTGGCTAAGGGTTGCGGCCGGGGCTGCCGATCACCCTGTCAGCCGCGCCCGTACGGGTGCGGGTGTACCTGTGACAGGAGGACCTCATGCTCCCCGCTCCCGCCCCCTCGTGGTGGCGCCGCACGACCCGCGTCGCGCTGCTCGTCGCGCTCGCCGCGGGAACGCTCCTGCCGGCCGCACCGGCGTTCGCGTCGGGGTCCCGTGTGCGCGACGTGACGATCGACTGCGCCGGCGACCTCGTGGTCGGGCACATCACCATGACCAACCCGACCACGGGGACTATGCGCGTCGTGCTCTACGGATCCAAAGGCACGAAGAGCAGCGCCGCGCGGACCCAGCTCGCCGAGACGACCGTGAAGACCGTGCCGTGGGAGAACGAGGTCGCCTACTCGTTCCGCCTCGCGGGCCACGACCACCGCTACTACCGAGTCAAGGCATCGATCGGCTCTTCGGCCCGCACATCGGCCGCGGTCGGTGACCCCACCTGCGCGCCGCCGACGTCGGTATCGGAGGCAGGCATCGCGGGTCTGCTCGTGCTCGTGATGGGCGCCGCGGCGGGCGGGGTGGCGTGGATGCGCTCGCGCGCGCTCACGAAGCCTGGGACCGCGGTCGGCTGACGTGACCCTCACCGTCCCGACGGCGACGTCCGACGCGCCCCCGGCGGGGCCGGCCAGGTGGTCGGTCCTGCCGCGGGTGCGAGCGGCGCTCGCCGTGACCGCCGCCGTCGTAGCGTTCGCGCCGAGCCTCGCCGGGCTCGTCGCCGATCTGCGGTACGGCGCCCCGACCGGCGACCTCGTCGCCGTCCCGGTGGTCGCGGCGGTCATGCTCGACGCCGCCGTGCGGGCGCGGCGCGGAGTGTGGGGCGGTCGGCTCGGGCACGGCGACCTCTTCGTCGCGGGCGGTCTCGGTGCCGTCGCGGCGCTGCTCGTCCTGCTGCCCGCGGGACGGGTCACGAACGGCCAGTGGCTCACCCGGCTCGACCTGCTCGCCTACCCGGTCGCGCTGGCCGCGTTCGCCGTGCTGCTGCTCGGGCTCCGGGTGCTCGCCGTGGCGGTGGTGCCGCTGTCCTACGGGCTGCTCGTGTGGCCCTGGCCCGTGACATGGCTGAACATCCACGCAGTCGCGCCGCTCACCGAGCTGACGTACCAGGCCTCCGGCCGCCTCTCGGAGACGTTCGGCGTCGCGGAGATGGTCGACGTCGGTGCCGACAACACGCTGCGCATCGGCGCGGGTGCCACCGCCTTCGAGGTCGCGGTGGCGCCGGCCTGCTCCGGCGTGGCGGGCATCGTCGCCTACTTGCTCGTCGCCGGCGCCGTCCTCGCGCTGACCCGCGGCCGGTTGCGCCCGCGCCTGGTCTGGCTCGGCTGTGGCCTCCTCGCCGTGTGGCTCGGCAACGTCGTCCGGATCGTCACGCTCGCAGCCGTCGGGGAGGCCTGGGGCGCCGACGTCGCCCTCGAGCTGCTGCACCCCGTCGCCGGGCTCGTGCTGGACGCTGTCGTCGTCGCTGTCATGGTGGCCCTCATGGGCCGTTTCGGCCTGACGTGGGCGCCGGTCGCGCGCGGTGGTTGCGCCGAGGGGCCCGCCACGGCGAACGCCCCGGCCGGGCCGCTCGGCCCGCCGCCTGCGGGGTCAGTCGCCGTCCGAGGACTCCTCGCGCTCGCGCTGACCGCCCTCCTGCTCGCCGCGACGACGCACGTCGCCGGCGCCGCGGACCGATCCCTCGTCGCGACCGCGGACCGCCCGACGGCCCTCGCGGACGTCGAGCGGCTCGGCTCCGGCGCACGCTTCCTCGGCCGCGAGCAGTGGTCGACCGTCTACTTCGGTGCCGGCTCCACGTGGGACCGCTACCTGGTCCAGGTGTCCAACCCGAAGGGGACCGGGGCCGGCGCGGGCGGCGTTGCCGCGGGGGCAGAAGCCGGCGCCGCGAGCGGGGCCGGCACCAGCATGTGGCTGGACTCGCTCGTCGTCGACGACGGCGAGGCCCTGCGCGCGCACGACGT
Source organism: Kineosporiaceae bacterium (assembly GCA_036745175.1). Taxonomy (GTDB): domain Bacteria; phylum Actinomycetota; class Actinomycetes; order Actinomycetales; family Kineosporiaceae; genus R-H-3. Next base: position 4,586 of record DAIOGQ010000112.1, read on the forward strand.
CCTCGCCTGCTACAGCTTCCACGGGGCGCAGGTCGACCTTGCCGAGCCCGTGCGGCTCGCCGGGCGGATCACGGCGACCCGGTTCACGGTGACGCAGGCGGACGGCGAGCAGTGGCAGTCGCTGTACTGGGAGTGGCCGTTGACGACGGAGGACGGGCTTCGGCACGAGCGCGTCACCCTCTTCGTCGGAGGGTTGCCGCCGGGGGCGATGCCTGCCGGTGCCCCGGCGGGGCCCGGCGCAGACACTATCGGTGACTCGGTCGCCACCGCTGACCCGCTCGCCGCGGACCTGCTCGTCGGAGCGGCCGAGACCCTGGTCGCACAGGCGCTCTCGGTGAGTAGGGGGTCCTCGTGACAGCCTCCGGTCCGATGGTTGCCGCCCAGGTCGTGGCCGTCCGTCGCCCACCGCTGCGGACCGGCGAAGTGCCGCTGGTGCCGGGCCTTCCGACGTGCCCGTCGGCACAGGAGCGGTACCTCTACCTCGGTCCGCAGGCCCGGGCGTACCCGCTCGTTCAGGGGCTCGTCAGCATCGCCATCGGTCTCGCGGTCATCGTCTTCTTCGCCGGTCGCACCGAGACGGCCGTCTTCGTCCTGCCCGTGTCGCTCACCGTCGCCGCCGCGGCGGTGTCGACGTGGTCGACGACGAACGGCCGGCGGGTGTCGCTGCCTGCGCATCGTGACCTGGTCGCCTCGTGGCGGCCGCGTCGGGTGCCCACAGTCGACGTCTTCCTGCCGACGGCCGGAGAGCCACTCGCGCTGCTGCGCAACACGTACGAGCACGTCGCGCGGCTGCGGTGGCCGGCCGACCTCACCGTCCTCGTCCTAGACGACGCCGGCCGGGCCGAGGTCCGTGCGCTCGCCCAGGAGTTCGGCTTCGCCTACGTCAGCCGTCCCGACCGCGGTCGGATGAAGAAGGCCGGCAACCTCGCGCACGGCTACGGTCGGTCGGACGGCGACCTCGTCCTCGTCCTGGACGCCGACTTCTGCCCGGTGCCCGACATGCTGCGCGAGCTTGCGCCCTACTTCGAGGACCCGGGCGTCGGCATCGTCCAGAGCCCTCAGTACTTCGACTCGCGCTCGCCGCGCACCTGGCTCGAACGCGGCGCCGGAGCGGTGCAGGAGCTCTTCTACCGGTGGGTGCAGCCGTCGAGGGACGGCGTCGGCGCGGCGATCTGCGTGGGCACCAACGCGCTGTACCGGCGCGCAGCGCTCGAGGCCGCGGGCGGGTTCGCGCAGATCGGCCACAGTGAGGACGTCCACACCGGCGTCGCGATGCTCAAGAGCGGGTTCCGGCTTCGCTACGTCCCAGTGCTCCTCGCCAGGGGACTGTGCCCCGACGGGGTGGCGGGGTTCGTGAGCCAGCAGTACCGCTGGTGCTCGGGCTCGATGTCGCTGCTCGCCGACCGCGGCTTCCACAACGCGGGACTGCCGATCTCGGTGCGGGCGTGCTTCTGGACCGGATTCCTCTACTACATCACCACTGGCGTCACCGTCTTCACCGGGTTCGCGTCGGCGCTCGTCATGCTGTGGGTCGTACCCGAGCGCATCTCGCCGGTGCACTACCTGCCGCTCGTCGTCGCCGCCTGGTCGATGTTCTTCCTGTGGCGACGGGTCAGCCTGGCCCACTACGACCTCAACGTGCTGCGGGTGCGGCTGCTCTACAGCGTGGCCCACGCGCTCGCGATCTGGCACGCGCTCACCGGGCGGACTCAGGAGTGGGTGCCGACGGGAGCGGCAGGACGCGACTTCCCGCTCGGCACCCAGATCTGCCGGCTCGTCGTCGTGTGGTTCTCACTCGTCGAGGTCGGGATGCTCGCTGGCGTCGCCCGTGGCCTGGCGGCGCACGGTGCGGGGCGGTTCTGGCTCAGCGCAGTCCTGTCGGCCGTCGGCGCGGTCGTGCTCGTCCCGGTCATCGTGCTCGCCTGGCCGGAAACGGGCTTCCGGGTCCCCGTCCCGCGCACGGTGCGGGTCGCACTCGCCGGCGCCTGCCGCCGCACGGCCGATGCCGTGGTCCCGGCCCGGTACCGGGTGGTCGCGCTCCGACGCCGACCCGATGGCCTCGCGGACGTCGTCACCTGGCCGGAGGCCGTCGCCGTGGTCGCCGTTTTCACGCTGGTGGTCCTGGCGAGCAACGGGTTCGTCGACGCCCTGCTGCCGGTGGTCCGACCGTGACCGTCGACACCCCGGTCAGGCGCCCCGTCGCGGGCGTCGAACCCGACGTCCCGGCGTGGCTGCTCATCCCGCCCCGACGCCGCCCGACGCCGCCGGTGACCGGCTCATCGGAGCACACAGCCGTTCGCGGCGGCGGCGCCATCATGGCGGGCCGGAAGACTGCCGTCGTCGACGCGGGCACGCCGGACGTCGACGGCTACGCGCTGCCGCCCCTGCCCGAGGTCCCCGCCCGGCGACCCGAACCGCGGCTGCGGTTCCGGCCGGACGTCGAGGGCCTGCGCGGGATCGCTGTGCTGCTCGTCGTGCTCTACCACGCGGACCTGCCCTGGCTGCGTGGCGGCTTCGTCGGCGTCGACGTCTTCTTCGTCCTGTCCGGCTATCTCGTGACCGCTCTGCTCGTCGCCGAGGTCCGCCGTGACGACACCGTCAGCCTGGCTGCCTTCTATGCCCGGCGCTGCCGGCGCATCCTGCCGGCGGCCGGCGTCGTGCTCGTCGCGACGGCCGGGCTCGGTGCCGTTTTACTACCGCCGCTCGCGCGTCTCGACCTCGCCCGCGACATCCTGACGTGCGCCCTGCTCGGCGGCAACTGGCACGTCATCGCCGAGCGGACCGACTATCTGCGCGCCGGTGCCGCGCCGAGCCCGCTCCTGCATTACTGGTCGTTCGGCGTCGAGGAGCTGTTCTACATCGCGTGGCCGGTGGTCTTCGTCGGCTCGCTGCTCCTCGCGCGGCGGTTCCGCCTCGCCCGCACGACCGTCCTGGCGGCGGCGCTTATCGTGCTCACCGCAGTGTCGTTCGGGCTCAGCCTGCGCTGGACGGCGCCGTCCGGACCGCTGGCCTACCTGTCGTCTCCCGCGCGGGGCTGGCAGTTCGCTGCCGGTGCCTGGCTCGTTCTTCTGCTGCCGGTGGCGGCATTGCGGCACGGCCGGGTCGCGACAGTGTTCCGCGCCGTGCTGGGGCTCGGCGGAGCCGTCGCACTCGGCGGGGCGGCCCTCTCGGAAGGGACCGCCACCCTCGTACCCACGCTCGCCACCGCGGCGCTGCTCGCAGCCGGTGGACAGGGGCCGGCCGACCGCCTGAGCGGGGCGTCCCGGATGCTCGCCACCCCGTTCCTGCGCCGGCTGGGTGCGCTGTCGTTCACGTGGTACCTGTGGCACTGGCCGCTCGTCGCGTTCGCCGCCACGCGGTTCGGTGAGCTTGGGTGGGCCGTGCGGCTGGGCGTCGTGATCGTCGCCCTCGGCCCTGCGGCGCTCACGACGCGCTGGGTCGAGCGGCCGCTTCGTCGCAGCCGCGCGGCCTCGTCCGGGCCCCGGGCCGGCCTGGCACTCGGTGTTGCGGCGATGACGATCCCCGTCGTTGCCGCGGTGCTGCTCGCGTCGAGCTCCGTCGCGACCCTGGACCCGGGCGGCCTCGGCCAGGACGTCGCTGCTGCCGGCCGGGTCGACCGGGGCGTCGTGCACTTCGACGACCTCAGGCGGGCTGGACCGGTCGCACCGTCCGTGCGTGTCGCCGCTCAGGACGTCGGCCCTGGCGGGGACGGGTGCCTCGTGGCGGAGGACGGCGTCCGCAGCCCTGACTGCGTGCTCGGGACCGTCGGCGAGCTTGGGCCGGTGGTGCTGCTCGGTGACTCGCGCGCAGACCAGTGGCGGTCCGCCGTACGGACGCTGGCCGACGGGCTCGGCACCGCGGTGGTGCAGCTGACGAAGGCCGGTTGCCCGGTGGCCGGGCTGAGGGCCGTGACTCCGTCCCGGACCGGTGAGTACCTGCGCTGCTACGCATGGCGCGAGAACACGTTCCGCAGGCTCGAGTCAGGTCCGACCCCGCGGATGGTGGTCGTCGCGTCGTACTCCGGCTACCCGGTCACCGCGCAGGAGCAGGCCGGCTCCTGGCAGCCAACCCTGCGTCGCCTCGTGGCGCTTGGGGCCCCCGTCGTGTACGTCAGCGACACCCCGACGCCGCCGCGCGACGTCCCCGGGTGTGTCTCCGGAGCTCTTGACGACTGGAGCGCCTGCGCGTTCCGACGCAGCGGCGCCGTCCGGTACGACCCTGTCGCGGAGGCGATCGCTGACGGCCGGCTGCCCGGGGTGTTCCTCGTCGACCTCACCCCGATGATCTGCCCGGACACGGGCGCGCCCCAGATGTGCCCCGCGGTCCGGGGAGGGGTGCTGCTCTACCGCGATGCCTCTCACCTCACCGAGACCGCGGTGCGGGTTCTGACACCGCAGTTCGTCGCTGCCGTGCGGGCGCAGATCCGTTGACGTGCAACGCGTCCCGTCTCACCAGCTCGAATTGCCGGCGAGCATGAGCCCGTAGGGCTGCCACCACCGGCCCGCCGGCGGTCCGCCCTTGCAGGTTCCGTCCGACAGGCCGGGAGTCTTGATCCAGAGCAGCGCGTCGACGAGCGGGTCGGGATGGTTCGTCGTCGGAGCGGCGCCCAGGGCGCGGCCCGGCGGGTTGCACCAGCTTTCCGGCCCGGTCCAGCGGCCCTTGCCGTTGCGGCTCGTGTCGACGACGAACGGGACGGCCCCGCCGAGCTCGATGCTGATCTTCTTCGCGTACGCCACCTCGGACGCCGTCGTGTCGAAGTTCGCCGTGTTGACCGAGAACCCGCGGACGCGGTCGATGCCTGCGGCTCTCAGGCGGCCGGCGATCACCTCCGGGGTCTTCCAGTGGGCGTTCCCGGCGTCCAGGTAGATCGACACGCCGGGGTTGCGGCGCAGCGAGTCCACCGCGGACGAGAGCAGCCCCAGGCGCACCTTCTGGTTCGCTGCGGACAGGCAGTCCATGAGCGGCAGCGCGTCGGGTTCGAGGACGACGATCGCCTTGCGGCCGGCGAGGCCGCGCGACACGCCGTCCACCCATGCCTTGTACGCGGCCGGCGAGCCGTGGCCGCCGGCGGAGTAGCTGCCGCAGTCGCGCGCGGGGATCGCGTAGAGGACGAACACGGCGACCGCCCCGGTCGTGGCGGCCGTCGCGGTGCGTCGGGCCACGACGGTCTGGACCGCAGCCGGCGTCAGCCACTCGCCGAGCCAGGTGGCGTGCGGCTTCGACGCGATCTTCCGCAGCAGGGCCGCGTCGGCCGGCCGGGCCAGCTGGGTCTGCGGGACCGCCAGCGCGGCTGGAGTCGACGGGTTGACCCACAGCTTCGCCGCGCGCGGCGAGGGGGCCGTCGCCCGCATGAGCGCGGGCGCCCGCCCCGAGCTCGCGGGGACCCGACCGGGGTCGGTCCCCGCGGGCAGGAACGCAGGGACGGTGAGCCCGAAGACGACCGGGGACAGCACCGCTGCCACCGCCGTCGCGACCTTCGCTCTCACCACGACCGGCCCGTCGTCCGGCCGGCGGAAGTGCTGAGGGGTCCGGCGGGCGGTCCCCCGTCCGGCGGTTACTAGCGAGTCCTACCCAGTGGATGGGTAGGACTCGCTAGTAACCGCTGGGTGGAGGGACCGCCCGCGGACCGCGGCTACTGTGCGGGCTCCTCGGCCGGCACGGCGCCCGCGTCGTCCGGGACGAGCCAGACGGCGCCGAGCGGGGGGACGCGCAGGACGGCGGACGCCGGCCGGCCGTGCCACTCCTCGATGACGGCCTCGACGGCGCCGAGATTGCCGACGCCCGAGCCGCCGTAGCCCTCGGCGTCGGTGTTGAGCAGCTCACGCCAGCGGCCGCCGCGGGGCAGGCCGACCCGGTAGTTCTCGTCGGGAACCGCGGAGAAGTTCACGATGCAGACGAGCGGGTGGCCGGCCTTGTCCTTGCGGATGAACGAGAACGTGTTGTGCGGTGCGTCGTTCGCGTCGATCCACTCGAAGCCGGCGGCGTCGTTGTCGACCTCCCAGAGCTGCGGCAGGTCCTTGTAGCGGGCGTTGAGGTCCCGGACGAGCTGCTGAAGGCCCGCGTGCCACGGGGTCTCCTCGAGCCACCAGTCGAGGCTGCGGGACTCGGCCCACTCGGCCTCCTGGCCCAGCTCGGACCCCATGAAGAGCAGTTGCTTGCCCGGGTGCGCCCACATGAAGGCGAGGTAGGCGCGGACGTTCGCGAGCTGCTGCCACCGGTCGCCCGGCATCTTGCGCAGCAGCGAGCCCTTGCCGTGGACGACCTCGTCGTGGCTGATCGGCAGCACGAAGCTCTCGGTGAAGGCGTACATCAGCGAGAACGTCATCTGGTGGTGGTGGTACGAGCGGTGGACCGGGTCCTTGCTCATGTACTCCAACGAGTCATGCATCCAGCCCATGTTCCACTTCATCCCGAAGCCGAGGCCGCCGACATGGGTCGGCCGGGTGACGCCCGGCCAGGCGGTCGACTCCTCCGCGATCGTCATGATGCCCGGGACGCGCTTGTACGCCGTCGCGTTCGTCTCCTGGAGGAGGCTCACCGCCTCCAGGTGCTCGCGGCCGCCGTAGATGTTCGGCACCCACTCGCCGGCCTTGCGCGAGTAGTCGAGGTAGAGCATCGAGGCGACGGCGTCCACCCGCAGGCCGTCGATGTGGTACTCCTCGAGCCAGTACAGGGCGTTGGCCACGAGGAAGTTCCGGACCTCGGTGCGCCCGAAGTTGAACACGTGCGTGCCCCACTCGGGGTGGTCGCCCTTGCGCGGGTCGCCGTACTCGTAGAGCGGCTCGCCGTCGAAGCGGGCCAGCGCCCACTCGTCCTTCGGGAAGTGCGCGGGGACCCAGTCGAGGATGACGCCGATCCCGGCCCGGTGCAGGGCGTCGACGAGGAACCGGAAGTCGTCCGGCGGGCCGAAGCGCGACGTCGGCGCGTAGTACGACGTGACCTGGTAGCCCCACGAGCCGCCGAAGGGGTGCTC
>DAIOGQ010000113.1:0-11494 GCA_036745175.1 Kineosporiaceae bacterium
AGACGCTGGCGCCGAACGTCTCGCGGCCCGGGTGCTCGAAGGCGATGTCGACGTCGCGGCCGCCGGTGAGCTCCCGGATCCGCGCGCCGAACCGCTTCCACTCCTTCGGGTCCTGGGTGTGCTCGTCCTTCCAGAACCGGTAGCCCTCGGCCACGCGGTCGATGACGAGGTCGGCGCCCATCCGGCGGCAGATCTCCGCCTTCTGCGGGCTGGACACGACGCACACGGGCGTCGCACCGGCCGCCAGCGCCATCTGCGTCGCGTACGAGCCGAGCCCGCCCGAGGCGCCCCAGACCAGCACGGTGTCGCCGAGCCGCATCGCGGCCCCGTGGGTCGAGACGAGCTGGCGGTAGGCGGTCGAGTTCACCAGCCCCGGGGCCGCCGCCTCCTCCCACGTGAGGTGGCCGGCCTTGGGCATGAGCTGGTTCGACTTCACGAGGGCCAGCTCGGCGAGACCGCCGAAGTTCGTCTCGAAGCCCCAGATCCGCTGCTCGGGGTCGAGCATCGTGTCGTCGTGGCCCTCGGGCCGCTCGAGCTCGACCGAGAGGCAGTGCGCGACGACCTCGTCGCCGGGCTTCCACAGGTGCACGCCCGGACCGACCCGCAGCACGACGCCGGACAGGTCCGACCCGACCACGTGGTAGGGCAGGTCGTGCCGCTTGGCGAAGGGCGAGGTCCGGCCGTACCGCTCGAGGAAGCCGAACGTCGAGACCGGCTCGAAGATCGACGTCCACACGGTGTTGTAGTTGATCGAGCTCGCCATGACGGCGACGACGGCCTCGCCCGGGCCCGGCTCCGGAGTCGCCACGTCCTCGACGTGAAGGCTCTTGCGGGGGTCCTTCTCCCGGGTCGGCACCCCGGCGAACATCCCGGCCTCGTCCTTGTGGACCGTGAGCGCCCGGTAGTGGTCGGGTACGTCGGTCGCGGCGTAGTCCTCGCTCGTCGCCGTCCCGGACATGATCGCGTCGAGGATCTCTTTCACGGCAGTGCCTCCAGGCGTGCGGGTGCCGTCTCGCTGGGGGAGGCCGAAGAGGCCCCACAGCGAACGTAGCCACGCCTGCGCGCTCGCGACACGAGGCTTCCGGTGACGAGGGTCACCAGCGACGGGCTTCCTCGCCGCCGGGGCGTCAGCCCAGGAGCGCGGGACGGACCCGCTCGCCCACGAAGCGCATGAACGACTCGTGGTCGGTGAGCTCGGTGGTCGGCTGGAGGACGACCGCGTCCGCGCCCGCGTCGAGCCAGCGGCGCAGCCCCTCGGCGACGGCGCCGGCGTCGCCCGCGACCCCCCTGTCCGGGTCGTCCGGGTCGAAGCCCCAGGCCCTCGCGTCGGCTGCGAGCCGGGCGGCCGCGTCGTCCCCGGTCGCGACCCGGACGAAGACCGTGACCCGGTGCGGGTCGGTCCGGCCGACCGCAGCCCGCGCCTCGTCGAGAACGGCGACCGCGCTGCGGACCTCCCTGGGCGTCGTGCCGCCGGTCAGGACCGTCCCGTCGGCGAGCTCGCCGGACAGTGCGAGCGTCCGCGGCCCGGTCGCGCCGACGTGCACCGGGACGGGCTCCGGCGGCGGCCAGTCGAGGCCGACGTCGTCGAGGGTGACGTAGCGACCGGACGTCGTGACCCGCCGCCCGGCGAAGAGGTCACGGGTCACGGTGAGGTGCTCGCGCATGAGCGTGAGCGGCGACGTCGGTCGCGCGCCGACCTGAGCCATCCAGTCCTGGACGCCGTGCCCGACGCCGAAGACGAACCGGTCGCCGAACACCCGCGCGAGAGTGGCGACCTCCATCGCCGTCACGGCGGCGTTGCGCAGCGGGAGCGGGACGATCCCGATCCCGACGGCGATCCGTTCGGTCCACGCAAGGGCCGCCGCGGACGACGTCAGACCGCCCTGGCGGAAGCAGTCCTCCCACATCCACAGCTCGTCGACCCCCGCGACGTCGGCCGCGCCGGCGACGCTGCGCAGCCGCTCGGGTGCCAGCGTGGGGACGAAGATCGCGCCGAGGGTGACGGACATCCCGGCATCCTGGCAGAGCCGGGTAGCGCCGGTCCGCGGTCGTGCTGGTGGGGAGGGGGCCGGTCCGAGGGCGGGTGCGGCGGTGCGTCAGTGCGGCGGGGACGCCGCCGGCTCGACGAGCTCGACGAGGACGCCACCGGCGTCCTTGGGGTGGACGAAGTTGATCCGGCTGTCGGCGGTGCCACGGCGTGGTGCGTCGTAGAGCAGCCGGACCCCGCGCCCGCGGAGCACCGCGCTCACGGCGATGATGTCCCGCACCCGGTAGGCGACCTGCTGCAGGCCGGCGCCGTTGCGGTCGATGAACCTGGCGATCGTCGACTCGGGCGACAGCGGCGCGAGGATCTGGATCCGGGCACCGGAGTCGGCGAACCCCATCATCGCCTCGTGGACGAGCTGCTCGGTGTTCGTCTCCTCGTGCAGGAGCGTCATCCCGAAGACGTCGCGGTAGAGCGCGACCGCGGCGTCGAAGTCCGGGACGGCGACACCGACGTGGTCGATGCAGGTGAAGAGGGCGGGGTCGAGACCGGTGGTGGTCGCCGCGGCCGGTCCGGACGTCGTCGAGGGGTCGTCCATGCCGGCCACGCTAGTCGCGCGGTCCGCGCGGCACGTGTGACGAACGTCGCCGGCCGGGGGATGGCCGCACCCACTCGGGTCGTTACGTTGTCCGTCAGGCACACGACACCGAGGTCGCGACGCAGGAGGAACCCATGACCGACACCGCCCGCACATCCGTGATCGTCGCCGGCGCCCGGACCCCGATGGGGCGCCTGCTCGGTTCTCTCAAAGGCTTCTCCGGGGCCGACCTCGGCGGCGTCGCCATCAAGGGAGCCGTCGAGAAGGCGGGGATCCGTCCTGACCAGGTCGAGTATGTGATCATGGGACAGGTGCTCACCGCCGGTGCCGGCCAGATCCCGGCCCGGCAGGCCGCGGTCAAGGGCGGCATCCCCATGACCGTGCCGGCACTGACGATCAACAAGGTCTGCCTGTCCGGCATCGATGCGATCGCCCTCGCCGACCAGCTCATCCGAGCCGGCGAGTTCGACGTCGTCGTCGCCGGGGGACAGGAGTCGATGACCCAGGCGCCGCACCTGCTGACCGGGTCGCGTGAGGGGTTCAAGTACGGCGACGTCCCGCTCACGGACCACATGGCCTTCGACGGGCTCTGGGACGCGTTCACCGACCAGGCGATGGGAGGCCTCACGGAGGCCGCGAACGACGCCGACCGGCACTTCACCCGCGAGGAGCAGGACGCGTTCTCGGCCCGTTCGCACCAGCTCGCGGCGCAGGCGTGGAAGAACGGCCTGTTCGAGGACGAGGTCGTGCCGGTCGAGATCCCGCAGCGCAAGGGTGACCCGGTGCTCTTCAACCAGGACGAGGGGATCCGTGCCGACACGACGACGGAGTCGCTCGGCCGGCTGCGGCCCGCGTTCCGCAAGGACGGCACGATCACCGCCGGCTCGGCGTCGCAGATCTCGGACGGCGCGGCGGCGGTCGTCGTCATGAGCCGGGCGAAGGCCGAGGAGCTCGGCCTGACCTGGCTGGCGGAGATCGGTGCGCACGGCACCGTCGCGGGCCCGGACTCGACGCTCCAGGACCAGCCGGCGAACGCCATCGCTGCTGCGTGCGCCAAGGAGGGCATCGCGCCGTCGGACCTCGACCTCGTCGAGATCAACGAGGCGTTCGCGGTCGTCGGGCTGGCGTCGACGCGCAGGCTCGGGCTCGACCCCGACACGGTGAACGTCAACGGCGGGGCCATCGCGGTCGGCCACCCGATCGGGATGTCCGGCGCGCGGATCACGCTCCACCTCGCGCTCGAGCTCCGGCGTCGTGGCGGCGGCATCGGCGCGGCCGCGCTGTGCGGCGGCGGCGGGCAGGGCGACGCGCTCGTGGTCCGCGTGCCGAAGGCCTGACGACACGCCGCGGCGGACGGTGACCGGCCCGCGCCGGTGAGGCGACACGTGGCAGGGTCACCGGTATGAGCCGACCGGTCGACGTTCCGGCCCTCGTCGAAGCAGCGCGCGCGGGCAGCCCGCGCGCGCTGGCCCGGCTGCTCTCGCTCGTCGAGGACGCCCACCCGGCGCTGCGCGAGGTGATGGCGTCGCTCGCACCGTTCGGCGGCCGCGCGTGGGTCGTGGGGGTCACCGGCGCACCGGGCGTCGGCAAGTCGACGACGACGTCGGGACTCGTGACCGCGTTGCGCGCCAAAGGGCTGCGGGTCGGGGTGCTCGCCGTCGACCCGTCGTCGCCGTTCTCCGGCGGAGCACTGCTCGGCGACCGGATCCGGATGCAGGACCACGCCACCGACCCGGAGGTCTTCATCCGCTCGATGGCGACCCGGGGTCACCTCGGCGGGCTGTCCTGGGCGACGCCGCAGGCGCTGCGGGTGCTCGACGCCGCGGGCTGCGACGTCGTCCTCGTCGAGACCGTCGGCGTCGGCCAGAGCGAGGTGGAGGTCGCGGCGCTCGCGGACACCACGCTCGTGCTGCTCGCGCCGGGGATGGGCGACGGCGTCCAGGCGGCCAAGGCCGGCATCCTCGAGATCGGCGACGTGTTCGCCGTCAACAAGGCCGATCGGGACGGTGCGGACGCCTGCGTCCGCGACATCGAGTACATGGTCCGGCTCGGCGGCGACGGGCGGGCGCCCGGCGCGTGGCGGCCGCGCGTCGTCCGGTGCGTCGCGTCCCGCGGCGAGGGCATCGACGACCTCCTCGACGCTCTGCGGGCGCACACGGAGTGGGCGCGTTCCTCGGGCGAGCTGGAGCGGCGGCGGCTGCGCCGTGCCGCCGGTGAGATCGAGGCGATCACGGTGACCGCGCTGCGCGAGCGGATCGGGGACCTGCGGACAGGCCACGGCCTGGAGCACCTCGCCGGCGAGGTCGTCGCCGGCCGGACCGACCCGTGGCGGGCGGCCGATGCGCTCCTGGCCGACCTGACGACGACCGCACGAGGAGACCGATGACCGACGCCACCTCCGACGCCCCGGCCGCCGCCGAGCGGGCACCCGGGCTCGCCACCCGGGCGATCCGGGCGGGGGAGCAGCGCGACCCGACGACCGGTGCGCACAACCCGCCGATCTACCAGACCGCGACGTTCGCGTTCGAGACGTCCGACGCGCTCATCGGGGCGATCGCCGAGCCGCTCGACCACTTCTTCTACTCCCGGACGGCGAACCCGACGACGGCTGCGCTGGAGGCGAAGGTGGCCGCGCTCGAGGGCGCGCAGGAAGCGCTCGCCACGTCGTCCGGGATGGCCGCCGTCGCCATCGCCGTGATGATCTGCGCGCAGGCCGGCGACCACGTGCTCGTCGACCACGACCTGTTCGTCATCAGCCGGGAGTTCTTCGTCACCGAGTGCCAGGCGATGGGGATCGAGGTCGGGTTCATCGACGTCCGCGACCCGGAGTCGCTGCGGCAGGGCCTGCGGCCGACCACGAAGGTGCTGTTCTGCGAGACCCTGACGAACCCGAACATGTGGGTCGCGGACGTCGCGGCGCTCGCCGGCTTCTGCCACGAGCACGGAGTCCGGCTCGTCGTCGACAACACGTTCCTCGGCCCGAGCCTGTTCCGGCCGGTCGAGCACGGGGCCGACCTCGTGGTGCACTCGGCCACGAAGTACCTCAGCGGGCACGGCGACGCGGTCGCCGGGGTGCTGGCCGGCTCCCGCGAGGACGTCCGGGCGGCGAGGCTGAAGCTCGACTCGTTCGGCCAGTGCCTGAGCCCGTTCAACGCCTGGCTGCTCATGCGCGGGATCCGGACGCTGCCGCTGCGGATGCACCGGCACGGCGAGAACGCCCTCGTCGTCGCGCGCTTCCTCGCCGAGCATCCGAAGGTCGAGTGGGTCAGGTACGCCGGGCTCGACGGCCACCCGCAACGGGACGTCGCGCTGCGCCAGTTCCCCGACGGCTGCGGCGGGATGCTGTCGGTCAAGCTGCACGGTGGCGGCGAGGAGATGAAGCGGTTCGCCGACGGGCTGCGGATGTGCGACCTCGGGGTCAGCCTCGGGGACGTCTTCACGCTCGTGTACCCCAAGCCCCGGAACGGGAACCTGCTGCGGGTGTCGGTGGGGTGCGAGGACGTCGGCGACATCGTCGCCGACTTCGCGCAGTCGCTCGAGCAGGTGTGAGCGGCCGGTTGCCACAGCCGACCTGCTCGCCGCGGTCCGATGCTCATGGCAGGTACCGCGACGTCGGCTCACAAGGCCGTGGAACGGTACCTGGCGTGAGCATCGCGGGTGCTCCACGCCCCGCCCGAGGGCGCGGCGCATCCGCCGTGTCGGTCAACCGGCGAGGACCGCAGGTACGCGTAGTCCGGTCCGGTTCGGCCCTCGTAGGCCTCGGTCATCCGGCCCCACTTGTCCCACGGGAGCATCTCGACCTTGTTCATGGCAGCCAGGTCCTTGACCGCATTCCCGCGGATCTCGGCCGCACCCCAGTTCTGCGTTCCGTGGACCCCGAACCGCGAGTCGTCGATCTCGCCCCGCCGGAACGCCGCCCATGCCTCGCCGCCGGTCAGGAACTCTCCCGGCCGCAGGTCTGCCGGGGAGGGCGCCAGCGTCAGGTCGAGCACCTCGGCGTCGATCCGCACCCAGCGGGCCCGGTCGTGGTCCCGGTACTCGGTGACCCAGTGGTCCAGCGCCTGCCCGGGCCGGAAGTAGGTGGCGAACCCGCAGCGCACCCGGGAGGCAACACCGCGGTGCCGCAGCAGGGAGCAGCTGAGCACCGCGAAATGCCTGCACGTGCCCACGATCCGCAGCTCCGGGTCACGGGGAACGGACAGCGGTGACGGGTCCAGCGCCAGCAGGTGTCGGACCAGCTCGTCGGCCGGACGGATCTGGTTGGTCGCGAACCTGTCCGCCGGCATGCCGAGAGCGCGTGCGTCGTCCGGCTGGATGACCAGGCCGGCGACGGGTCGGCAGATCTCCACCGGGTCGACGCCGACCCCCGCGAGGGCGACCGGGTCGACGGCTGCCAGCGTGGTCAGCGTCCCCGGCACCGCGTAGTCGACGCTCGGCGGCACGCCGGTGATCCTAGTGCGGCGCGGTCGGGTGGAGGCGGACGTGGACGTGGACCGGGGCTCGGATTCGGATGACGGGTGACTCCGGGGTCGGCGTCCGGCCGCGACCCGGGGGAGGGCGTCGGGACGGGCTGACCACAGTGCGGGACCTGCGCCGGTGTCACGCCTCGTCGTTGAGCATCCACCGGTGCCCGAACGGGTCGTGGAGCACGGCGATGCGCCCGTGAGGGGTGGACTCCGGACCGCGATCGAGCGTGGCCCCTGCGTCGACGGCTCGCTGGGCCAGCGTGTCGACGTCGGTGGTGTGCAGGTGCATCGAGACGGCGTTCGCGCGCCGCGGGTCGGGGGCCGCGACGCCGGCGCTGTCGAACTCGTCCGACATCATGAAACGGCCCTCGCCGATGCCCAGCTCGACGTGGCCGACGCGTCCGTCGTCCATGCTGATCGGCTCGAAGGTCACCCGGGCGCCGAGCGCCCTGACGTACCAGTCGATGGCCGCCCGCGAGTCGGCCACGCAGAGGTAGGGCGTGATGCTCATGAAGTGCCTCCTTCTTCGGTGGTCTTCAGTCTCCTCGGTGATGCCCAGCGGTGTCATGAACGACCAGTGCCGACCGGGCTCGTCAGCCGCCACACGCTCGTGGCCGGGCGGTCCGAGGCCGGCGCCCGACGAGCTCCGAGCCGGGGGAGTTCAATGACGGGATGCGCCCACCGCGATGGCTGAGCCGCACGCTCGTGGTGCTCACGCTCGTCTCCCTGACCCAGGACGCGGCCAGCGAGCTGCTCTACCCCCTGCTGCCGCTGCTGCTCACGGGCGTGCTCGCCGCGCCACCGGTCGTCCTCGGCCTCGTCGAGGGCGCGGCCGAGGTCACGGCGGGGGTGAGCCGCTACGTCGCGGGCCGTTGGTCGGACCGGCGCGGCCGGAAGATCTTCATCGGTGCCGGCTACGGGCTCGCGGCAGTCGGCAAGGCGGTCGTCGCGGCGGCGACGGTGTGGCCGGTGGTGCTCGTCGGCCGGGTCCTCGACCGGCTCGGCAAGGGCGTCCGGTCGGCGCCCCGGGACGCGCTCATCGCGGCCTCGGTGCCGCCGGAAGCCCTCGGCCGGGCGTTCGGCTTCCACCGGGCGGGCGACAGCCTCGGAGCCGTGATCGGGCCCCTCCTCGGGCTGCTCGCGCTCTCCGCGACGGACGGCGACCTGCACCGCGCGCTCTGGTGGGCCGTCGTCCCGGCGACGCTCTCGGCCCTGCTCGTGCTGCTCGTGACGGAGCGGCGCCCGGCACCGGTCCCGGTGCCGGCGGCGACGCGCGGCGTGCCGCCGGCCGCCCTGCCCGACGAGACTCGTCGATCTGCACCGCCACTGCCGCAACGGTTCTGGCGGGTCACCACGGTCCTCGTCCTGTTCGCGGTGGTGAACTTCCCCGACACGCTCGTCCTCCTGCGCGTCATGGAGCTCGGCTTCTCGACGACCCACGTCGTCCTCGCGTACGTGCTCTTCAACACGGTCTACGCGCTGGGCTCCTACCCCGCCGGCCGGCTCGCGGACGCGCTCCCGCCGGCCGTGGTCTACGGCGTCGGCCTCGTCGCGTTCGCCGTCGCCTACGCGGGCCTCGGGCTCGTGGACGGCGGTGCCTGGGTCTACGTGCTCGTCGCGGTCTACGGGCTCTTTCCGGCGTTCACGGACGGGGTCGGGAAGGCGTGGGTGTCCTCGCTCGTGCCGGACGCCGTCCGGGGCCGCGCGCAGGGTGTCTTCCAGGGGCTCACGAGCGGCGCCGTCCTGGTCGCGGGGCTCTGGGCGGGCCTGCTGTGGGATCTCGCCCCCGGGCAGGGGGTCGTCCCGCTCGTCGTCTCGGGCGGCGTGGCCGCGACCTGCGCCGCCGGGCTGCTCGCACGCGGCGAGATGGCGCCGGCAGCGACGAGCAGCTCGTCATGACCCCGATCGGCCACGTCCGCGACGCGGGCCCGGGCTGGATCTCGCACGTCGAGGTCGTCCTCGTGCTACGGCTCAGCCCCTCGGCCGGTTCGCGACCCAGCGCAGGCCGAAGGCCGAGTCGCCCGGACCCACGACACGGTTGCCGCCCAGCGACCTCGCCTCGTCGAGAGCGGCGTCCGCCGCGATGAGCAGGGTCTCGAAGTCGGTGCACCGCTCGTCGAGGCCGGCGAGGCCGACGGTCAGGGACAGCGGCGCGGCCCGATCGGCGACCTCGGCGCGGAGGGCGTCGGCCACGGCGAACGCCTCGTCCGGACCGGCCCCCGGCAGGACGAGCGCGAAGACGTCCCCGCCGATCCGGTAGGCGTTGTCGCAGTGCCGCTCGTGCAGCACCGTCCCGGCCTCGCCGAGGAGCGCCTCGGCCCGGCGGCGGCCGACCGTGGCCGTGACGACCTGCAGGCCCCCGAGCTCCGCGAGCACCAGGGTGAGCGGCTCGCCCACCCGGGTCGCGCGCTCGAGCGCCGCCTCGAGATCCTCGACGAACGCCCGGCGGGACCCGGTGCCGGTGAGGTCGTCGGTGCCGGCGAGCCGCAGCACGTCACCGTGGCGGCGCAGCAGCCTGCGCCCACCGAGCAGGAGCACGAGCGGGACGGCGGCGACGGCGCCGAGCCCGACGACGACGACGAGGCTGCGGCGCAGAGCCTGGGACCGGGCGCGGGCGTCGGCGGTGTCGAGGGTGACCTGCAGGCCCACGTCGCCGGACCGCAGCCCCACCGGTGCGGTGACGACGAGGACCTCGCGACCCCCGGCGGCAGTCCGCACAACGGTCGGCTGGTCGGCCGGGGGTGCCTCGACGACCCGGGCGGTGACCACCCCGTGCTGCGTGGCGAGGTCGGCGAGGTCGGCCTCGAGCGCCGTCCGGTCGGCAGTCACGTCGGGCGCCCCGGGGGAGGGCCGACCGCCGACCCGGGCCTGCGCGCCGGCGGCGACGTCGACGACCCGGCTCACGGCATCGCGCTCCATGGCCCGGGCGGCCAGCCGCCCGGCGAGCACCGACTGCGCGGCGGCGGTGAGGCAGGCCGTCACCAGGACGGCAAGCACGAGCCGGGTCGCGAAGGACCCTGCTCGTCGTGCCCATGCCGCGTGACGCATCCAGCCCTCCATGGCGCCGCAGAAACTGAGCCGTCCTGGCTCCCGCGTGACCTGTCGGCGGTACCCGGCCCGACATGAGGGACCCGCCGGTGGACGGCCCGGGCGGCTCGCGGAGATGTCCTTCGACACCGTTCGGTTAGGGTCGGGACCATGCTCATCGCCTTCTCCGTGACGCCGTCGGGCGTCGGCGACTCGGTCACCGAGGCTGTGGCCGACGCCGTCCGCGTCGTGCGTGAGAGCGGCCTCCCGAACCGCACCGACGCGATGTTCACGACCGTCGAGGGCAGCTGGGACGAGTGCATGGACGTCGTCCGCCGGGCCGTCGACGCGGTCGCCGCGCACGGCGACCGGGTCGGTCTCGTTCTCAAGGCCGACATCCGCGCAGGGCGTACGGGGGAGATGCAGGCCAAGCTCGACCGGCTCGACGCCGCGCTCGTCCGCGGTGGGACCCGGACGTCGCCGCAGGCCCCGGTCGGCGACGGGGGCGGCGGCTGACATGACCGGTCCGGGACGGACCGTGGCCCGCACGGCCGCGGTGCTTGCCGCGCTGGTGGGGATCGTCCTCCTGCTGACCGGTGTTGTGCGCGCCGGCGCCGCCGGTGACCTCGTCGAGACGACGGGCGGCACCGCAGGCCTGACGGGCGTGGCCGCCGTGACGACGTCGGCCGACGTCCTCGACTCCGGCGCGATCCGGGTCGGGCTGCGCGCGTCGGCGACGAGCGCGGACCGCACGGTCTTCATCGGGGTCGCGCGCGCCGACGACGTCGAGGCCTGGCTCGGCGACCTCGGCCGGGTCGAGGTGCTCGGATCGGGCGGGGACGGCCGGGACGGCACCGAGGGCGCGCTCGACATCGCCCGCCGGGACGGCGCCACGAGGGCTCCCGACCCGGCCGACGCCGACATCTGGGTCGCGAGCGCGTCGGGCCAGGGGGCTGCCCGGCTCGCCTGGAGGCCGGCCGACGGCCGCTGGCGCGCGGTCGTCGTCGTCGCCGGCGCCGACGCCGGCGACCTCGAACGGGTCGACGTCACCTGGACCCGGACCGCCGGCACCTCCTCGGCCCCCGCCTTCATCGCGGTCGGCCTGCTCCTGCTCGTGGCGGGCGCCGTGACGCTGGTCGTCCTGCGGCGCCGCACCGGGAGGGTCGACGACTGGTCGGCCGACTACGACTACGGGGACGGGCGCGGGGACGACGACGACCCGAGCGGCGGCGGTCCCGCCGGGAGCGGCGACCCGCAGCACTCCCCTGCCGCGACGTCGTCGCCGCCGCGCATCCACGGCCGGCGCCGGGCGGGCACACCACCGGGGAGCCTGAGCCGAGCCCTAGGGTTCGCCCTCGTCGGCGCGCTCGCCGTCACCGGCTGCTCCGGCAGCGGCTCGGACGAGGCGCAGGACCGGCC
>DAIOGQ010000114.1:0-11270 GCA_036745175.1 Kineosporiaceae bacterium
CGCGACCGTGCCGGCCGACGTGGCCGCCGGGCCCTGCTGGGTCCGGAGCTGGCAGGCCGCGACGCAGCCCGCGCCGCCCGGGTCCGTCGCCGCGCGGGGCCTGGCCGGCCGCACCGTCCGGATGCGGGTGCACCCGAGCGTCGGCGGCGGTGCGCTGCGGCTCACGCTCTCGAACCTCTTCGGCACCCGCCCGCTCGGGGTCGCGAGCGTGACGGTCGGCCTGCCACGGTCCGGGACCGGCGGGTCCGCTGCCGCGGCGCCGGGCACGCTGCGCACCGTGACCTTCGACGGTGCCCGGGCCGTCCGCCTGCCGCGCGGCGGGCAGGTGCGCTCGGACGCCGTCGTGCTGGTCGTCCCGGCCCGTGCCGACGTCCTCGTGTCGGTCGCGCTGACCGGGGGCCGGGTCCCGCTCACCGGGCACTCGGCGGCCGTGGCGACCAGCTGGCTCTCGGTGCCCGGTGACCACGCCGGGGACGCACGGGGAACCCCGTTCACCGAGCAGGTCGGCTCGTGGTTCGTGCTGACGGCGCTGGACGTCCGGCCGGGCGCCGGGTCTGCCGGGCCGGCCGGCACGGGCATCGGCAGCGGGACCGGGCTGCCCGCGGCGCTCGCCGGCTCCACGCTCGTCGCGTTCGGCGACTCGATCACCGACGGCTCCGGCTCGACCCGGGACGCCGACCGGCGCTGGCCGGACCTGCTCGCCGCCCGCGTCCCCGGCCTCGCCGTCGCGAACGCCGGGATCAGCGGCAACCGCGTCCTGCGAGGCTCCCCGCGGTACGGTCCGGCCGGCGCCTCCCGGTTCGAGCGCGACGCCCTCGACGTGCCAGGGGTGCGGACGGTCGTTCTCCTCGAGGGGATCAACGACATCCAGCAGACGCCGCGAGTACGCGCCGGCGACCTCGTCTCAGGTCTGCGGACGCTCGCCGACCGGGCGCACGCCCGCGGGCTCACGGTGGTCCTCGCGACGCTGACGCCGTACGGCGGGCGGTCCGCCTGGTCCCCCGCCGGCGAGCGGGTCCGCGAGCAGGTCAACGCCTGGATCCGCACCGAGGCCCTCGCCGGCGGGCACGCCGACGCTGTCGCGGACCTCGACGCCACCCTGCGCGATCCCGCGGTGCCGACCCGGCTCCTGGCGCGCTACGACTGCGGCGACCGGATCCACCCGAGCGACGCCGGCTACGCGGCCATCGCCGAGACGGTCGAGGCCGCGCTGGACGACGCCCTCCTCGACGGCGCGCGGGGCTGACGGACGCGATCCATCACGTTCCGGACAGACGCCGTCAGACCGGACGCGGTCGGACGGACGCGTCCGCCGGGACGTCCCGCACGAGGTCCGTCGGGCGCTCCGCCGGGTGCCTCCGGGCCGTCAGGGGCCTGTCGGTCAAGCGCCGGTCAAGTCCGGGTCAACGGGGGGCGTGAGGATGGTGCGAGGGGCAAGTTTTCTGCCCTCGGAGTCTGGACGCCACGTCCGTTTGGGTGAAAGGTGATCCCGGCAGCGCCCGCCAGGTACGCAGGTCCTGCCGAGACAGTTCCGGTGCGCGGTCGCCCCCCGCCTCCCGGAGGGTCGAGAGTGCGGGAAGGGGGGGTCATGACGCTCCTGAACGTTCTCGGCGCCGCCTTCCTCACCTTCGCGGCGCTCGTCTACGTCGTCGTCATCGCGATGTGCCGGGCCGCGGGACGCGCCGACCGCTCGATGAAGAAGAGCCTGACCGACTCCAGCGACATGATCATCGACCTCGACGGCATCGCCCGCGGTCTCACCCCGCCCGTCGGTTTGCGGGTCCCGCCGGTGCCCACCCCGCGCAGCGGCATCCGCGTCGCCCCCGGCGGCGAGCCCGGCGGTCCCGACCTGCGCCGCGAGGGCCGCCCCTCGCTCTGAGACCCAGAGCGTGCGCTCCCTCGGACCTCCCTCAGGCCTACCCTCAGACCGGCACCGCGGTCGTGTACTTCACCGTCTTCATCGAGATCAGGCTGCGCAGCGACGCGACCCCCGGCAGCTCACCGAGCCGCTTGGTGAAGAACCGCTGGTACGCGTCGAGGTCCGCGACGGCGACACCGAGCAGGTAGTCGGACTCCCCGGTCATCAGGTAGCACTCGAGCACCTCCTCCAGGCCGGCGACGGACTCCTCGAACGACTCGAGGACCTCTTGGCGCTGCGACGTCAGACGGACCATGACGAAGACGTAGAGTCCGCGGTCGACCGCCGGTCGGTCCAGGATCGCGATGTAGCCGCGGATGTAGCCGCGCTCCTCGAGCGACTTGACCCGGCGCAGGCAGGGGGACGGCGACAGCCGCACCCGCTTGGCGAGCTCGACGTTCGTCAGTCGCCCGTCGACCTGGAGCTCGCGCAGGATGGCCCGGTCCACGGCGTCCAGACCCGGGATGGCCGTCACTGGCACGTTCGACCTCCCGCAAGCCGTCAGATGAGCACATCATGCCAGGGAAACGATTGCACGGGGCACGACTTGGCACCACATGTCGCTGAACCGGGTCTAGCCTGCCAACAGAGCAAACCGTCGAATTCGAGAGGACTGGTCCACGGTGAAGGTCGGCATCCCCCGCGAGGTCAAGAACCACGAGTACCGGGTGGCCATCACCCCGTCCGGGGTCCACGAGCTCGCCCGCAACGGGCACGAGGTGTTCGTCGAGGCCGACGCGGGCGCCGGCTCCTCGATCACCGACGCGGACTACGTCTCGGCGGGCGCCACGATCCTGCCGGCGGCGGACGACGTCTGGGGCACCGGGGACCTGATCCTCAAGGTCAAGGAGCCGGTCGCCAGCGAGTACCACCGCATGCGGGAGAGCCAGACCCTCTTCACGTACCTGCACCTCGCCGCCGACAAGGCCCTCACCGAGGAGCTCGTCGCCCGCAAGGTCACCGGGATCGCCTACGAGACCGTCGAGCTGTCCGACCGCTCCCTCCCGCTCCTCGCGCCGATGTCCGAGGTCGCCGGCCGGCTGGCCCCCCAGGTCGGCGCGCACACGCTGATGCGCGCCCAGGGCGGCCGAGGCGTCCTGATGGGCGGCGTCCCGGGGGTGTACGCCGCGAAGGTCGTCGTCATCGGCGCCGGCGTCGCCGGTCAGAACGCCGCGGCGATCGCTCTCGGCATGCAGGCCGAGGTGCTCCTGCTCGACCGCAACGTCGCGCGGCTGCGCCAGATGGACGCGATCTACCAGGGTCACTGCCAGACCGTCGCGTCGAACGCCTACGAGGTCGAGAAGGCCGTCCTCGACGCCGACCTCGTCATCGGAGCCGTCCTCGTACCGGGTGCCAAGGCCCCGACCCTCGTGAGCAACGAGCTCGTCTCGCGGATGAAGCCGGGCAGCGTGCTCGTCGACATCTCGATCGACCAGGGCGGCTGTTTCGAGGACTCGCACGCGACGACGCACGCCGACCCGACGTACCAGGTGCACGGCTCGGTGTTCTACTGCGTCGCGAACATGCCCGGTGCCGTCCCGAACACGAGCACGTACGCGCTGACGAACGTCACGCTGCCCTACGCCGTCGAGCTCGCGAACAAGGGCTGGCAGCAGGCGCTGCGCGACGACGTCGCACTCGCCAACGGCCTCAACACCTACGGCGGCGCCGTGACGTACGGCCCCGTCGCGCAGGCGCACGCGATGGCCCACGCCGAGCTCGCCGCCGTCCTCGCCTGAAAGCGGGTACCGCGGGCGGACCGCTTCAGGAGAACGGGCCGCCGGTCGATCGTTGACGCATGCGCGCCGCAGCAGTGGTCCCCAGGTCCCTGCGCCGTCCCGCGGCCTTCCTCGCCGCCGTGCTCGCCCTCGTGGTCGCCGTGGTCCTCGTGCCGCCGCCCGCCGCGGCGGTGTCGTACGACCAGCTGCCCGCGCGGCTGCGGCACACCGGGACGTCGGGGCAGGTCCTCGTGGTCACCTCGGCGTCCTGGCGGACGACGTGGGCCCAGCTGCGCGGCTACGAGAAGCGCGACGGTCGCTGGCGCCTCGTCATGGGCCCGATGCCGGCGCGGGTCGGCTACAGCGGGATGCGGCCCGCCGCCGGACGGGTCCAGGGCGACGGGACGACGCCGGCCGGGACGTTCCGGGTCACCAGGGCCTTCGGCATCAAGGCCGACCCGGGGACCGACCTGCCGTACTGGCGGATCCGCTCCCGCGACCAGTGGTGGGTCGGCGACCGGAAGAGCCGTTACTACAACCAGCCGCGGTGGGGCAGCGCGGGTGGCTTCCGCCGGACCGAGCGCGGCGTCGACGGCTCCGAGCGACTCATCAGCTACCCGACGCAGTACGCGTACTCGGCGGTCATCGACTTCAACCGGCCGGACCCCGTCGTCGGCCGGGGCAGCGGCATCTTCCTCCACGTCAACGGTCGTGGCTCGACCGCGGGCTGCGTGAGCGTCACCTCGGCGAGCATGGTCAGGATCCTGCGCTGGCTCGACCCGGCGAAGCAGCCGAAGATCACGATCGCGCCGGCGGCCGTCGTCACGTCGTACTGACGGTTGACTGTTGACGGGTGTCGGGTGCCGGCGCGGCGGCACCGCGTCCGGCGGCGGCCCGGCGTGATGGGACCATGGTCGGCGTGCCCGAGGACCTCGCCGCCGCCCTCGCGGCGCTGCGCCCGATGCTCCTCGACACCGGGACGCTGGTCCGCGCCGTCGCCGCAGGACGCCGCCGGGGCGCCGTCCCCAGCTGCGCCCGCGCCGAGCTGCGGCCCGTCGACCTCAAGGCGGGCCGCCTGCTCCAGGTCGTCACCACCGACGGCCGGACGCCGACGACGCGCAACCGGGCGCCCGGTCAGGATGCCGAGCGCGCCGTCGACGCGCTTCTCGCCGAGCCGTTCGGCAGCTGGCACGTCGAGACCTCCGACGCGGTCGTCCAGCTCCGCGTCACGAAGAAGGGCGACGCCCAGGTGCACACCGCGCGGACGTCCCGCCGTGACGACGGGGCGGACCGCGTCACCGCGCACGACCGGCCGAAGGAGCGGCTGCTCGACCCCGGGGACCCGCTCTTCGGGGCGCTCGGCGCGGACGCCGACAAGCGCCGCCAGGTCGATGCGTTCCTGCGGCTGCTCGCACCCGTCGTCGGCCGTGCGCTCGACCACGCCCGGGCGGCGGGCAGGCCGCTGCGCGTCGTCGACCTCGGGTGCGGCAACGCCTACCTGACGTTCGCGGCACACCGCTGGCTGTCCGGCCGCCCGGACGTCGCGGCGACCGGTGTGACGACCGTCGGGGTCGACGTCCGGGCGGACATGGTCTCCCGGAACACCCGGCTCGCGGCCGAGCTCGGCCTGGCGGGCCTGCGCTTCGTCACCGGCACGATCGCGGACGCCGACGTGCCGGACGCGATGGACGCGCCGCAGGCCGTGGACGTCGTGCTCGCCCTGCACGCCTGCGACACGGCGACCGACGAGGCCCTCGCCCGAGCCGTCCGGTGGGAGGCTCCGGTGGTGCTCGCTGCTCCCTGCTGCCACCACGACGTCCAGCGCCAGCTCGTCCGCGCGCAGGCGGACGGCGACCCGCCCCCGCACCCGTACACCGCGCTGACCCGGCACGGGATCCTCCGCGAGCGCTTCGCCGACGTCCTCACCGACGCGATCCGGGCCGCCCTGCTGCGTCTGCTCGGCTACCGGGTCGACGTCGTCGAGTTCGTCGACTCCCGGCACACCGCGCGCAACGCCCTCGTCCGTGCCGAACGCACCGGCGCCGCCGCGGACACCGCGCGCCGCGCCGAGTACCTCGACCTGACGGCCGCCTGGCACGTCGAGCCGGCCCTCGCCCGGATGCTCTCCGCCGAGGTCGCGACCGCGCTGGAGGTCGACGCGTGACCGGCCCCCGACCCGGCCGCCGACGAGGCCTGTCCGCCGCGGCCGGCGGGCTGCTCGCCGTCGTCCTCGGTGCCGGTGCCGGTGCCGCGCCCGGGCTCGCCGCGACGACGGGCGCGGCCGACCCCACCGCGGACCCGGCACCGTCCGGTCCGGCCCGGGTCGCCGAGCGGACCATCAAGGACAACCGGATCACCGAGAGCTCGGGCCTCGTCGCGAGCGGCCGCACCACCGGGATCCTGTGGACCTTCAACGACTCCGGTGGCACGGCCCGGCTGTTCGCCGTCGCGCGGTCCGGCCGGACCGCTGCCGTCCTCGACCTGCGCGGCGTCGAGGCGCAGGACTGGGAGGCCGCCACCGCGCTGCGCGCGCCGGACGACGCCCCGCTCATCGCCGTCGGCGACATCGGCGACAACCGCGGCGACCGGCCCACGGTGAGCATCCACGTCGTCGCCGAGCCCAAGAAGCTCGTGGACGCCACGGTCCGGCCGCTGCGGACCATCACCCTCACCTACCCCGACCAACCGGTCGACGCCGAGACCCTCGTCGCGGACCCGGACACCGGCCGGCTGTACGTCGTCACGAAGGGGGTGCTCGGTGGCCGCGTCTACGCCGTCCCCGAGAAGGCCTGGCCCGGCACCCGCGACACCCCGGGCGCCGTCGACGCGACGCTCGAGCTCGTCGGCCGCGTGCCGCTCGTGCTGGTCACCGACGGCGTGACCCTGCCGGACGGCCGTGTCGCGCTGCGGACCTACGGCGAGCTCGCGCTGATGCCACCGCTGTCGACCCTCGGCGACCCGGAGGCGACCTGGGCGCCCCTCGCGACGACCCGGCTGCCCCGGCAGGGCCAGGGCGAGGGGATCGCCGTCGACCACGACGGGGCGTTCCTGCTGACGACCGAGGGCACGGACAAGCCCGTGCTGCTCTTCGTCGCGCCCGCCGAGGTCCTCGCCGCCCGACCGCCGGAGCCGACGGCCACCCCGTCCACGGGCGACGGTTCCACGGGCGACGGCTCCACCGGCGACGGGTCCACGGGCGACGGCTCGGGTCCGTCCGCGGGCGGCGTCGCAGCGCTCGGGGGCGTGACGGCGCTCGCCGTCGTCGCGGTCGGGGCGGCCGCGACGGCGACCCGGCGACGGCGGCGTCACGGGTGAGCGGGCCCGCGTTCGACCACGTCGTCCTCGCGGCCGGTCCGGACGGGCTGACCGCGACCGCGCAGCAGGTTGCGGCCCGGGTCGGCGGTACCGCCCGCCCCGGCGGCAGCCACCCGACGTACGGCACCCGCAACGCCGTCGTCGCGCTGGAGCACGGCTACGTCGAGGTCGTCGCCGTCGAGGACCCCGACCTCGCGGCCGGATCGCCCTTCGGGTCCGTCGTCGCGCGCCGGTGCGCGGACGGCGGCGGCTGGGTCGGCTGGGCGGTCGCCGTGGACGACCTCGGCCCGGTCGCGCACCGGCTCGGGCTGACCCCGGTGCCCGGCGGTCGGACCCGGCCGGACGGCGTCCGGCTCGGCTGGGAGCAGGCCGGCGTCGAGACGCTCGCCGCGGACCCGTGGCTGCCGTTCTTCCTCACCTGGCGCGTCCCCGCCGACCTGCACCCGGCGGCCGGCGGCCCCGCGGGCGTGACGGTGGCCGCCCTCGTCGCTGCGGCGGGGCCTGGGGCCACCGACGGCTCGGACGCTGCCGACCGGCTGCACGCCTGGCTCGGGGGCGAGCCACCGGTCCCGCTCCGCTGGGCCCCGGCCGCGGACCGGACCGGCCTGCTCGCCGTCGTCGTCCGGACGCCGTCCGGCCCGGTCACGCTCACCTGAGCCGCACCGCGCGCCGGGTTGCGCGCAGTCATGACGACACGCTGTCAGCGGCTGGGCGGGGCCGGCTCCCGGTCCGGCGCGGGACCGGGGCCGGCGGCGACCAGGAACCCGACGACGGCGAGGACGAGGACCGGGACGACGAGGAACGCGGTGTGCGTGCTCGTCGCGTCGGCGAGTGCCCCGAGGACGAACGGGGTCGTCGCCGCGAAGGCCCCGATGCCGAGGGAGATGATGCCGGTCGCCCGGTCGCCCTGGGTGCCGGCCGCCGCGTAGACGAGCGAGACGCCGAGCGGGTAGTGCCCGGAGATCCCGAGCCCGACGACGACGACGCCGGCCACGGCGACCAGGGGCGACGTCGTCGTCCAGAGCAGGAGCCAGCCCGCGAAGGTGAGGCCCATCGCGGCGAGCAGCAGCAGACGGGGTGCGATGCGCAGCGCGAGCCGGCCGGCGACGAGGCGGCCCACGGTCAGCCCCACGACGATCGCCGTGACGCCTGCCGACGCCGTCGCGGGGCTCATCCCCGTGCGGACCGCGAGCAGGTCCGCGGCCCAGGCGGTGTTGGCGAACTCGATCCCGACGCCGGTGACGAGCGCCGTGGCGAGCAGCCAGAAGCGCAGGCCGAGCGACCCGTCGGCGCCCGCCGGGCGCAGCGCCGGTGCGCTGTCGAGCGCCGCGGTGTCGGTCGGCACCCGGCGCAGGAGCAGCCAGGACAGCAGCGCCAGCGGGACCACGACGAGCGCGGCCGGACGCCAGGTGAGCCCGAGCGCGACGCCCGCGCCGACGGCCGCAGGCGCGAGGATCCCGACCCCGGCGGCCACCGCGTTGCCCTCGGCCAGGACCGTGGCGGACGCGTCGCCGTGATGGTCGGACATGCCGGGGTTGGCGGCGTTGAGCACGATCGAGCCGCCGGTTCCCGCGACGAGGATCGCCGGCAGGGTCAGCAGCGGCGGTCCGGCCAGGCAGAGGATGCCGATCCCGGCGACGACGAGCATGAGCCCGAGCCGGACCGCGCCGCGGCGGCGGACCCGGGCCACGATGCGCACCGTGAGCAGTCCGGCGACGATCGCCCCCAGGGACATGACGAAGCCGTGCAGGCCCATCACCGTGCGGCTCGTGCCCTGCTCGGCACGCAGCAGCGGCAGGATGCCGCCCCACGCGTAGAGGAACCAGCCCCACGTCGACAGCGTCGCGTAGCCCGCCCAGGTGACCTGGTCCCGGACCAGGACGGGGGTCACGGATGCATCAGTGCAGCTGTCAGGCGAGGGCGTCGACGACGAAGTCGACGCAACGGGTCAGCGCCTCGACGTCCGACGGCTCGACGGCCGGGAACATCGCGACGCGCAGCTGGTTGCGACCGAGCTTGCGGTACGGCTCGACGTCGACGACTCCGTTGGCGCGCAGCACCTTCGCGACCGTGGAGGCGTCGACGGACCCGTCGAGGTCGATCGTCCCGACGACCTGGCTGCGCGCTGCCGGGTCGGCGACGTAGGGCGTGGTGTAGGCCGTCCGCCCCGCCCAGCCGTACAACCGCGACGAGGAGTCGGCGGTCCGCGCCGCTGCCCAGCCGAGGCCACCGGCGGCGTTCAGCCACTCGACCTGGTGCGCGAGCATCGCGAGCGTCGCGACCGCCGGGGTGTTGTACGTCTGGTCCTTGCGCGAGTTGTCGATCGCCGTCGTGAGGTCGAGGAAGTCCGGGATCCAGCGACCCGACCCCTTGATCTCCTCGACCCGGGCGAGCGCGGCCGGAGACATGAGCGCGAGCCACAGACCGCCGTCGGACGCGAAGGCCTTCTGCGGGGCGAAGTAGTACGTGTCGGCCTGGCTCACGTCGACCGGCAGACCGCCGGCGCCGGACGTCGCGTCGACGAGCATCAGCGCCCCGTCGTCCGCGCCGTCGACCCGGCGGACGGGCGCCATCACGCCCGTGCTCGTCTCGTTGTGCGCCCAGGCGTACACGTCGACGCCCGCCTCGGCGCAGGGTGCGGGCAGCGTGCCCGGGTCGCCCCGGACGATCGTCGGCTCGCCGAGGAACGGCGCGTTCCTCGTCACGGCGGCGAACTTGCCGGAGAACTCGCCGAACGCCAGGTGCTGGGCGCGCTCGCGGACGAGGTTGAACGCGGCGACGTCCCAGAAGCACGTCGCGCCGCCGTTGCCGAGCACGACCTCGTAGCCCTCGGGGAGGGTGAAGAACGTCGACAGACCCTCGCGGATCCGGCGGACGAGGTCCTTGACCGGCTGCTGGCGGTGCGAGGTGCCCAGGACCGTACGAGCGATCGAGGCGAGGTACTCGACCTGCTCGGCGCGGACCTTGCTCGGGCCGGAGCCGAAGCGCCCGTCGGCGGGCAGGAGGTCGGCGGGGACGGTGATCGCGGTGACGTCGGTCGTCGTGGTCACGAGGCTGCCTTCGTGCTCGGGAGTGGGACCCGACCGGGCGTCGGCCGTCGGCCCCTCCCGGTCGAGGAGGAGGGGCGCCGCTGCCCCGCCTCCCATCCTCCCGCACGCCCGGCCAAGATCGACGCGCCGCCCGGAGGACGGCTCAGTGGACGACGCCCCGGCTCAGGGCGAGGTCCCACCCCGTCACGGCCTCGACCGGACGCGGGCCGTGGCCGACGTACCGGGCCGCCGGCCGGACGAGGCGGCTCGTCCGCTTGTGCTCGAGGACGTGCGCCGACCAGCCCGCGGTCCGGGCGCAGGTGAACATCGGGGCGAACATGCGCGCGGGGACGCCGGCGAAGTCGAGGACGACGGCGGCCCAGAACTCGACGTTCGTCGCGAGCACGCGGTCGGGGCGGCGCTCGTGCAGCTCGGCGAGCGCGGCGTCCTCGAGGGCGGCGGCGACCTCGTAGCGCGGCGCCTCGAGCCGCTTCGCGGTGGCCCGCAGCACCCGTGCCCGCGGGTCCTCGGCGCGGTAGACCCGGTGGCCGAACCCCATGAGCCGCTCGCCGCGGTCGAGCACCTGCTTGACGTAGCTGCGGGCGTCGCCGAGCTGCTCGACCCCCTCGATCATGTGGAGCACGCGGGCCGGGGCGCCGCCGTGCAGCGGACCGCTCATGGCGCCGACCGCACCGGACAGGCACGCCGCGACGTCCGCACCGGTTCCCGCGATGACGCGGGCGGTGAAGGTCGAGGCGTTCATGCCGTGCTCGGCGGCCGAGACCCAGTAGGCGTCGACGGCCTCCACGTGCCGCGGGTCGGGCTCGCCCCGCCAGCGGATCATGAACCGCTCGACGATCGTCGCGGCCTTGTCGACCTCGCGCTGCGGCACCATGGGCAGCGCCAGGCCACGGGCGGACTGGGCGACGAAGGACAGCGCCATGACGGAGGCGCGCGCGAGGTCCTCGCGGGCGGTCTCGGCGTCGATGTCGAGCAGCGGCCGGAAGCCCCAGACGGGCGCCAGCATCGCGAGCGCGCTCTGGACGTCGACGCGGACGTCCCCGGTGTGCACGGGGAGAGGGAACGGCTCGGCGGGGGGCAGCCCGGGGTTGAACTCGTCGTCCACGAGCAGGCCCCAGACGCTGCCGAACGAGACCCGGTCTACGAGGTCCTCGATGTCGACGCCGCGGTAACGCAGAGCCCCGCCCTCGCGGTCGGGCTCGGCGATCTCGGTCTCGAAGGCGACAACGCACTCGAGGCCGGGGACGAACTCGGACATCCGGCGCTCCC
>DAIOGQ010000115.1:0-7816 GCA_036745175.1 Kineosporiaceae bacterium
GGACGACGACGGGCAGGTCCTCGCGGTCGTCGATCCAGCGGGTGTCGACCGGCGAGCCGCAGTCCCGCACGAGCAGGCTGCCGGCGTCCCGGTCCGTGAGCGCCTGCCGTTC
The DNA here is from genome assembly GCA_036745175.1 of Kineosporiaceae bacterium. Lineage (GTDB taxonomy): Bacteria > Actinomycetota > Actinomycetes > Actinomycetales > Kineosporiaceae > R-H-3. The sequence goes on from DAIOGQ010000115.1 coordinate 113, forward strand.
CGCCGTCGCGGCATCGACGCCGCCCCCGGCGTCGATCCCGATGTGGCAGTGCGCGTCGACGAGCCCGGGAAGCACCCAGCCCTCGACGACCTGGACCGCTGCGCCGGCGGCACGGCCCACCGGGGCGTCGAACGTGATCCGGCCGCCGACGACCCAGGCCTCGTGACGCTCCTCGTCGGGACCCACGAGCACATGCCCGCGCAGATGCAGCACGACGTCGTCCGGCATGCGCGACAACGTACCCAGTACGCCACCACGACACGCCAGCCGTGCTGCCGCGGGTGCAGCCGGTCGGCGCCGGCACACCCCGCGCCCGTGCACCTCTCGGTGCGCGGGCCGCAGCGTCAGCGGCCGAGGAACTTCTCGAAGCCGGGCGGCAGCTCGAGGTTCGCCGGGTCGGGCGCCGCGGCAGCACCGCCGTGGTCGCCGGCCGCACGACCGCGGCCGTCGGTGGCACCGCCGAGGCCGAAGGCGCTGCCGCCCTGCCCCGCGGGCTGCTGCGGGCCGGAGAGTGCCCGCTGCGCCGCCTCGCGCTCCTGCTGCGCGCGCTTGGCCGGGTTGCCGGACTTCGCCTTGCCCTTGCGCTGCGGCGGCGCCGTCCGGCCGCGGGCCTTCTTGCCCCCGCCGCCGAGACCCGGCATGCCCGGCATGCCCGGCATGCCGCCGAGCCCCTTGCGCATCTGGCGCATCATCTTCTGCGCGTCGGTGAACCGCTCCAGGAGCTGGTTGACGTCGTTCACCTGGACGCCCGAGCCCCGGGCGATCCGCAGCCGGCGCGAGCCGTTGAGGATGCGCGGCTGTCGGCGCTCCTGCGGTGTCATCGACCGGATGATCGCCTCGACGCGATCCATCTCGCGCTCGTCGAAGTTCTCGAGCTGGTCGCGCAGCTCGCCCATGCCCGGCAGCATCCCGAGCATCTTCTTGAGCGAGCCCATGTTCTTCAGGGCGGCCATCTGCTGCAGGAAGTCGTCGAGGGTGAAGTCCTCGTCGGCAGCGAACTTCGCGGCCATCGCCTCGGCCTGGTCGGAGTCGAAGGCCTTCTGCGCCTGCTCGATGAGCGTGAGGACGTCGCCCATGTCGAGGATGCGCGAGGCCATCCGGTCGGGGTGGAAGAGCTCGAACTCCTCGAGCTTCTCCCCCGTCGAGGCGAACATGACCGGGCGGCCCGTGACCCCGACGACCGACAGCGCGGCCCCGCCGCGCGCGTCGCCGTCGAGCTTGGAGAGCACGACACCGGTGAAGCCGACGCCGTCCCGGAACGCGGTCGCCGTCGCGACGGCGTCCTGACCGATCATCGCGTCGAGGACGAAGAGGGTCTCGTCCGGGCGGACGGCGTCGCGGATGTCCGCCGCCTGCCGCATCATCTCGGTGTCGACGCCGAGACGGCCCGCGGTGTCGACGACGACGACGTCGTACTGCTTGTCGCGCGCGAACCGGACGCCGTCGCGCGCCACCGCGACCGGGTCGCCGGCACCTGCACCCGGGTGGGCGAGGGCACCGGACGAGGACGTGCCCGGGTGCGGTGCGAAGACCGCGACCCCGGCCCGCTCGCCGACGACCTTCAGCTGGTCGACGGCGTTGGGGCGCTGAAGGTCGCACGCGACGAGGACGGGCGTGTGGCCCTGCTCCTTGAGCCACCGGCCGAGCTTGCCGGCCAGCGTCGTCTTGCCCGAACCCTGCAGGCCCGCGAGCAGGATGACCGTCGGCGGGCTCTTCGCCAGCTCCAGCCGCCGGGTCTGGCCGCCGAGCACGGCGACGAGCTCCTCGTGGACGATCTGGACGACCTGCTGCGCGGGGTTGAGCGCCTGAGACACCTCGGAGGAGAGCGCGCGCTCCCGGATCGTCGCGCAGAAGTCCCGGACGACGGGCAGAGCGACGTCCGCGTCGAGCAGCGCGCGCCGGATCTCACGGATCGTCGCGTCGACGTCGGCCTCGGACAGCCGGCCCTTGCCGCGCAGGTTCTTGAACGTCGCGGAGAGGCGGTCGGACAGCGTCGCGAACACTTCGGTCCTCGCTGGGGCGGTGGGGGGAGAAACGGGACGGGCTCGTCGTCCAGCCTAACCGGCCGCCCACCCCGCCCGTCCCCGCAGGCCGCCCACCCCGGCCGGCAGCCGTCCCGGCCGGCAGCCTGCGTCAGGCCTCAGGCATGGTCCCCGCGTCGACCAGAGCGGCGACGGTGGTGGCCACCCGCGCCGGGGTGAGGATCGCACCGGCGGGCTCGGCGACGTAGAGGACGTCGACCGCCTGCCCGGCGTGGGTTGCGATGTGCGCCGACCGCAGGTCGACCCCGACGCCCGTGAGCGCGGTGCCGATGGCGTGGAGCAGCCCCGGGCGGTCGGCCGCCCGGACCTCGAGGACCGTCGCGTCCGCCGACGCCCCCGGCAGGAGGACGACGCGAGGCCGGTCAGCCGCGTGGCCGGTCGAGCGGTAGCCGGCGTCCCGCCGGCGCAGCGGCGCGAGGACGGCCTCGTCGCCCTCGCCGAGGCGGCGCAGCGCCGTCTCGAGGGTCGCCGTGGTCGGCAGCTCGAAGGGTCCGGGGTCGACCCACCACGTGTCGACGGCGACGCCCGGGCCACCGGCCCCGCTCGGGACCGTGCGCAGGAGCGCGGACTTCACCGTCAGGCGGAACGCGGCGAGCGTGCCGGCGATGTCGGCCATCAGACCGCCGCGGTCGACGGCGACGACCGTGACGGCGTGGAGCTCGTCGAGCCGGCTGATCGCGACCCGGGGCCGGGCGTCGGCGACGACGGAGTCGACGAGCGCCGCCTCGGCCGACGTGATCGGGGCCGGGCCGGGCGGGTCCTCGCCACGCAGCGCCGTCCGGGCCCGCTCGACGAGATCGTCGACGAGCCGCAGCCGCCAGGCCGACCACGCGGCGGGACCGGCGGCGCGCGCGTCGGCCTCGGTGAGCGCCCGCAGCATCGTCAGGACGTCGGACCGGCCGCCGACGGCGCCGACGAGGGCCTCGACGGTTCGTGGGTCGTCGGGGTCGCGACGGGTCGCGAGCTCGACGAGCGTCAGGTGCTCGCGGACCAACCGCTCGACGACCTCGGCGTCCGCGGTCGGCAGGCCGATCCGGCGCGCGGCACGCGCGGCCAGCGGCGCACCGACCGACGAATGGTCGAGCGCCCCGGGCAGCTTGCCGATGTCGTGCAGGAGCGTCGCGAGCACGAGGAGGTCCGGCCGCGAGACGTCGCGCAGGAAGCGTGCCGTCCCGACGACGGCCTCGATGCTGTGCCGGTCGACGGTGTGCCGGTGGACGGCGTTGCGCTGCGGCCGGTTTCGGACACCCGCCCACTCCGGCAGCCATCCGGTCGTCAGGCCGGCGAGGTCGAGGGACTCCCACACCCCGACGAGCGCCGGGCCGCCGGCGAGCATCTCGACGAGGGCGTCCCGGGCGGCCGTCGGCCAGGGGTCGGGCAGCGGCGGGCAGTCCTTCGCGAGATGTTCGACCGTGACCGGGGACAGCGGCAGGCCGACCCGGACCGCGGTCGCCGCCGCCCGCAGCGGCAGCACGGGGTCCTCCTCGGGGCGGACCCCGACCCCGAGGACGACCTCGCCGTCGTGCTCGACGAGCCCGTGGCCGAGCGGGTGCAGCCGCGGCCGGCGCGTCCCGGGGCGCAGGCGCCGCACCGGGACCGATTGCCGGGCCCGGCGGACGGTCGTGTCGACGGCGTGCGCGACGGTCCGGCCGGCCTGGGAGACGGCGGCGAGCAGGTCGTCGGCATCCTGCAGGCCGCACGCGACGGCGACGCCGTCCTGCTCGGCGAGCAGGAGCCGGTCCGCGGACCGGCCGGTGACCGCCTGGAGGGCGTCGCGGACGTCGAGAAGCTGCTCGTGAGCGGCGTCGACCGCACCGTGCGGACGGTCGGTCACCCAGCTCGCGGCGAGCGCGCGCAGGACCGTGACGTCGCGCAGGCCGCCGCGGGACTCCTTGAGGTCGGGCTCGAGAAGGTGGGCGAGGTCGCCGAACCGCTGACCGCGCTCCCTGAGGTTCTCGAGCAGCTGCGGCAGGCGGCGCCGGATGCCGCCACGCCAGTCGCCGAGCAGCGCGGCCCGGGTCCGGGCGACGAGGCCGGCGTCGCCGGCGAGCGCGCGCAGGTCGAGCAGCCCCATCGCGGCGGACAGGTCCGAGCCCGCGACGTCCCGGCACTGCGCCGGCGTGCGGACCGAGTGGTCCAGACGCAGCCCGGCGTCCCACAGCGGGTACCAGAGGGCGTCGGCGAGCGCCGAGACCTGATGCGGGCTCAGGCTTCTGCCGTCATGGAGCAGCACGAGGTCGAGGTCGCTCGCGGGTCCCGCGTCGCGACGGGCCACGCTCCCGACGACGGCCAGTGCGACGCCGTCAGGGCCCGGCGCGATGGCCGACTCGGACACGACGGGGACGCCTTCGGGCGGGCTCGCGCTGATCCCGCCGGGCGGAGTGAGCTGGTCGCGACGGCCGCCACGACGGCGTCCGGGCTCGGCCGCGGCGCCGAGAGAACCGGGCATGTGGGTCGCGAGCGCCTCATCCCACGCCGTCGTGAGAGCCCGCTCGACGAGGGCGGTGATCCCCTGGCGGCGAACCGGCCCCGGGGCCGTCGAGCGGACGGCGAGGGCGATGCGCTCCTTGCGCAGGTCACGGGACGCGGCGTCCGCGGCAGAGGTCCGACCGAGCTGGGACATGGGCGCGGGAGACCTCCGAGGACCTGGTGGGAGTGGACGGGGCCCGCCGCAGCCGGCGGGCCCCGTCCGCGCTCACACGGCGCGCAGTTCTCGCGCGGCGAGCGGGGAGCCGTTCACAGGGCGTCGATCCCGTGCTCTCCGGTGCGGACCCGGACGACGTCGTCGACCGGCATCGTCCACACCTTGCCGTCGCCGATCCGCCCGGTCTGGGCGGCCTTGACGACGACCTCCACGACGTCGGAGCAGTCCCCGTCGTCGACGAGCACCTCGACCCGGACCTTCGGCACGAGGTCGACGGTGTACTCCGCACCGCGGTAGACCTCGGTGTGGCCGCGCTGACGGCCGTAGCCGCTCGCCTCGCTGACCGTCATGCCCTGGACCCCGAAGGCCTCCAGCGCGGCCTTGACCTCGTCGAGCTTGTGCGGCTTGATGACCGCGGTGATGAGCTTCACGCCCGGACCCCCTCGTCGCTCGTGCTGACACTGACCGCCCCGGCGCCCGGCCGGAAGGTGCCCGTGCTCGACGACGCGAGGTCGTACGCCGACTCGGCGTGGACCGCGAGGTCGATCCCGGACACCTCGTCCTCGGCGTCGATCCGGAAGCCGATGGTCCTCTGGAGGATCGTGCCGAGGACGAAGGTGACGACGAAGCTGTAGGCCAGGACGGCGAACGCGCCCACGGCCTGGCGCCACAGCTGGTCGACGCCACCACCGAAGAACAGGCCGTCGACGCCGGCCGGCGCGTCGGCGGTGGCGAGGAGGCCGACGCCGAGCGTACCGACGAGACCGCCGACGAGGTGGACGCCGACGACGTCCAGCGAGTCGTCGTAGCCGAACCGGAACTTCAGGCCGACCGCCATCGCGCACAGGCCCCCGGCGACGAACCCGAGCACGATCGAGCCGACCGGGTTGAGGCTGGAGCAGGCCGGGGTGATGGCGACGAGACCGGCGACGACGCCGGACGCCGCACCGAGCGACGTCGCGTGGCCGTCGCGGACCTTCTCCGTGAGGAGCCAGCCGAGCGAGGCGGCGCCGGTGGCGACCATCGTGTTGACCCAGGCGACCGCGGCGATGCCGTTGGCACCGATGGCGGAGCCGGCGTTGAAGCCGAACCAGCCGAACCACAGCAGGCCCGCACCGATCATGACGAGGGTGAGGTTGTGCGGCCGCATCGGGTCCTTGCCGAAGCCGATCCGCTTGCCGAGGACGAGGGCGAGCGCGAGGCCCGCCGCACCGGCGTTGATGTGGACCGCCGTGCCGCCCGCGAAGTCGATCGCCGCGAGCCGGTTGGCGATCCAGCCGCCGAGGCTGTCCTCACCGGCGGTCGCACCGTCGAAGGCGAACACCCAGTGCGCGACCGGGAAGTACACGATCGTCGCCCAGATCCCGGCGAAGACCATCCACGCGCCGAACCTCGCGCGGTCCGCGACGGCACCGGAGATGAGGGCGACGGTGATGATGGCGAAGACCGCCTGGAAGGCGACGAAGGCCATCGCAGGCACCGTGAACACGAGGTTCGACTCGCCCAGCAGGCCTGACAGGCCGAGGAACTGCGTGGGGTCTCCGACGAGGCCGCCGCCGAGGTCGTCGCCGAAGGCGACCGAGTAGCCGTACAGGACCCACAGCACGCTGATGAGCGCCAGTGCGCCGAAGCTCATCATCATCATGTTGAGGACGCTCTTCGTGCGGACCATGCCGCCGTAGAAAAGCGCCAGACCGGGAGTCATGAGCAGGACGAGCGCAGCGCTCGCCAGCACCCATGCGGTGTCTCCGGTATCCATCCGCACCCCTTGGGAGGTCTGGCCCCGGCGAGTGCGCGCCGTGGGCCGGTGAACGTTCCTGGTCTCGGTGCCGCCGCGACGATGGGGCAGGCTGCCGAGGCAAAGATCTCCGCGTGGTGTTTCGCGGGCACACGTGCGGGGTTACGGGAGTGTGACGCCGCGGGTCGCAGTGTGAAGACTGCGTGTCCGCCGGCGAACCGATCGCGGCTACGCGAGCGCGGCCACCGAGTCGTCGTGCCGGGTCCCGCAGGGGTCGTCGACCGAGAAGTAGCGACGGGCGGTCCGACGCCACGCGGCCCCGGGCAGGGCCGGCTCGAGCATCGACAGCGTCACGCCGTACTTGCTCACGGCGGCGAGCTGGACCCCGTGCCGACGGATGAGCGCGTCGGCGGACGACGGCCGGACCCCGCCCTTGGTCTCCACGAGGACGACCTGACGGTCGATCCGCACCAGCCGCCGCCCGAGGCTCCCGACGAGACCGCCGTCGATGGTCACCCTCGTGCCGCCCGCCAGGTCGACGAGCGTGGCCCGCGCGTAGTCGATCCGGACCCCGGGGACGAGCTCACCGACCGGCACCCGGAACCCGTCGGCGCCCAGCCGGTCGTCGAGGAACGCCCGCCCGGCCCCGGTCATCGCGCGGAAGCTGGCCGGCGGCTGCTCGAGGCCGTGCTTGACCGTGCGCCCGCGGTTGTCCTTCGTCTTCAGCTCGAGCCGGCACAGGCCGTCCTCGGTGTAGAGCCGGGAACGGACCTTCCACCGGCGCCGCCGGCCCTGGGCGTGCGCGCGGAAGCACTGCCAGTCGGGCAGGTCGAAGTACTGGCTCGCGTAGCTCGTGCTCGCCCTGCCCTCGACACGCATGAGGTGATGGCTCGGCGCGAGGTCACCGACGACCGACCAGGCGACGTCCGCCGGCACGAGGTACTTGCGGTCGACCCGGGTCTGGAGCGCGGCGGCGGCGTTGACCTCGGCGAGCGACGCGGGCGGCAGCCGCCACAGGTCGAGGGCCGCCAGGATCCGGTCCCCGGGTGCGGCCCCGACCACGGGCGTCATGCCCGCTCCCACCCGCCGCCCTGGGCGGGAAAGGGGTCGGGCGTCGAGCGCAGCCGCCGCACACGGTCCCGGGGACGGCTGCCGGGCGCGGCGGGCACGTCGGGGGAGACCGGGTAGCCGTTGCCCGGGTAGCCGTTGCCCGGGTAGGCGTTCACCGGGTAGGCGTTCACCGGGTAGGCGTTCACCGGGTAGGCGTCCGGCGGGTAGCC